>JADDQD010000025.1 GCA_016781555.1 Pseudomonadota bacterium | reverse complement strand
ATTCCGTAGAGGAGGCCCAGGAGGTCGTAGCGGCGCTGGAGTCCCGCTTCAATGATCTCATCGGCCCATCCAGCAGCGACATCTGCTATGCGACCACCAACAGACAGGCGGCGGTTCGCGCGATTGCTCCCAAGGTAGACGCGCTGATCGTGGCCGGCGAGCATTTCTCTTCCAACGCCTGCCGGCTCGCTGAAGTCGCCGAGGCTTCGGGCTGCCCGTCCGTTCAGCTCATATCAGATCCATCGATGATCGAATGGTCGCGCCTGCCGCGGTCCGGCTCGGTCGGCATTACAGCTGCTGCCTCCACACCCGAGAGCATCGTCGACGGGATAATCGACGCCTTGCGGGATAGGTACAGCGTCAGCCTCGAAGAAGTTGGAGCCGTTGAGGAGACCACCATTTTCAGCCCCGTGAGGATTGGGTGACGACGCTCGATGTGCTGAAGGCGGCGGTGGCGATCGGCCCCTCGATGCGCCGCACAGCCGACGACGTCGATGCACTTTTTGAGCGCATCCTGGCGAATCCGCCTGACCCGCGCCGACGCCTTTACGAGGCGATGCGTTATGCGGCTGTTGGCGGCGGCAAACGGTTGCGCCCACTCCTGGTGGTGGCGTGTTCAAGTTTGTTCGAGGTCCCGCGAAAGCAAGCGCTAAGGGCTGGTCTGGCCGTGGAATGCGTCCACGTCCATTCGCTCATTCATGACGACCTGCCTTGCATGGACGATGATGATTTGCGGCGGGGCAAGCCGACGGTGCATTGCGCCTTCGACGAAGCAACCGCGGTGCTCGCGGGGGATGCTCTTCTGGCGCTTGCGTTCGAGATTTTAGGCCAGCCTGACACCCATCCGCGAGCCGAAGTCCGCGCTGAGCTGGTGGTTGAGCTGGCCAGGACCGCGGGCGCAGCCGGCATGGCTGGCGGCCAGATGCTGGATCTGCTGCCGCATAAGGAAGGGTTCGATCTCGACGCAGTGATGCGCTTGCAGCGGCTGAAAACCGGTGCGCTCATCGGCTGGTGCGTGGAAGCAGGCGCAATTATGGGAGCAGCACCGCAGGAGCTTCGGACGGGACTGCGCGGCTATGCCCACTGCGTGGGGCTGGCCTTTCAGATCGCGGACGATCTTCTGGACCGGCAGGGGGATCAGGCAACGGTCGGCAAGCGCGTGCGCAAGGACCCGGAGCAGGGAAAGGAAACCTTCGTTTCGCTGCTTGGCCCGGAGCGGGCACGCAAGCAGGCGGAGTTGCTGGTGTCGCAGGCCATCGATCACTTAAGAAGCTTCGGAGACAGCGCAGCATTGCTTCGTGCGATCGCTCAGTTCGCAGTCAAGCGAGATCACTAGGGCGCGGAAATCGAGGTTGAATCGTCATTTTGGGCCGGATCGGGACCCCACCGTTTCAGCCCCGCCGAGCATGCGGGTTCAGCCAAGTCGCGACCAGTTAGATTGCCCGCCGTTCGGGGACCTGGCGGCAGCTTGGCACAAAAGACCGGGATCAGCCGTTCAGCTTGTGCTTTACCTCCGGAGAGACGCGTGCCGATTGAACTGCTACCGCCCGCCCAGCTCAGCCGCGAACTGCGCGAAGAAACCAGCTCCGATCTGACACGCCGGCGCTGGGCGATCGGCCTCTCCTTCGCCGGAGTGCTGATCGGGAAGGTAGTCGGCGCCTACCAGACTGGTATTATCAAGCGGCTGCCCGACATCTTACCCGGCCGGATTTGGGACGCGGAAAAGGTCGACGCCTCCGAATATGCATACAAGCGGCTGCAGGTGCCCGATGCCACTTTGATGATCGTCACCTACGGCGCGACAGCGGCGCTCGCGGCCGCCGGGGGTAAAGACCGCGCGCACCAGAACCCGGCGCTGCCGATCGCCGCGGCCGCCAAGGCCGGCCTTGATCTCGCCACCTGCCTGAAGCTGGCACGTGAAGAGTGGCAGGAGAACAAAGCCTTTTGCAGCTGGTGTCAGCTCGCCACTCTCATTTCGGGGGTGACGCTGGTGATCTCGCTCCCCGAGGCGATAAAGGCCGCGCGGCAGACCGGCTGACCCGCGACTTCGAGTCGACCTCAGCGAATGTCGGGATAGTCTTTGTCGAGCCGGCGTCGGAGGCCGATAGCCCAGCTGATCCCTACCTTGAGGTAAATCCAGTTGGCTTTCATTTCGCCCCACTGCTCGATGCGCCGGTCAGAGGTCAGCACGACGCGGTTGACCAGACGGATCCGCCCGAGGCGGCTCATTTTCACGCACAGATCGGCTTCCTCCATCACCCTCATCCCCGGCGCGCAGCCGCCAACGGCAAGAAAGTCCGCGCGGCGGAAGAACATCGCGTGATCGCCGAACAGCAACCTGACGCCTCGTGCAAAAAGGTGCGGTCGCATCAGCAACGGCGCGTACCAGGTCTTGATCCAATTGTGGAAGCTCGTCGCCCAGCGAACCTTCCGAGGACCGCTTATCAACGGAGTGAAACCCGCCAGCGCCACACGCCGATCCGCGAGCGTGAGGCGGATAACGGCTATGGCGTCGTCTGGCAGGATCGTGTCCGCGTGAAGGATGCATATCAAAGGGCTGGAAACTTCCTGCACGCCCCGGTTGATCTGCGTTGATCGGCCGCGCTCGCGATGCTCGACCACGCGCAGGCCCGCCGTGCGGGCGATCTCGGCCGTGCCGTCGCTGCTGCCGCCGTCCACCAGCACGATCTCGGCCGGCGCGGGATCGAGAATGGCAAGGATGCGCGCAAGCCGCGGCACGGTTGTCGCTTCGTCCAGCGCAGGGATAACGATCGCCACATCGGCAGCAGCGTGCGTCAGCGGATCGTCAGCAAATCGCGTCTGCCCAGGTGCGGCTGGCAAGTCCGCCTTGGAGATCACGCGAGGATCCCGCCTTGGCCTGGTTCAACCAATGGCGGCCTTGGCTGGCGTGCGCTGCCGAGAAACCCCACCGAAATGCAATAATCGATCAGCTTGCGAAGAAAGGCTGCGCCCGTGGGCGGGCAGCCGCTTCCAACAAGAGCGCGAAACGCGCTGTCGTCGAACTCGGGGCTGCGTTGAAAATAGCTCGCGTAAAGGCCCGCAATACGGGCGTGCAGCCTGCGCTCGAGCGGGGGAAGGGCGCGCGCGTCAAAGTCGGCGGGGTTGACCAGCTTGGGTGCGGTGAACTGGGGATAGGCGGCAATGACGTTCCGGAATTCGCCAACGGGCACAGGCGCGCCGGAGACCAGATGGAAGGTCTTGCCTGCGGCCCGCCCGATCGCTTCGGCGAGTGCGGCAATGCCGGCCGCGACATGATCGATCGGCACGAAATCCAGCGTGGCGTCGGCGGTGGCTGGCATGCAGCGGATGCGGCCTTCGGTAATCAGCCTGAAAGCCGAATAGAGCGTGTCGAAGGAACGAATCGCTCCCGTCGCGGAATGTCCGACGACGATGCTCGGCCGCGCGATGGCGGCGGGGACAGGGCTTTTCCGGACCAGTCGCTCGGCGGCGGCCTTGCTCGCCTCATAGCCGTTTGCAAAGCTTTGCCCGCAATCGAGCTCGGCTTCGCGTACCGTGCCGCGTCGCGTTCCGCAGACATAGGCGGTGCTGACGTGAAGGAGCTCGGTCCCGCCAGTCTCGGCCAAAGCGAGGATGCGGGCGGTTCCTTCGACATTCACCTTACCGTAGCTCGCCTCGTCCGCGTCGAACTGGGTGATGGCGGCGCAGTGGATGACAAGGTCGTGGCCCGAGGCGACTTGGTTCCAGAGGCGATCGTCCCAACCGAGCCGATCCTTCCCGATATTTCCGGGAAGCAGCGCCACCGTCCCCGGCGGCGGTGCCCGGCCCATCGATGGAGAAGCCGATAGCAGCGCTCCGTCATGGCTCCGAATTTCTCGGCTATGGTTGACGAGCGCGGTGACGGAGTGGCCGCGGGCCACCAATCGTGCGGTGATATCCCCTCCGAGAAGGCCGGTCGCGCCGGTCAGGAAGATGCGTTTGCTCGGCTGCAACGATCAGCAGCAGCCGCCGCTCGCGGCCGCTTCCGTTGTGGGCTCGACCTCGAACGGGATCGATGTGCCGCAGCCGTCGAACACGCCATAATGGCGGCTGAAATCACCGAAGAAGTCGAAGTGGCCGGCAAAGCGGCTTTCGCCAAGCATCCGCCAGGTGTTGCCGCACACGGGGAAGACACGGCCGGTTTCGATCACATGATGCTTGTCGAGCGTGAAGCTGCGTGCCGCTCCCGGCACAGTGCCCCGATAGCGAACGGCTTGGCCGTAATCTTCGCACTGGGGCTCTAGCCCATGGAGCTTGAACAGGCGGTAGGTAGCGGAAAAGAAGCGGATGCCTCCTAGTTTCTCTGCGACGTCTGCATCTTGGATCGCGAGCGGCCGATCCGTTACCAATCGCGGATCCGCAAAGCCGGACCCCTTGGCCAGGGCGAGGAAGTCGGCCCAGTACAAGGCTCCGGAGAGGCATTCGCCATGCAGCACCGGGTCGGCGAGCAGCGCACGGGGTACCCGCCGATCCGCGTAGACGTCGGAGAAATAAAGCTCGCCGCCGGGCTTAAGCAGCCGGTGCGCCGCCTGGAAGACCGCTGCTTTGTCGGCGACAAGATTGATGACGCAATTCGAAACGATGACGTCGAAGCTTTCAGGCTGAAGGTCCAGCGCGTCCAGCCGTTCGATGTCTCCTTCGACGAAGCGTACGTTAGACTGCGCATATCCGAACCGCTCGCGGTGCCATTCGAGGTGGCGGGTTGCCACCGAGAGCTGCTCCGGAGTGGCGTCCACTCCGACGACCCGGCCTTCTTCGCCCACAATCTGCGCCAGCAGGTAGGCGTCCTGGCCCGAGCCCGAACCCAGATCGAGGATCGACAGCCCCTCGACGGCCTCGGGGGCGACAAGACCGCAGCCGTAATAACGTGCGCGGACCTCGTCATGGACATTGGCCAGCGCCGCTCTGACGGCGGGCGGCGGAGCCTCCAGCGTGCAGCAGGCGTCGGTCCTGAGGTCGGCTGAGCTGGTAAGCATCTGGCCGTAATAAGCGCGGCTATTTTCGATGTTCATGTCGTTCCTCTGGCTGGATCGCGAGCCATGGTACAAAGGCATTCGCGTTGCAACCGCCTGGACACGGGTCCTGGCTCCGGAGACTGAATGGCCGATACGCATGACGTGATCGTGATCGGGGCCGGGGCGGGCGGATTGACTGCGGCTGGGGGCTGTGCGCGCTTCGGGCTGAAAGTTGCGCTGATCGAGATGGGCTCGATGGGCGGCGATTGCCTCAACACCGGCTGCGTTCCCTCCAAGGCCCTCATCGCGGCGGCGGCGAGCGCCCAGGCGGCGGCAACGTCTGATCGCTTCGGTATCGGGCGGGGGCATCGGCAAGTCGATTTCCGCGCCGTCCACGCGCATGTCCATCGTTCCATCGAGCGGATTGCCCCGAACGACTCGCGCGAGCGGTTCGAGGCGATGGGGGTGGAAGTCATCGCCGGCGCCGCAAGCTTCATCAACGGGCGGAGCGTGGCAGTCGGGGACCGGACGCTTTCAGCGTCCCGGATCGTAATCGCGACCGGGTCGCGGCCGCGTCTACCGAACCTTCCGGGTCTCTCCGATGTGCCGTTCCTCACCAACGAAAGCTTGTTCGACCTGACTGAGAGGCCGCGGCATCTTGCGATCCTCGGCGGCGGCCCGATCGGCATTGAAATGGCACAAGCATTCCGGCGGCTCGGGAGCGAGGTCACCCTGTTGGAGGCAGGCCGCTGCCTCGCTCACGAGGATCCCGATGCCGCCGCTATTGTGCTCGCGCGCCTGCGGGCGGAGGGGGTCTGCATCGAGGAGCAGACCTGCGCTGCCAAGGTGCGCCGCCAGGGCGAGGACATTTGCATCACGTTCGGCTCAGGCCGCGAGACGCTGGCAAGCCACCTGCTGGTGGCGATTGGGCGGTTCACCGACTTCGAGCGGCTCGGGCTTTCGGCAGCAGGCGTCGCCTACAGCGAGAGCGGCATACGGGTCGATGAGCGGCGGCGAACGTCCAATCGGCGTATCTTCGCTGTCGGCGACTGCCGCGAGGGGCCGCGTTTCACCCATGTTGCGGGCCATGAAGGCTCGGTGGTGGCGCTGAACATTGCGCTCGGCTGGCCGGCTAAGGTGGATTTCCGTGCGCTGCCGCGCGTCACCTACAGCCATCCCGAACTCGCGCAGGTCGGGATTACCGAAGCCGTCGCCCGAGAGCGCTTTGGCAGCGTCGATGTACGAACGGCGCCGTTCAGCCACGATGATCGCGCAATTGCCGAGGACGAGACCGAAGGCTTCGTGAAGATGGTCCGAGCAAAGCGTCGGCTGGTCGGAGTCACCATCGTCGGTGCTCATGCTGGCGAGATGCTGCTTCCCTGGACCCTGGCAATCCGCGGGAAGGCGACGCCTTTTGCCATTGCAGACGCCATCGTCGCCTATCCCACGCGCACCGAACGATCAAAGGCAGCGGCTTTCGCGGCTTATGAGGGCCTGATCTTCCAAGCCCAGGTAAAAAGATGGGCGGCGCTGCTGGCACGACTCCGCCGCCGTTGACGCCGAAGCACTGCATGGAGCGGGAGAGCCCCGGTTGGGAAAACGTCTGACGGCGCTGGGTGATAGCGGAAATTGAGTCAGCGGAGTTCAGTCGTCCCTAGATGCCGTGAGAGTAGTGCGTGCGGGCTGAAACAGTTCGCCTATTGAGCGTAACAAGCTCAAGGTGCGCTTTCCTCCTTCTTTCGCTCGATACCAGCCACTCCAATGTGCGGCTAAAATCGAGCCCTGCACCAAGCCCGCTCCTCAGCCGTTTTTCACCAAAAGATCAGAATTCGCTCATGCCGCTCGTCCGCTGCCGGGCTAGCCTCAAGGCTCAGCTTACAAAAAAAAGGAGACTATCATGACGAACAGTGCGCAACAGGACGATGGCTGGCGCCGGAGCTGGTTCAGAAAGGCGATGTGGGGCGGGGCGGCGTTCCTGCTGCTGCTGCCGGCGGTGGCGATGCGGTTCACTGGCGAAGTGAACTGGACCGGATCCGACTTCGTCTTCGCGGCCGTGCTCCTGTTCGGCTCGGCCGGCTTGGTGGAGCTTGCAATGCGGGCGAGCTTAAGCCTCGCCTACAAAGCGGGCGCCGTCATTGCGGTAGGCACCACCTTCCTCATCATCTGGGCCAACGCCGCGGTGGGCATGATCGGGTCGGAGGACAATAATTACAACCTATGGTTCCTCGCCGTGATAGCGCTTGCGCTGACCGGTGCCCTGGTCGCGCACTTAAGGCCACGTGGAATGGCGCTCGCTATGGCCTTGGCCGGAATTGCCCAGGCCGTGCTGGGTGCCGGCGGCATGGCGACCGACCTGTGGGGCGGCGTTCTTTCGGCCTCCTTTGGCTTCCCATGGCTCCTGTCGTCCGCTTTGTTCCACAAGGCGGCACGGGACTCACTGCGCCGAAGCGCTTGAAGGGCCGCGTAGAGACCGCCAAAAGAGGGGTTGGTTGCACACCGCCGCCGGCCTCTGCGTGCCAAGAGGATGGGGGTGAGCCGACTGACAAGTGGTGCGCCACCCAGTCAGCAGCGAACCAGTCTCCACCTTAGGTTTCCCTGTTCTGCGGGAATTTACAGGGAATTCTACGGAAGTAACGTCCCTTGGGCTCGTGAAAGGGCTTACGGGTGGCTGCCTTCCGTGGCTTCTCACGCGAACTCCCTACGAATCAGAACAGGGAAACAATCCACGTGGTGCAGGGAAGGGGAGGGGCCGCATCAGGGAAAGCTCGTTGGGAGAACGGGCTGCGATCGAATGTCCGCTTAGCGCCCATCGCTGACGACGGGGTCGTGTGGCGTAGCGCGAAAAACGGACCTTCGTTCATGTCAGGAGCCATGTCCGAGTTCGACCCATCGCGGACATCGGGCGAATCTAGGTTCTATCCTCTTTGTTGCTGCCGATGACCCGGTGGATG
>JADDQD010000273.1 GCA_016781555.1 Pseudomonadota bacterium | reverse complement strand
AGTAACCTGCGTTGACAGGCGCATGCGCCTTTACCGTTGCCGGCTGGACATGCGCGCATGCCACCCGGCCTTACAAGTAAGACCGAGCTTCAACGTCAGGGTTACTACGCCCCGGCTCCCGGATTTACGGGAGCGGGGCGAACTTCGCTCGAATGGGCATGGAGATCAAGCCTCCTCGTGCAATGCACAAAGCGGGGAAGTGGACTGGACATCGCTCGCCGTTGGAGCGAGTGGTCCTGCGGCGAGTCGAGGCGAACCGGCCTCCACGCTTATGCCCCTTCGCTGGGGCTTGAGGCAGTCCAGGCACCGGGATCCACCCGGGCCTACTGGAGGCCTCGATGCAAGATACAGATCGACAAACCACCACTGCACCATCTGTGGCGACATTGCGCAATCGGTGGGAGCAACAGCATGGGCGCCCTGCCCCGTTGGGACTTGGCAAGGACCTCCTCACCCGCGCCCTGGCTTGGAATGAGCAGGCGCGCAGCCGCGGCGACCTGGCCAAGACTGCCAGACGAGAACTGGTGCGCCTTGCGGCGCAGCTCCATCGGTCTGGAGACCTGGACCTGGAGCGCCAGCCGCGTCTCAAGCCCGGCACTCGGCTCGTCCGGGAATGGCATGGCGACACCTACCACGTGACCGTGCTGAACGACGGCTACCTATTCCAGGAAAAGCACTACAGCTCTTTGTCTTACATCGCGCAGGTTATAACCGGCGTGAAGTGGTCGGGCCCAAGGTTCTTCGGGCTCGAGCGGAGCGGTACGCGAGGCCGACGGGGAGCCGCCGCAAATGGCTAAGCCCCTCTCCTCCCCACCGTTCGTACGGTGTGCCATCTATACCCGGAAATCCACCGAAGAGGGCCTTGAGCAGGAGTTCAACAGCCTCCATGCTCAGCGTGAGGCTTGCGCCGCTTACATCAGCAGCCAGCGGCACGAGGGTTGGGTCCTTGCTCCGGGCGACTATGATGATGGCGGCTATTCCGGCGGGTCCATGGACCGTCCGGGCCTCAAGCGGCTTCTTGAAGAAATTAGCGCCGGCAAGGTGGACGTGATCGTCGTCTACAAGGTGGACCGCCTCACCCGTAACCTCGGCGATTTCGCGCGGATCGTCGATGTCCTGGATGCTGCCGGGGGAAGCTTTGTTTCAGTGACGCAGGCCTTCAACACCACAAGCAGCATGGGAAGACTGACGCTTAACGTTCTGCTTTCATTCGCCCAGTTCGAACGCGAGGTGACGGGCGAGAGAATCCGCGACAAGATCGCGGCCTCAAAAGCCAAGGGTATGTGGATGGGCGGTGTCGTGCCGCTCGGCTACGATGTCCGCGAGCGGAAGCTCGTGATCAACCAAGGAGAGGCCGAGACCGTCCGGATGATCTTCCGGCGCTACCTTGAGCTCAATTCCATGCTTGTGCTGCAGGCAGAGCTGGAGGCGACCGGCGTTAGAAGCAAGCTACGCACGTCGCAGAACGGCAACGTCACTGGTGGTGCCGTTCTTTCGCGCGGCGCACTCTACTTCATCCTCCAGAGCCGAGTGTATATCGGCGAGATCGGCCACAAGGGTAAGTGCTATGCGGGGGAGCATCAGCCGATCATCGAGGCGGAGGTGTTCCATGCGATCCAGGAACGGATCGCATTAAACGGGGGCAATCGGAGCACCGGCAGAGGCGCCGGGGCCCCAAGTCTTCTCACCGGGATTGCCTGGGATCAGCATGGGCGAAAGCTGTCGCCGCAACACACCGCGAAACAGGTGAAGCGTTACCGCTATTATGCCTCGTTGCCTCGATCCGCTGCGGACAACCTGCCGACCTGGCGGATCCCGGCCGCCGAGCTGGAAGAGACGGTGGTCGCAACCGTCCGAACCTTTCTGCTCAACGATGGCGCCGTGCACGACGCGATCACATGCTTCAGCCCAGGCGGTGCAGCCATCGAGCGGGCCATCTTCCAAGCAAGAATGCTCGCTGAAGATCTGGCAAGTCCGTCAGTCGGTGCGCATCGCAAGCTCTTGCGCCTCATCAGCCGAGTGGAAGTCCATGCAGAACGGGTTGACGTTCACCTCTGCCGCGCCGCCTTGCTCGATGGCCATGAGGCCCCTGCCGCCCCTCCCCTCCTGCTCTCGGTGCCGACGCGCATCGTGAAGGGGCCGAAGGAAGTGAGGCTGGTGGTGGGTTCCGGCGAGCCTTCAGCGAAGGATCAGCGCGATTCCTCCCTCATCAAGCTAGTGACCAGGGCGTGGGCAGCACGCCGTGCGATCGAGGAACGGCCAGATGAGACGGTCGAGCAAATCGCCACCTCGCAAGGCTATGGGTTGCGCCACTTCCGGGTGCTCCTTCGAATCGCCTATCTCGCTCCGGAAATCACGACGGCAATCCTGGAAGGCCGGCATCCGGTTGGCCTCACGCGGGAGAAGATCGCACGGATGAGCGACCTGCCGTTAGGTTGGAACGAGCAGGCCGAGAGGCTCGGCTTTCCCTCCGCGGCCAAGGCCGCTTGAGGCCCACTCAGGTGCCTTGATCGAAAAGCTGGCCCGCGACGTCTTCGATCCGCTCACGCCACGCGACCTTAGCGAGCCACTCCTCCGGAATGCCGGAGAGGCCATAGAGAGCGCCAGCTAGCTGGCCCGCAATTGCTGCAGTGGTGTCAGCATCGCCGCCAAGGTTGGCCGCTGTGAGAACAGCCGTGCGAAAATCCGCCGTTCGCCCAACGGACCAAAGAGCCGCCTCAAGCGAATGGGCCACGTACCCAGAGGATTGCACCTTGTCCCTCGGCTTCCCGCGCCAGGAGCCCTTTAGAATCCCCGCAATGGCACCAGCATAGTCGCCAGTCCGCGCGGCCATAACCTGTGACCGCGGAAGCCCTGCAATGGCATCGGCGACCACCTCAGCATAGCCAACGCAGGCCGTCACAGCCTCAGGAGCACCGTGGGTTGTGCGGCTCTGCACGGCCGCCACTTCGCGAAGCTGCTCCCGCCGGTTCCAATAGCGAACCGCAACCGGCGCTAGTCGCATAAGCGAGCCATTACCGGCCGTGTCAGGCTCTGTTGATCCTGCGATGGGATCTCCTAACCTCTTCCAACGCTGGAGAGCGGCGCTCACGGTCATGCCAATGTCAAAGCACCGGCCGGTGCAGGAGTAAGCGCCCTCATCGCGCCAGCGGACGAAGCGTGTCATCAGATCCGCGGGATCGAAGCGGTCTGAGGCAAGGAGGCTGTCTGCGAGTGTGAGCGCCATCGACGTGTCATCGGTCCACTCCCCTGCCCTCAGCTTAAACGGGCCCCCGCCGATCATGTCAGTGAGCAACGGCTGACTGTCCCTCGACCTGAACTCCAGCGTGGTGCCAACCGCATCGCCCACAGCTAGTCCGACAAGCGCTCCGATTGCCCGGTCCCGGGCGGCTTCTCGCGAGGTTGCCGGCTTATGTTCTGGGATTGCGCTAAGACGCCGGACGAACTCAGCCTGAGCTGCTGTTTCGATTGCCCCCGGACGAACATTGCGTACGTTGGCGATGGCATCGTCGGGAGAATACCCGAGCTCGGCAAGAAGGCGGGCAGCGATCATCCCCGCGCGCCCGAGGCCGCCCTTGCAGTGGACCAGGATCCCAAATCCATCGCGTAAACGCGCTCGCAGCCCCTCTCCGTGCTGGAGCCAAGCCTCTTCGAAATCTGCGCCCGGAACGGACACGTCGGGAATAGGCAGGTGGAGCCAGTCCATATGCCTTCCGAAAACTTCCTCACCCAACGAGCTTACGCCGAGACTCTCAATCTCATGCTCCTCAATGAGGCTGACTACCGCAGCGGCGCCCCATTCACTAATCGCCTGGACGTCCACCCCAACATGCCGATCCCAGGCGCCGGTCATAGCCGATTGCTGCTTCTTCCCCGGGCAGAAGGTGACGCCGATGCTTCCCAGGCCAGGCGACATTCGAATGGTGCCGATCTGGAGCGGGTGACTTGAGCTAGTCCGTACGAGACTCTTCGTCTGCATCTCAGCCATCTCCCGTTGGAGCTATTTCGTCGCCATCGCTCCAACGGGATGTGCATGCAAGTCGACTATTCGCACCAGCTGGAGCCGGATTTGAACACCGACTTCCTCATCGAGGTTGTCGGTCCGGATCGTTGTTCCCCATGTCTAGCGCGATGCGCAAAGGCCCCTTCCCCCAAGACGGTCTACCGTCCGCCCCTCCGGCTCCAGGCGGCTCATTTTCCTGAACCCAGCGCGCGTGTTGGAGACTACCCTTTGCAGCTTTCGCCACGTTGCTGCGTATGATCAGCTCGCGCATCGTGACATTGCGAAGTCGCCCATTCTCCGTGATCGAGATAGTCCGATCGAGCTCGGCCTCGAGAATTGCTTGAGTTGATTTGGCTCCCTTTGGTCGGCCTTTTACGTTACCCGACTGCCCCTTCTTGAACCGGGTGTGCTCCGGCGGCTTCCCGTGACCAACCACGTAGTCCTTAGCCATCATGCCGCCTCCTTCACCAGACGCTGGGCGGCAATCTCAGCGAAGGTTTCCCCATTTTCATGGATCGCCTCCAGGCCGGTTTCTGCTTCGAGCCGGCGCAAGATAACATCGACGTAGCCAGGGTCGATTTCGACGCCAAAGCCACGCCTTCCGGTCCGTTCTGCAGCAACCAAGGTTGTTCCTGACCCGGCGAAGCCGTCAAAAATAATCCCGTTGCGCTTTGAGCAATCCCTGATCGCGTCCATTACCATTGGCGTGGGCTTGACGGTGGGATGATCCGCAAGATCGGCCGAGCGCCCCTTCCGGAAGCCGTTCGCTCCCGCGTAGGTCCACACATTGGTGCGGATCCGCCCTTTCTGCCCCAAGCCGAAGTTGTTGATGTGCTCAGCCCCTGGGACTTTGAACACGAACACGAGCTCATGCTGCGATCGGTAGAACGAGCCCATCCCGGCATTCGTCTTCATCCAGACGCAGAGCTGCTTGTGCTCATAACCGCCTGCAACCGCTGCGGCGGTAAGCTCTGCGACGTGTCTCCAGTCCATACAGACATAGACAATCGCCCCCGGTTGACTGAAGGCCGCGATGCGCGCGAGATGCCTGCGGAGAAACCCCTCGTACTCCGTCGAGGACATCTCGCCAGAGGCCATGGCAAACTCTCGGTATCCTTTTGTTCGGATTCCTGCCACGTTCCCGGCAATCTCAACATTGTAGGGCGGGTCGGTAAAAACCATCTGGGCCTGTTCTCCATCAAATAGCCGGCGACAACTTACCTGGTCCGAACTGTCCCCGCAGATTATCCGGTGTGGCCCTATTGCCCAAAGGTCCCCGGTCCGCGTGACGGCTGGTTCGCCATCAATGGGAAGCTCTACCCGCTCTTCTGCATCTCCGCTGAGTCCGGCCAGTGCGCGATCGATTTCGGCAGTGTCGAAGCCGGTCAGCTCAACTTCGAACCCCTCCTCGATGAGGTGTTGAAATTCTGCTGCAAGGGCATCGTCATCCCACTCGCCGAGCTCACCGAGCCGGTTCTCAGCTAGGCGATACGCCCGCTTCTCTACCTCTGACATTCCAGAAGCACGGAGGACCGGGATTGTAGCCATCCCGAGCTGCTGAGAAGCGCGTGTCCGGACAGCGCCGCAGATGATGCTGCCGTTGTCGTCTACCAAAACCGGATGAAGGAAGCCGAGCGCTGCAATTGAGTCGGCAACCTTCCGGACGTGCTTGTTCGAGACTTGTCGTGCATGCCCCGGGAGGACCTTCAGTGTGCCAGGCGCTAGGTATTGAAGTTCCAGTGCCCGCGCTGGAACCGATGTTGGTCTACCTCTTCTATTCATTTGTTCCCCCAAAAAGCTCGATCGAACGCGCGCAGTCGCCAAAGCGCTGCACGCCTTCTTCAGATGTTGTGATTGGCAGCACCTGATATGCGGTGCTTTTCTTGGGAGGATATCGCTGCAGGAGCAGCCGCTCGGTTTTCCCGCTGATATGGCCGAGGTGATGCTGAGATAGATGTTTTTGGCGCGGAAGAAAAGGTGCGATCCACTTGCGACGAAGCAGCTTTGTCGCCCCCGCTAAGGCGCGAGATCCTCTGCTTCGGGTCACGGCAAAGGGAGCACCTTTGCGCCCCCCTCCACGTTCCAGCGAAAGAGCACAAGGTGCCACACTCCCGGAGCCTTTCGGGAGGGATCGATCAATCCATTCGCCCCTGACGCCTCAATCCACGCCCTGACCCGCCATGACTCTGGGCTCCCTCCGTTCGCAGTCACAGATTGCCATTCCGAAAAGATTTCGCGGACGTTGAACCCTGCTCGGCGAAGTTCTTCGGGCTGCCGAAGATCGAATATTTTATCGGCTTCGACTTCGAAGCTAAGGAGAGCTCGTGGCTGCGTCTCCTCATTCGCGTGCGCGATCATAGCAGCGGCTACACCCTCTGGGGAGGCGCTGAGATATAAAGTAGGCTGATCGGCCCTTGAGTGTCGGCCCGCTCGCCGAGATCCGGCAAGCGCGGATCCGACATGTGCCGCATCGACCTCCCGGAAGAAAAGGCCACGCACCCTGCGCCACCGTCCGACCGTCTCAATCAGAGGCTCATGCTTCATATAAGCCACCTATGGGGAAGCCTTCGCGCACCACAGTGACACTCCGGCGCTGAATGTCGCTACCCACCGTCCAGTTTCCACCCATTGCGGACATTGCGACGATGCCCATAGTCGGCCCATGATTAACTTCGAGAAGGTCTGGCTCCCACAGATCATTGGCTACGCGAAACTCATCAGCACGGGACAGCTAGAAGCCGAGTGGCTCGGGCAGATACCGGCTGCCACCTCAGTGACTGATCCCGTGGCTCCCAACGCGGCTTGACCGCGGTGCATCACAGTAGGTAGCGTATTGCTTACATCATACAGCTTTTAACTTTGGGGGTGCCTTTGACGTCGCTGAGCTTGGTCCTCGCCATGTTACTCAACCAGACATCCGTGGCTGATGTCGTCAAGGTAGTGGATGAGGCGTTTAGAGGAAGCCCGACCGAAGTTGCTGTGCTCGGTACGGCGCATTTGGCGGAGTTGGGCGATCGCTTCACCCCTGGGCGCCTGGAGCCGCTCATCCAGCGCCTGGAGCGCTGGCGGCCGGCCGTCATCACGGTGGAAGCCGTTACCGGACGCGATTGCGACGAAGCGAAGGCCCGTCCCGACCGCTTTCGCAAGGGACCGGCACAATGGTGCGAAGTCGCGTTCAAGGCTCGCAATCTACTTGCCGTTGACCAGTATGGCGCAGAAAAGCGGATCGACGAGGCGCTTCAACAGCGGTCTGACCTCAGCCCAGCGCACCGGCGCGAGTTGGCAGCGCTGTTCCTTGCAGCCGGCGAGCGTGGATCGGCATTGGTGCAATGGCTTCGCCTCCCGGCAGCTGAGCGGCGCTCCGACACCGTGCTTGACCCGGACCTGGTAGCGGCGCTTGAGCAATACAGAACGAGTCCCAATGAGATCTACTCGCTCGGCTCCGTTCTCGCGGCACGGTTGGGCCTCGACCGTCTGATGCCAATCGATGATTCCACCGGCGGTCGGCACGTAAGCAAGTTGGGGCAAGGCTATGTCGAACGGCTCATGGCCATCTGGAAGAACCCCGCCAACAGCCGAGCTGCGGCTGAGCGCGAGCGGAAGACTGAACACTTCTTCCGCAGCGGAGATGTTCTGGAATACTATCGTTGGCTGAACGCACCGGGCACGCTGGAAGCTCAAATGCGCGCAGACTTTGCTGCTGCGGCGGCCGATGTGTCGACCGATCGCACGGGCCGCCTCTACTTGGCGTACTGGGAGGCGCGGAACCTCAACATGGTCGCTAACATTCGTGTCGCCTTCGGCGACCGCCCGGGTGCCCGAGTGCTTTCCATCGTCGGGAACTCTCATAAGCCCTATTTTGAGCGGTACCTCGCCACCCAAAGCGACTTGCGCATCGTCGACGTGACAAGCTTGCTCCGGTAGCTGCATGGCTAAACCATTGAGCGGGCCAACGCCCGAACGGACGCCCATGGGATCTCCGCTTACCCCGAGGGCTCCCCGCAGCAGACCTCCCGCTAACGGCGACAAGCGGTTCTACGTCCGCGCTAGGTTGCAAGTCCGTTTCCCACCCGGTTCAGACATTCCGCCAAAGGTCCGAGTTCGACCCAAAGATGGTGTATCGCGGCGGCTGCGGCGTGATCTGAGAT
>JADDQD010000227.1 GCA_016781555.1 Pseudomonadota bacterium | reverse complement strand
GCGCCAAATGTTCTGACGACGGACAGTTCGAACGTATCAGTTTATCATGGGGCCGTACGCGCAAACCGCAACAGAAACGGCGTTCCTAGAAAATCGTCACAGTCAGCACTCGGAGGAGATAGCCTGCCTACGGGGGGCGAGACTAGTATTGATCAGTGAGGCCAGTGGTAAGTGGAACGAAAGCCGCATCAAAGCCGTAACTGGCGGTGAACGACTGAGTGCAGCATTCAAGTTCAAGCCGGTTTTCTCATATACCCCTGAGTTCAAGCCTCTCGTGACGACGAACGAGGCACCATGGATATCTTCGACCGGTCCCGCGATGGAACGGCGTCTCCATGTATACCCCTTCCCAAGAAAGATTGCCCATCCGGATAGGCTGCTGACGGGGAAGTTGCAGCGCATTGCCGGTGCTATCCTGGCGTGGATGATCGAAGGCTCCGTTACCTACTATCGCGAGGGGCTGATAAGATCACCCATCGTCGAAGCCGCTAATCTTGAGTACCTGCACGAGCATGACATTCTGCAGCAATTTCTCGACGAATACGTCACGTTCGCTACGGATGCGAAGACTCGGACCACTGCGATTTATGAGTGCTTCCGCCAGTTCTGCGAAGAACAAGGTCTCCGGCCGTTCAGTCTTGCAACGCTGACGAAACGCCTGAAGACGAAGGGGATCGATTGCCGAACTGCCCAGCTCGTGAAGGGCGATAGCCCCCAACGAGCATACTTGGGTATTCACCTGTCGGTGAAGATCGAGTTCGATCCGAGATTTTAAGGTGATGCCGGTCGGCCGGCAGCGAGGACGCACCGGCCGGCCGCCCCCACGTAATCTACTGACACTTCTGACATTTTGACACCGGTTAGAAGGTATTTGGCTGCAAAGCAGGATTATTCTGTTGTGCGTCCCTCGTGCAGGTGTCGGCGCCCAAAGTTTTACCTCTGAGTGTCAGATCCGTCAGCGCCTTTGCCGACGTCTTGGATCTGGGATTTGAGCGCAGCGCGACCCCCAAAAATTATTGGCTATCACTACTGGGCCGAAAGGAGACCGCATGCAGTTTAAGCAAGAGCAGCGAACGGGGCCGTAGCCGCCTCAGCCGATTTCTTCGCTTGAGAGACGCATTTATAATTCGCCTGGGATGCGCCCGCCCCATCTGTCCGACGCTCTTCCGGTGCGTGGTTGGGCGGTTTTTGATCCATTACAACGATCCAGGATGCGCCCCGGGATGGTCGTACAACCTGCAGATCTGGCCACCCGGCGGGTACCAGTTCGGAATGTACTGCCAAGGGAACAAAGTCGTGAATGTCAATTGGGACGAATATGACAGAGTGGACATAACAACGTTTCGCGGCGGGTTGTGGGAGGAAGAGCTACTCGCGCTGCTTGAAAGCGGCCGGTAACCGGCTTCACCGAGCCGCCCCGGCCGTTCGAGCTCCCGCTGTGGTAGTACATGGGTATACAGGATGGCATACAGCACGTCTCCAATAGCTCTCCGCGCCTGAGAACCCCCTGCTCTCCCAGCAGCTAACAGGGACGTGAAAACCTAGGACGGGAGCTCCCCGCCCCTTATGTCCTTTTCTGGCCCGAAAGCGGCTCGTCCGCTTACGGGTGGTCACACGCCGTAAGCGGACCCTCGTTCAGGCGCCGGGGCCGACTGAGAACACTGGTGCCGCTTCAGAACTAGGGCAAAGCCAACGCGGGTGGAGGAGAACGCCTTCGAGGGCCGTCGCCAAGTCCTGCAACTGGTAAGGCTTCGGAAGCACGCGAATACCGAGTGCGTCCGCATCCTTTTTCGCGGCTTCCGCATAGCCGCTGGTCAGGAGGAGAGGCAGCTCAGGACGCCGTCGGAGAACCTCGCGGGCTAGGTCAACCCCGTTCATGCTGCCGGGCATCATGATGTCCGAGAACACGACGTCCACCTTACGCCCGTTCGAAAGGGCGCCCAAGGCTGCCATCGCGCTCGCGGCGCGCGTGACCTGATATCCGAGCTCGACCAGCATCTCCGCAACGAGGCTGGCAACCTCGTCATCGTCTTCCACCAGAAGCACTGAGCCGAGCGAAGCAGCGAGGGCCTTGGGCCTGAACTGGATCAAGTGGCGCTCGTCGGCAGCCGGGATGCGGTTGGAGCGGGGTAAGGTCAGAATGATCTTGGTACCCTTGCCTAGCTCACTTTCGATGTCGATCGAACCCCCTGACTGGTTCGCAAAGCCATGCACCTGCGCAAGCCCAAGCCCCGAGCCCTTCCCAATGTCCTTTGTGGTGTAGAACGGCTCGAACACCCGCTCTCTCACCTCCGGCGGCATTCCCGAGCCGGTATCCGCAACCGTCAGGCGGACGAAGTCACATCGATCGGCATTGGCTTCGGCCGGGGAATTCGAGGCTTTGATAACAATCGTGCCGCCCGCCGGCATAGCGTCGCGCGCGTTCACCGCCAGATTGAGGATCACGAGCTCAAGTTCGCCCGGATCCACCTCGATGGGCCAAAGATCTTCATCGAAATCGAGCCAAACATGCACGTCCCCACGAAGGCTGCGGTCGAGGAGCTCGCGCATTCCGCCGATCTGGCGGGAAATATCGACGGGCTCGGGTCGAAGAGGTTGCCGGCGGGAGAATGCAAGCAGCTGGCGCGTGAGCCCGGAACCTCTTTTCTCGTCCATGCTCCCATTGGACGGGATGGACCCGCCACGGCCGAATTGCTCCTCCGCAGCGGAGTGAAGGCTGAGGTTTGTTCAAGCCTGTCGGAGATCATGCACGGTATGGGTGAGGGCGCAGCTGCTGTCTTCATCGCTGAGGAAAGCCTCTTCGGACGCGAACACGCTCGTCGTAGTGCTCAGCCGGCGTCATGCTCGCCGCTCGGCATCAGCGGTTTGCTGTCACCCACATAATGTGGAGTACCCGCGAATATACCGCTGAAACCAGTCAACGGCGGCCCCAAGGTGACCCCGTGGGAGCTGAGCTTGTATTCCCGGATCGAGTGTTCGTGATCTCCGCTCCGCTTCTTCACCACGGACACAGCCCGCCTCACTATCCCTGCGAACTCAAAATATCGCAGCATCAGGACAGCATCGCTCAAGTAGCTGATGTCCAACGGAGTATCCATCGGTCCGACGAGGCCGTGCTGGGCCAGAACTAGGATGGTGAGCGCGCCCTGCTGGCCGAGGTAGCTGAGCAACTCGTGCATTTGGAGGATGAGAAAGCGCTCGTCGGGCATTGCATTGAGGTAGCCGTTGAGGCTGTCGATGACGACGACGCGGGCGCCGTCAACCTCCACGCTCCGCCGGACCCTCGCTGCAAACTCTCCCGGCGAAAGCTCGGCAGGATCGATCTGCTGATACATTATTCGTCCGGTGTCGAGCGCTTCCTGGAGCGGCAATCCCAGAGTGCGAGCACGCGCTTCCAGCGTGCCTCTCCCTTCGTCGAACGCGAAGAAGGCCGCGTGCTCACCGCGCTGCGCGGCAGCAATGGCATATGTAAGGGCAAGAGAGGATTTGCCGGCACCTGCGGCCCCGATCAGAAGCGCGTTCGTTCCGCGCTCGAGGCCGCCACCCAGCATCGCGTCAAGCTCAGCATTTCCGCTCGATGCGAACTCGGAGACGAACGCCTTATGATGCTCAGCAGCAACGAGGCGCGGGTAAATCGCCAGACCGCCTTTCTCGATGGTGAAATCGTGATGGCCGCCTCTAAACTGGATGCCGCGCATTTTGACGACACGTAGGCGGCGACGCTCGGCGCCGTAGTCGATCGCAAGTTGCTCCAGGAGCACCACGCCGTGGGAGATGGAGTGAAGCTGCAAGTCAGTCTGTTGCGAGGAAAGATCGTCCAACAGGATGACGGTGGTCTCGCGCTGGGAAAAGAAGTGCTTCAGGGCCAAGACTTGCCGTCGGTAACGTAGCGGGTTTTGAGCTAGAAGACGCAGTTCCGAGAGGCTGTCGATGACCACTCGCCTGGGGCTCGTCTCCGCGACAAAGTCGAATATGAGCTTCGTAGTCTCGCTTAGCTCCATCTCGGCGGGGTGCAGGACGGTGAGCTCGCGCTCCGGATCCAATGTAGTCTCTGGGGGAACGAGTTCAAAAACATCAACCCCGTCCAGCGACCAGCCATGGCGCCTCGCGACGAGCCGTAGCTCCCGATGAGTCTCAGACAGGGTGATATAGAGGACGCGCTCGCCCAGCCGAGCACCTTCCAGCAGAAACTGCATTGCGATCGTAGTTTTGCCGGAGCCGGGCCGTCCCTCATAGAGGTACATTCGATTGGCATCGAGGCCGCCACCGAGGATGTCATCCAGCCCCGAACTCCCAGTGGAGATACGAGGAGGATCATCGAGGTCGATCTCGTCGTCCATGCTCCGCTGTGCTGTAGGTTGGTCCATAGGATGACCCTAAGGCAGGCGAGCTTCTATCACAATGCCTTGGCGGGTTTCGGAGTGACGCCGTGTCGTGCGCGACGCTACTTCTTACCCCCATGGAAGGGTGGGATTATTCGGCAACCGCGTTTTCCTAGGGTGAAGGTATTGGCGCGTGAACTGCAGTTGGCACGCCTAGATCGCCGCAACGTATGGACGCAGACGGATGTCCGCTTTTGGGCTACCGCTCAACGCCCGTTGATGTCCGGGATTCGCGCACAGCAGACATCGATATCCAGCGCGTAGTGCAGAAAAGGAGCTATCGAACTGGCTACCCCAGGGGCGCTCTGACCGCGCAAAGCTCCAGCCAGGGGCACGCTCATATACACCGTGGTATACACCAGCTCTCCGGTGACTCTCCGCGCCTGGAGACCCCCTGCCCTCTTAGCATTCATAGTCGCACCTCTCGGGAAACTCCCCGTCGTGCTCAGCTCTCCGTGGCTAAGGAGCGATCATTCGGCCGGAGCAAGGATTGATCCTGAGGGGAGCCTGGCTTCTCCCCTCTGCGAGCGGCCCACGCTGCGAACGTCGGGAGTACGAACAAGGTCAAGATCGTGGAGGTAGTCAGGCCGCCGATCACGACCGTCGCGAGCGGCTTCTGAACCTCGGCACCGGCTCCGATAGCGATCGCCATGGGAACGAACCCCAGGATCGCCACGAGCGCGGTGGTTAGAACCGCACGCAACCGGTCCACGGCACCTTGAACTGCAGCCTCCGTAGGGGATGCTCCCTGTGTTTGATGCCTCTTGATGCTCTGCATGAGAACGAGGCCATTCAGCGTCGCCACACCGGAGACGGCAATGAAGCCGACGGCTGCAGAGATCGAGAAAGGCATGCCTCTAAGCAGCAGCGCCAGGGCGCCGCCAACCAGCGCGAGCGGCACGCCAGCAAACACCAGCGCAGCCTCGACGGCGGATCCCATCGCAAGAAAAAGCAAGACCGCGATGAGGACAAAAACGACGGGCACGATGACCATGAGGCGCGCGCTTGCCCGCTCGAGATTTTCGAATTGCCCTCCCCAGTCCGCCCAGTAGCCGGCCGGCAGGCGAGCCTCCTCGGCAACCCGCCTCTGGGCCTCAGCCACGAACGAACCGAGGTCACGACCTCTAACGTTCACCTGGACCGTGATCCTGCGCTTCCCGTTCTCGCGACTAACTTGGTTCGGGCCTTCGGCAGTCTCAAAGCGAGCTACAGACGAGAGCGGAACCGCAGCGACAGAGCCCTCCGCGCCGTCAGGCATGACGGGTAACTGGGACATCACAGCCGGATCTCGGCGCATTGCCTCATCCAGCCGGACCACCACGTCGAAGCGGCGGTCCCCCTCGAGAACCTGCCCCGCATCCCGCCCGCCAAGGGCGATCGCGAGAGCGTCTGCAGCATCGCTTGCGTGGATACCAAGGGCAGCCGCTGCGGTCCGGTCAACTGTGGCCGTGATCGTTGGCTGTCCGCTCACCTGCTCAACCCGCACGTCGGCGGAGCCCTCAACCTGTCGAAGCACGTCGGCCACACGTTCCGCCTGCTCGCGCAAAACTCGGAAGTCGTCTCCGTAGATCTTCACGGCAACATCCGACCGAACGCCAGCAATCAGCTCGTTGAACCGCATCTGGATAGGCTGCGTGAACTCGTAGTTGCTGCCCAACAGCCGCCCGAGCTGCTCCTCCATGCGGCTCACCAGCTCCTCCTTCGGGAGCCTCCGATCTGGCCATTGCTCCCGTGGCTTCAACATCACGAACGTGTCGGAGACGTTTGGCGGCATTGGATCTGAGGCCAACTCAGCCGTCCCGGTCCGACTGAAGGCGAGCGCTACTTCGGGCATGCTCGTAAGAAGCCGCTCCACTCGAAACTGCATCTCCTGCGCCTGCTCGAGCGAGGTGGACGGCACGCGGATCGCCTGCACCAGCATGTCGTGCTCGTCCAGCTGAGGGATGAACTCCCGTCCTAGGCTGAAGAAGGAGGCCAAGCCGATAGCCAGCGCCACCACGGCGCCGAGCGCAACCTTCGCTGGCTGAGCGACGGCTGCACGCAGCCACGGTTCGAAGCGGTGCCGCGCGGCAGCCGCGAGCTTGGTTTCCTCATGGGCCCTGTCCGGCACCTTTAGGAGCAGCGCTGCCATCGCCGGCACGAACGTCAACGACAGCACGAATGCACCCGCGAGCGCGAACATCACCGTCGCGGCCATAGGCGTGAACATCTTCCCTTCGACTCCCTCGAAGGCGAGCAGTGGCGCGAAGACGAGCAGGATAATGGCTTGGCCGAACGCTGCTGGGCGGGCCATCTCTTTCGCGGCCTCAGCCGCGACGGCGAGACGCTCGCCCGTGGCCAGACTTCGGCCAAGCTCGTTCCGCCTCATCCCCAGGCGGTGCAGCGTGTTTTCGATGATGACCACAGCGCCATCCACGATCAGCCCGAAATCCAGAGCGCCCAGACTCATCAAGTTCCCGCTGATGTGGAAGCGGTTCATGGCGGTCGCCGCGAACAGGAATGATAGCGGGATCACCGCTGCAGTGATCAGCGCCGCCCGAACGTTTCCGAGCATGAAGAAGAGAACAGTAATCACGAGCAAGGCGCCGAAGGTGAGGTTGTGCTCGACTGTCCCAATCGTCGCATTCACGAGCTTCGTTCGATCGAGGACGGGGTTCGCGACCATGCCTTGGGGCAGGCTGCGGTTGATCTCAATGAGGCGCTCGCCCACACGGGAGGCGACCGTCCGGCTATTCTCACCGGCAAGCATCAAGGCGGTGCCGATGACGACCTCCCGGCCGTTCTCACTAGCTGAGCCAAGGCGTGGGCCATGCCCTTCAGCGACTGTAGCGACGTCAGAGACGCGGATGACCAGGCCACCTCTGCGACCGACCGGCGTCTGCGCGAGTTCGTCGATTGTGCGAACCCGCGCATCAGCACGGACGATGTAGGCCTCGCCAGACCTCACGACGTAGCCAGCACCGGCCACTCGGTTCGACTGCTCGAGGGCGTCCACCAGCTGGGTGAGGCCGATGCCATGCGCCGCCAGATGGGCGGGATCCGGCTGAACGGCATACTCCTTCACGTAACCGCCAAGCACGTCGACGCCCGCCACTCCGGTGACGTTCCTCAGCTGGGGCGCGATGATCCAATCCTGCACCGTCCTCAGGTAAGTGGCGCGCTGAACGTCGGTGGTGAGGCGTCGTCCCTCTGGCGTGACATAGACGCCCCGCGCGGCTGGACCCTGGAACTCAACTGTCCAGATAAAGACCTCGCCGAGCCCGGTCGCCACCGGCCCCATGTTCGACTCCACTTCAGTCGACAGGCTCGCCCGCGCCGCCTGCAGCCGCTCGTTCACGAGCGCCCGGGCAAAGTAAACGTCCGTCTCGTCGTCAAAGATTGCGGTGATCTGCGACAGACCGTGGCGAGACAGTGAGCGGGTCTCAACAAGGCCAGGGATGCCAGCAAGCGACGTTTCCAACGGGAAGGTGACCTGGCTTTCAACCTCCTCCGGTCCCAACGCCGGCGCCACGCTCGTGATTACGACCTGTCGGTTCGTTATGTCCGGCACCGCGTCGATCGGCAGCCGAAGCAACTCTCGCAGTCCAACGGCAAGGAGCACGATCGCGAGGCCAGCAACAACCCAGCGATACCGAACCGAAAGATCTATCAGCTTTTGCAGCATTTCAGTGCTCGTGCTCTGCTTCGCCCCGGGAGAGCTCAGCTTTGAGGAGGAAGGCGCCCCTACCAGCGATGGGTTCGCCCTCGTTCAGGCCTCGCACGATCTCGGTTCTTCCGCCGGCCATCCGGCCTGCGACGACCGATCTGGCGCGGAACCCATTGGC
>JADDQD010000092.1 GCA_016781555.1 Pseudomonadota bacterium | reverse complement strand
AGCAGACCCCACGGACAAGAAATAGGTTTTCGGAGGGGTGAAGCGGAGCCTGGGAGGCACGATCTGAGACCACCGAGGGCCAGATTCAAGGGGCAGGGGAGGGGAGGAGGCTCCCGCTAGGCCTCTTCAGATCCGAGGATACTGGAAGGGAAGGGGCCATGCACCAGAGACATGCACCCAGACGGCAAAACGAACGCGAGGGATGAGATCGGCGACCATCAGCAACGATCAGGTTGTGGTCTTGGCGCGGCAGCTCCTTTGGGAGGGCTCTGCTCGAGCTTTCTGGCCTCTCGGGCAGTCTACTCCTCCCGGAGCCAAGCCAATCTCCCTGTGCCAATGGACACAACCGCAGAAGACAAGTTAAGCTGATCCATCAGCACCTACTGCTTAGCTTGGCCGCGGTGGGGTTCTCGCGGCAGATCTGGGCACAGCGCCTGAGGTCCACCACTGGAGGCGGGTTCTGTCAGGACGAACACGGTAGCGACTGCAAGCGCCCGGAGCGTTTCCATGCCCGTTCGGGTGCGCCTAGCTGTGCGCGGATCTGCGCTGCGGAACCGCTGAGGGTGAGCGACTATGCGTCCGCTTGGTCGAGGACGGCAGAGCTGACCTCCGCAGGGCTCCGGCAGCCAACATAGGCGAGGGTGCGCCGTAGCTCGTCCTTCAAAATAGAGATCGCCCGTTCGGCACCCGCCTGTCCTCCCGCCATCACGCCGTAGAGGGTGGCTCTCCCGGCCAGCACGCTGTACGCTCCGAGCGCTAGCGCCTTCACGATGTCGCTGCCCCGGCGAATGCCGCTGTCGAGCAGGATTGTCGTCCGCCCGCCGACTGCATCGACGATCTCAGGTAGGACGTCCAGCGTCGCGCTTGCGCTGTCCATGTTCCTGCCTCCGTGGTTCGACACCACGATACCGTCGACACCCCGTTCGACCGCCTGGCACGCATCGTCACGATGGAGAATGCCTTTGAGGATGAGCGTGCCGGGCCACACTGATCGGAGCTTCTCGACGTCGTCCCATGTCATCGAATGTGCCCGCAGGTCCTTCTTCGAGCCGGCGTCACCGGTGATGCGGGCCTGATACTCCCTCGGATAGTTCTCGTGGCGCGGCATCCCCGACGTGGCAAGATAGCGAAGGAGCACCTGCTGCAGCCATACCGGATGACGCATTACATCGAGAATATTGCGCGTCGAGGGCCGGAAGGGAACGCTGAACCCGTTGCGCTGGTTGTGCTCGCGGTTTGCGCCCAGTGCGGTGTCGACGGTCAGGATCAGCGCCTCGTACCCGGCATCACGCGCCCGCTTGACGAGCTCATACGACAGATCACGCTTCTGCCACATGTAGAGCTGGAACCAGAGACGGCCGCCGGCCTCCTTCGCAACCTTTTCCATTGACGTGTTTGAGCCGGTTGCCAGCGAAAAGGGAATGCCTGCAGAGGCCGCAGCTTTGGCGAGTTCGAGTTCTCCCTCGTACCAGCAGAGCCCGGCGATGCCGGTTGGGGCAATTGCAAGCGGTAGGCTCACAGGTTTGCCAAACAAGGTGGTTCCGAGATCGATGTTCGACACGTCGACCAGAACACGATTGCGCATCTTGACCCGCTCGAAGGCCGCGCGGTTGTTAGCCAGCGCGATCGCGTCCTCGGTGCCCTTGTCGACGTACTCGAAGATGCCTTTCGGGAGCCGGCGGCGGCCGGCCGACCGCAGATCGGCAATATTGTAGCACCGTGAGATTCGTCTCTTGTCCAGTGCAGACCAAACGTCGAACACGCAGCCGCTCACTCCTACGAGGTGGTCACAGGCCCTAGCGCACTGCGCCCGCCGAAACGCTGCTTCCAGCGGGGGATGACGTCCTTGTTGTAGACGTTATCCGGAATATCGCCGCGCAGAGCAGCGAGTACTGATTTCGTGGCCCAGGCGATCCCCGGGCGGAGCTCCCCTCCCTCGTTGAAGGCTGCCGAGTGAGGCGAGAACAATACCTTGTTGCCGAGCTGCCGCAGGGGCGACCCTGTAGGCAATGGCTCCTCCTCGAATGCATCGATACCGGCAGCTCGGATCTTCCCCTCGCTGATCGCGCGCGCAAGGGCAGCCTCGTCGACGACCTTGCCTCGAGCCGTGTTGAGGACGACGGCATTTGGCTTCATCAGCGCGAGTTGTGCGTCAGAAAGCATGTGATGGGTTTCGCGGGTGAGGACGACGTGGAACGAGACGACGTCCGCCTCGCGCAGAAGCGTGTCGTAATCGACCTGCCTGACCCCGGCGAGAAGGAACTGGGCAGGATCGATATATGGATCGCAGGCGATGATGCGCACCCGCCAGGGAGCAAGGAGCTGCGCTACGCGCTTGCCGATGCGTCCAAGCCCGACGAGCCCGACCGTGATGCCGGGGTATCCGTCCGATAGCCGGCTGCCGAGAAACATCGTGCCGTGGTACGGCTCGCGCCACTTACCGGCGCGGACGTCGGCGTCGCGTTCGTTCACCTTTTTCAGAATCGCGAGCATCATGGCCATCGTTGTCTCGGCGACGCCGAAACAATTTGCCTCGGTCGGCGCGTGGCAGACCATGATACCGAGGTCCGTTGCAGCCTCTACGTCCACATCGTCGACGCCGACCGTGTACTTGGCCACGATCCGTAGATCCGGAGAGGCCTCCAAGACCAGCCGAGTGATAGGTGTATGACGGATCGAGGTGCCCATTAGAGCAACCGCTCCACGTGCGGCCGCAATCAGCTCTCCCGAGTAGTCGCCGCGAGGCAGGGTCCACGCCCTGTCGCCTATGGCGACCATGTAGCCCGCCTCCTCGATGCTCCGGCGGATCTCGGCAGGCTCCTCGCGTGGCGCATAAATCAGAATCTTCGGCTTCGACATGCTCGCAACTCGTCGATCAGGCAAACGGGGTCGGGCTTCGCAGGCGAGCCCTGATCTGGTATTGTCCGCAGTCTGCGACGGACAACAGGCTCAAGCTTAGAGGTCTAGGCCGGGGGCTTCATGGCCTTGCGGGCTCGCTCAACTATGTCCGCAGGGGCGGCGTAGAGCTTCGTTACGAGGTCCTGCACCTGGGTCCCGGACAGGGGCGTGATGCCCATGTCCGCCCTCTCGGCCTCGGACAGGAACTCCTTGTCGGCCATCGTCGCCATAAAGGCATCCCGCAGGATCTTGATCTGCTCAGGTGGGGTTCCTGGCGCGGCGATGTAGGGACGCCCGAAGACCTGCTGCGCCACGATCAGTTCGACCACGGGGCGGTTTTCCGCCGGGACAAAGTCCCACACCGGGGGGACCTTGGCGGCTGTGAGCTCAGCCTCGGGCTCAAGGCCCATCTGGACAAGAATGTTCAGCTTACCGTCGCGGACCCAGTCGGGCTTCTGGGCCTTGAGGCTCGACCACTCTAGCCCGCAGATCCCGTCCACCTCGCCGCGCTCCATAGCGAGCGTGATGTCCGCAGTTCCCTTATACCCAGAGATCACGTCAAATTTGGTGCCGGTGAGATTGTTCGAGAACAGTGGATAGTCACGCGTCGATCCGCCGGCAGCGCTAGCACCGACGATAGTCTTGCGAACCTTGGCATCTTCGTAACGCTTCGTCGCGGAGGTCTGGTACGTGGCGCATACGCGCGTGCCGCTGTCCGCGGTCCCGAGATAAATCATTTGCTTGGGGTCGTAGCGGACCTTCATCTGCTCGTCGAACAATGGGCCGACAATCGCGCCAGGGAAGATCGCGCCCATCGCGGTCCCATCCTTCGGTGCGACGGTCGCGAGGTATTCGGCTGCCTTGGCACTACCGGCGCCCGGCATGTTCTGGACCAAAATGGTCGGCTTGCCGGGGATGTGCTTCGGAATGTGCCTGGCAATGAGTCGGGCGTAGAGGTCGTGGCCTCCACCCACATCCGCGCCCACAATGAGGTTAATGCGCTTGCCCTCATAGTAGTCCGCCGCCATGGTCGGGCCGGCGCTGAGGCAGGCGGCGGCATAGACGATGAGGGCGGGCGCTAGCTGACGGCTTGGAAACTTCATCGGCAGATCTCCGCGGTGGAGGTGGAGCGATGCACGCACAGTGCCCCAAGGAGCCAGTGCGTGCGTTCTCTTGATGCTCATCAGGCGGCAAGATTACCGTATTTGATGAGGTTTTCACGTTGCTTGTCGTTCCGGGGCGGCAGCTTGAAAATTCGGGCCGCATTGCCGCCGAGGATATTGTGCTTGGCGCGTTCGGATGGAAACGGAAGATCGTAGATTACGCTCGGCACGTCGAAGTCCCAATGTGGGTAGTCCGATGACCACAAAAGCTGCGTTTCGGCATTGATCATCCGGAAGGTGCATTCCAGAGCGCCCATGTCCTGCACTTCCATGGGCTGCGACGAGTAATACATGTCCCGCATGTAATCGCTCGGTTTCTTCTTCAACGTTGGGCATTCGGACGTGCGCAGCATATATTCGTGATCGAGCCGCTGCATGAGGAAAGGCACCCAGGCGAGGCCTGCCTCGATCCAGATGACCGGTAGCTTGGGGAAGCGTTCGCTCAGCCCGTTCACTACCCAGTTGGTGAGGTGGAGGATGTTGTAGAAGGTGAAGCCGAGCGCATGAACCGAGATGAAGCGGTTGCAGCTCTTGAAGATCGGCTCACCCCAGTTCGGACCGGAGTGGAACGAGAGCGCAAGGCCACGTTCCTCGATCGCGCGGTAAACTTTCATCAGGGCGTTGCTGTGCACCGGCAGGTCACTGCGCACAGTCGTGACCATGAAGCCCGTCACCCCAGGGCGATCGCCGAATGTCTCCACCTGTCGTAGCGCCTCATCTGCATCGCCGAGCGGTAGGGGCAACATCGAGAAGATCCGTCCGCCACCTTCCGGCAGGACCTTTTCGGTGAGCCAGCGATTGTAGGCCCAGCAGAGATCGGCCTCCATCTCCTTCTGGGGGTGAAGGCCGACGTTCAACATCCCCGTCGGGAAGAGGCAGGCGTAGTCGACCGACATCGCATCCATCCAGCGGTGCGTGAGCGTCACGTCCCGGACCGCCGCGCCCTCCGTCTTTTCGCTCGACCGCAGCGGATAACGGGTAATCCGGCCGCCCATGTCCTGAGTCCCAACTTGGGTCGGCAGGAGCGATCCGCGTCCCTTAGCGCGCTGTCCAAGCGCCAGATGCCGGAGAACCTCGTTCTCCATGAAGGGAAGCACCTCGGCGAAGCTCTCATTCTCGTAGTGATGAGAGTCGACGTCGACGATCATCATGTCTTCAAACTTGCGCTGAGCCGCTTGGCGTGTCGCATGCGATAGCAGGGTTGTGGTGTTCAGCTCCTCGACTGGCACCCGCCGGCCACGATCCGCAAGAAGGTCCATCATGCTCTCCCAGGGACGCCGCGCTGAGCGCTCATCGTCCGGTCATGTTTTGCCACATTCCAAGTTCGAAAACTGCAAGGTCGGCGGCACGCAAGAGCCCGCTCGCCATCATCATGACCTCGGTATTGCTGGCACTGTGCCGGTCCCCGATCGGCAGGAAGATCTGACCCGCATCAATATGCGCTCCGTAGAGGCGGCACAGGGCTGCGATCAGGGCCTGCAGCGCGCCAGGGCTGACGGCGTCGAGCCGGTCCTGCGCCACAGCCTGCTGCAACTCGGCAGCAAGCTGGTAGGCGGCGCCCGAGAGCGCGCCGGGTGAAGCCTCGTCAGACAACAACATAGATCTCATCTCCGCGCTGGACCACGTTGTACTTGCGCAGCTTGAGGCGGCGGTCACCGACGAACTCGCCCGTCCTCATATCATATTCATAGCCGTGCCAGGGGCAGACGATATGCCGCTCGGTAGCGGAGAAGTACAATCCGCGTGACGTCTTATCAGGCATGATGCGCTCCTCCACCTTCGCAATGGTAAGGCCCTCACAGGCGGGCCCACCCTGATGCACGCAGATGTTGCTGTACGCGACATAAGCGCCATCGCGCTTGTACACCCCGATCTCGTGCCGTCCCACGGAGACGATCCGGCGGCCCCCCTCCTCGAACTCCGAGTCCCTTCCGACAAATTGCTCGGTCATCGCTCTCCTTACAGTGCTCGTGCTTGATCTTGAGGATTGCGGAACAGAGGATGAGGAAAAATTGTCTCGCCTCGTCCCGGGAATGTGAAGCGTGACCGCCCGGCTGGCCCGACGTCAAGGGGCTGCCAGGGCTGCTTGGATGCGGTTGAGGACATCTTTCGGCGTGCTCAGGATCTCACTGACTGCAGCCTGGACCTCTTCCCCGGTCATCGGGTCGACTTCGGCTCCGAGCCGCTCGGATTCGGCTAGGAACTCGGGGTCCTTCACCGTTGCGTCGAACGCCCGACGCAGGATCGCGACCCGCTCCTCCGGCACCCCGGGCGGAGCCGCCAGGGGGCGGGCGATTGTCAGTGCTAGGGAGATGAACTTCGCCATCCCGAGCTTCTGCGGATCGGACGCAACGAGATCGATCAGCAGGGGAACGTTGGGGAGATCGGGCTCTTTCCTGAGGCCAATCTGCAGGAGGACCTGAAGCTTACCGTCCTTGACCTCCTGAGGCAGGGTAGCCTTGTAGCTCGCCCAGGTGTTGGTGCCGCGGCCCTCGATTTCACCCTGCTGCATAGCAAGGTTCATCTTGGCGCCGCCCTCGTAGCCGTAGAGCGTCTTGAATTTGGTGCCAAGCAGCGCGTTCAGGACCGACGGGATTTGTGAGGAGATCGACCCGGCCCCGGTGGAGCCCACCACCACTTCGCGCTGCCGCGCGTCTTCGATCGTCTTGGCCTTGGAAGTATGCCAGGTCGCCGTGACGTTGTTCGACTGGCTCAGGTTGCCGAGCCATTTAAAGTCCTTGAGCGAGACCTGCAGCCCCGGCTGCCCAGTTGCCTCATGGACCAAAAGGCCCTGGCTGACCAAGGTGAGCCAGGTTCCGTCCTGCGGCGCGATGCGGCCGGCGTGATTAAGTGCAAGCAGCCCGCCGGCCCCGGGCTGGTTCATCACCACGAGGTTCGGACGTCCGAGGATGTACTTGCCCATATGGCGGCCGAGGAGACGGAGATAGGTGTCGTAGCCCCCTCCTGGAGCGGTGTGCGTCGAGAGCGAGATCGTCTTGCCGGCGTAGAAATCGCTGGCCGACGGTTGTGCAAGTGGTGCTGAGGCCAGGAGAAAAATCGCTGAAAAGGCTGCAGCGGTGCAGCCCCGCCTCGAGCGCCGCGTCGAAAGAAGCACCTTTATCCTCCCATTTTCATTCTTGTATTTTCGGCCTTCTATACGCCGACACCGAGGCACACACTCGGACCATTTGCTCCATCCTATCCCTTAAAATCGAGTCGTGCCATCTGCCATACCCGAGTTGTCCGCGATGTATATAGGCCGTGGGGCTGTGCGGTGGAGACCCTGCGGGTTGCGAAGCAGGGTGGACGGTTTATCATCCGCTCGCGGCCACCGACGCCACGTTCTCTTTAACGGCTGCCGCAGGGAGGGTTAAATGTTAAAAAGATGGGCGGTTGCTGCGCTGGCGCTGGTCGGCCTTGCTGGGTCGGTGCAGGCCGACAGTGTGGCCGATTTCTACAAAGGCAAGACGGTTCAGCTGATCGTCGGTTACTCGCCGGGCGGCGGTTATGATGTTTATGCGCGGGTGCTCGCCCGCCACATGGGAAAGTACATTCCGGGCAATCCGACCATCGTAGTTCAGAACATGCCAGGCGCTGGCAGCCTCCGGGCGACGAACTTCCTCTATAACGCCGCCCCAAAGGATGGTACCGCGTTCGGTACCTTCGCCCGCAACATGCCCCTGCTCGGGCTCGTGAAGAGCGGCCAGAACATCGAATTCGATCCGCGGAAGTTCACCTGGCTCGGCTCCTCATCGAGCTTCGCCAACGACGCCTATGTGCTCATCGCCCGCAAGGACGCCACAGTGAAGTCAGTTGAGGATGCCCGCAAGCCGGGCGGACCGCCCCTCATCCTCGGCGGCGCGGCGGAGGGCGTGTCGAGTGACGTGATGCCCACGATCCTGAAGGAGATGCTGGGCTTCAACATCAAGCAGATCAACGGGTATGGCGACAGCTCGCAACTCTTCCTCGCCATAGAACGAAAGGAGATCGAGGGCCGGACCGGAGGACTCTCCGCCCTTAGGGCCAACAAGCCAGACTGGGTGAAGCCGGACGGACCCATGAGGGTTCTCGTTGCCTTCGGCCGCGCCACCCGGCACCCCGACTTCCCGAACGCACCGACGGCTCGCGAACTCGCCTCTAACGCCAAGGATCGAGCTCTGATCGAGGCACTCGAGGCCCCTTACGCGCTCTCGCGGCCGTACGCGGCGCCGCCCGGC
>JADDQD010000107.1 GCA_016781555.1 Pseudomonadota bacterium | reverse complement strand
CCATCATGAGCGAAGGCCGCGTCCATCGTGAGTCCGCCGAAGATTATGTCCGCAATCTTCAGGCCGACAACCGTTACCAGCGCGACGTTTACTGAGGAACTGAAGCAATGAACCCCGACCAGGTCGTAGACAGAAGCAAGGACGTCTCACAGCCGCTCGATCGCCTGGGGCCCGACGAGCAGCTCAAGGCGGACAGCGACTATTTGCGCGGTTCGATCATGGAGGCTCTGGTCGATCCAATCACCGGCGCCGTCTCATACGAAAACAATAAGTTGATGAAGTTCCACGGTATTTATCAGCAGGATGACCGTGACATCCGCGACGAGCGTCGCCGCCAGAAGCTTGAGCCCGCTTATACGTTCATGGTTCGCGTTCGCCTGCCCGGCGGTGTGTGCACGCCCGAACAGTGGCTGAAGGTGGACGAGCTTGCGCGCGCCCACGGCGGGAACACGATCCGGCTTACCACCCGCCAAACCTTCCAGTTCCATTGGATCATCAAGGAAGACATGCGCGCGACGATCCAGGGTCTGAACCAGGTTCTGCTCGATACGATCGCCGCCTGCGGCGATGATGCACGGGGGGTGATGTGCACCGCCGAGCCGCGCGATTCCGATCTGCACGCCGAAGTCGCCGCGCTTTCAAAGCAGCTCAGCGACCATGTCATTCCGCGCATGCGCGCTTACCATGAAATCTGGCTCGGCAAGGAGCGGATCGCAACGTCCGAACCCGAGGAGCCCTTCTACGGCAAGACATACCTGCCCCGTAAGTTCAAGATCGGCCTCGTCATTCCGCCGTCGAACGACATCGACGTCTACACCCAGGACCTCGGCTTCATCGCCATCACCGGCCCGAACGGGCTCGAAGGCTTCAACGTCACGATCGGGGGTGGCATGGGGCGCACCGACAACGAAGCGCGCACCTATCCGCGCCTGGCGAACGTCATCGGCTTCATTCCCAAGGAGAAGCTGCTCGCCGCGGCCGATGCGGTGATCTCGGTTCAGCGCGACTATGGCAATCGCGCCGAGCGCGCGCGCGCGCGTTTCAAATACACCGTCGACGACAAGGGCCTCGAGTGGGTCGCGGGGGAAATCGAGAGCCGCATGGGCGCGCCGCTGGAGCAGGCTCGTCCGTTCGAGTTCACCTCGAACGGTGATGCGTTCGGATGGCAGGAGAATGGCAACGGCAGCTTCAACTACACGCTTTTCATCCAGAACGGGCGCGTGTCTAATCTCCCGGGCGAGTCGATCATGGACGGGCTGCGCGCAATTGCGCACGTTCACCGCGGGCTCTTTCGCCTCACGCCCAACCAGAATCTGATCATCGCCGATGTTGCGCCGCAGGATCGCCCCGCGATCGAGGCGTTGCTGGCCCAGCATGGCCTCGCCGAAAGCGATCGGCAGAGCGCGCTCCGGCTCAACAGCATCGCCTGCGTTGCGCTGCCTACCTGCCCGCTGGCCATGGCGGAGGCCGAGCGATACCTGCCGGAGCTGGTTGGGAAATTGGACGCCATTCTGGCGGAGAATGGCCTCACCGATGAGCCGATCACGATCCGAATGAGCGGCTGCCCCAATGGCTGCTCCCGCCCGTACGTGTCGGAGATCGCCTTTACCGGCCGCGCGCCGGGCAAGTACAATCTTTATCTCGGCGGCGGCTTTCACGGGGAGCGGCTGAACACGCTTTATCGCGAGAATATCGGCGAGCCGGTGATCCTCGAAATTCTCTCTGAAATGCTGGGGCGATTTGCCCGCGAGCGCAGCGGGGGCGAGCATTTCGGCGATTTCGTGATGCGCGCGGGGTATCTTCCTGCCTGATCGGACTCGTTACCCGTTGGACTGAAACCGGTAACGAGTCCCGTTTCCTTTGTTTGCCGTGCTTTTCCGAGCCGTCAGGTGATTCCACCTGACCGACAAGCACTCTAAAGCCGGTCGGAGCCGTTCGCCCGGTTGAGGCCGAGGCTTCGACGCGCCACGCTGGAATGGCCGCGCATCAGCATTTCGGCGACGTCTGGCTGCTGCGCCTCGATCGCATCGACGATGGCGTGATGCTGGTGGTGGCCCGAGATCAGGATCGCAAAGATCTCCTCTGGCGGCACGTCATGAAAGGCGACCACCCCCGGGGCCACGAACGGTACCGCGTAGACGCGCTGGATAAGGTCGGCGAGGAGGTAATTTTCCGCTCCCTCGACGATGATCTCGTGGAAGCGGCGGTTCATGCGCGCATAAGCGCTTTCGTCGTCTTTGACGACATAGCCTTTCGTGAAGATGAGGTCGCCATCGGCAAGGCAGTCGCGGAGATCCGCAATGGCCTGCTTGCCGGCGCCCTTGGTCGCAATCTCCCGCGCGGCGTAGCCTTCCAGCACGCAGCGCATCTCGGTTGCGCGAAAGCTGTCCTCCACTGTGAAGCCGCGAACGGCGAAGCCTCTTTTACCCGCAGCTTCGAGCAGCCCCTCGGTGGCAAGCGCTGGAAGTGCGTTTCGAACCGGCGTCCGCGACACGCCAAGCCGGTCCGCGATCGCCGCCTCCGCAAGCCGCGTCCCTGGCGGCAGGGTGCCGTTCAGGATCAGTTCGCGAATGCGTTGCGTGACTGGGCTTTCCAACTGCCTTGATCCTTTTGGAGGCTAGATGGTCTGCGTCATAAGCTGCGCCAGAGCCTTGCGTCCACAAGAAGCAAGCGCGTCTCAGGGGCCGAGCCAGGGCGGCAGCCTGTCGGCTGCAATCAGCGCCTCGATGTCCTGCCGCTCGCGGACAACGGACCAGTTGTTCCCGGAGACAAGCACTTCGGCGGTCAGTGGCCGGCTGTTATACGTGCTCGCCATAGTCGCTGCATAAGCACCGGCCGTGCGAAATACGATGAGGTCTCCTGGTTGCACTTGGCCCATGCGGCGCCCGGTGGCGAATGTGTCGCCGGTTTCGCAAACCGGTCCAACCACATTGGCCGTCATCTCGGACCCGCGCGGAGTTACCGGATCGATAGCGTGCCATGCGTCGTATAGGCTGGGCCGCATGAGGTCGTTCATCGCGGCATCAAGCACCACGAACGGCGCGGCCGCTCCCGGCTTTACCCGAATGACTTCCGAGAGAAGGACGCCAGCGTTGCCGACGATCATCCGGCCAGGCTCGAAGACGAGGCGCACATGCCAATCCGCCGTGATTTCAGCAACCATGCGGCCATAGTCCAGCGGGCTCGGCGGGGGCGGCAGCGCCGGATCGTACGGAATTCCAAGGCCGCCGCCGAGGTCAGCCACTGAAATGTCGTGGCCGGCCTTTCTGAGATCGCCTATGAGCTCGCCGAGCTTTGTGAAGGCGGCACGGAGCGGCCCAAGGTCCGTCAGCTGACTTCCGATGTGAACCGCGACCCCCTGCACCTTGAGGCCCGGCAGCTCCCGCGCTCGGCCATAAGCTGCAAGCGCTTCGCCAATCGGCACTCCGAATTTGTTGTGGACCGACCCTGTCGATATCTTGGGGTGGCTGCCCGCCTCGACGTCAGGATTGACGCGGAATGCGACCGGCGCTTCGAGGCCAAGTCGGGAGGCAACGGCCGACAGCATCTCGGCTTCTTCAACCGATTCAAGGTTGAATTGATAAAGCCCGTGCTCCAGCGCATGGGCCATCTCGGCCGCGGTTTTTCCCACGCCTGAAAAGACGATCCGCCCGGCCGGAATGCCAGCCGCGATTGCCCTTTTATATTCACCGATCGAAACCACGTCAGCACCCAGGCCCTCACGCGCCAGGGTCGCCAGCACGGCCTTGTTCGGATTTGCCTTCACGGCGTAAGCGATCAGCGGGTCGTCGATCCCGCCAAGCGCGTCGCGGAACACCCGCGCGTGGCGCTGCATCGTCGCAGTTGAATAAACATAGACCGGTGTCCCCACGGCTGCAGCGATCTCGGCAAGAGGCACATCCTCACAATGAACGGCGCCGTCACGCAAGTTGAAGTGATCCATGTGTTTATTCGTCTCCGCCGGCGCTGCTGTCCGCCAGAATATTGGAAAGCATCCGATCGCCGCCGCGTGTCATAATCGACTCCGGGTGGAACTGAATGCCCCATTGCCGGGCCTCGATGTCACTGATCGCCATGACGATGCCGTCGGCCTCGGCGTGGACGCGGAAGCGGTCCGGAATGTTGCGCGTGCACAAGCTATGGTAGCGGCCAACCGGCGACAATCCATCCAAGCCCCGAAAGGGGCCGGTGCCGTCGTGGTGGAGGAGGCTCGCTTTGCCGTGCACCGGCTGCGGCGCCCGCGCAACTTCGCCGCCCGCCTGGAGCACGATCGCCTGATGGCCGAGGCAGACGCCCAGCAGGGGTGCCTTGCCGATCGCGCGCTCGATGAGCTCCATGCAGCATCCGGCATCTTCCGGCCGTCCAGGTCCAGGCGACAGCACGATAAGCGCGCTCCGCTCCAAAGCCATATCCAATGCTTCTTCGGCGCGAACGCTGTTTCGCAGCACGTGCACCGAACAAGCCTGCCGCTCGAACGCCTCGACCAGATTGAAGGTGAAGCTGTCGAGATTGTCGATCATCAGGACATTGTGCTTCATGAGGTCACTCCCTCGATCGACAGAACCGAGAGCACCGCCGACGCTTTCTGTCTTGTTTCGTCCGCTTCGCGCTGGGGATCAGAATCGTAAACCACGCCAGCGCCCGCGCGCACAAAGGCGGTTCCGTCCCGCACCACCGCCGATCGGATCACCACGCCAGTGTCCAGGAGCCCGTCGCCGCTCAGCCAGCCGATGGCGCCCCCGTAGGGGCCGCGCTTGGTGATTTCAGTCTGCCTCAGAAGCTCGGTCGCGCGGATCTTGGGCGCTCCGGTCAAGGTGCCGACATTGAGGCAAGCCTGCAGCGCGTGCAGCGCGTCATAGCCGATCCTGAGGGCACCGGTCACGGACGAGACGAGGTGCATGACACGCGCATAGCGCTCAACCGTCATCAGCTTGCCGACGCGCCGGGTCCCCGGAATGCTGACCCGCGCGACGTCGTTACGGGCAAGATCGACCAGCATCATGTGCTCGGCCGCTTCCTTGTGGTCGAGCCTCAGCTCGGCTTCCAGGCGATCGTCCTCGTCGATGGTGGCACCGCGCCGCCGCGTGCCGGCGATCGGCTTCACCTCGACCATCCGCCATTTTTCTTCCGCGAACACCCGGACCGAAGTCTCCGGCGAAGCCCCGAACAGAATGTGCTCGGGTCCGGACACGAAGAACTGGTAGGGGCTCGGATCGAGCTTGCGAAGCGCCGCATAGGATAGGAGCGGCGCGAGGCATGGCGCTTGAAAGGTGCGAGACGGCACGATCTGGTAGATCTCGCCGGCAGCGATATGCTCGCGAAGCTTCACCACCACGTCGCCATAGGCAGCATCGTCGAGATCAACTTCGATGTCACGGCCGGGAGGCGATGGCTTGGGCGGATCCGGCAACTGCGTTGCGGCCGCCGTTTCGCAGCGGGCGACGAGCGCCGCCAGCCGCTCTGCCGCGCTGAAGTACGCGCGCTCCGACTTTGCGGGATCGTCCGAGCCGAACGCGGTCGAGACCACCCGCGGCTGCACCCCTTGTTCGAAAACGATCAACGATTCTGCGAGCCAGAAGATGAAATCCGGGAAACCCAGCGCGTCCTCCGCGGGCGGCGGCAGATCCTCGAACAAGTCCGTCTGGTCAAAGGCGAACACGCCAAGGCAGGCAATTGTGAACGGCTCTTCCTTCGATGCCACGGCGAAGCCGCCGCTCAGCGCCCGAAGCGCGTCGAACGGCGAAGGTGCAAGCAGCCGCGCTTCGGCATCGGCGCCTTCGGGCTTCGGAAAGCGGAGGACCAGCTGTCGCTCCTCGGCTGAGACCAGCCGTTCGGACATCCGGCGCGCAATTGCCGCGAGCACCAGCTCGCCATTTTCAGACAAGGCGGTAAGCGTCACGTCGCTGCCGCGGCATTCGGCGCGGACGGCCGCTCGTTCCATGAGGAAGCTTGGACCCGTCGATCGCTCGAACAGCAAACTGTCCTTGCGGCGGCCACTGTCGGTCAGCGCCGCATAAAGGGCGAGCCGGTCGGGAGGAGAGGGGAGACGGCGCTGGAGCGCCAGCGCCTCGCCTTCGCGAAGGGACTTCATCCAAAGTCCCTTCCGACCGCGCGGACCACCGGCTCAAGCGCCGCCATGAGCTTGCGAAACTGGTCCGGATAGAGAGACTGCGCACCGTCCGAGAGCGCCACGGCTGGGTTTTCGTGAACCTCGACGAGAATGCCGTCCGCCCCGCAGGCCGCTGCAGCAAGCGACATCGGAATGACGAGGTCGCGAATGCCGGTCCCGTGAGAAGGGTCAACGACGACGGGAAGGTGCGTCTTCTGCTTGATGTAAGGCACGGCGTTAAGGTCGAGCGTGTTCCTGGTGGCGGTCTCAAAGGTGCGGATGCCGCGCTCGCACAGCACCACCTGGTCGTTGCCGGCTGCAAGCAGATATTCGGCCGCAAGCAGCAGGTCCTCGATCTTGGCTGCCATTCCGCGCTTCAGCAGCACCGGTTTTCCGGCCTTGCCGACCGCGCGAAGCAAGGCGAAGTTCTGCATGTTGCGGGCGCCGATCTGGAGCGCGTCGGCATGTTCGACGACGATGTCGAGGTCGGCCGTGTCCATGATTTCGGTAACCACCGGCATATCCAGTTCGTCGCCGACTTCCCGCAGGATCTTCAGGCCCTCTGGGCCGTGGCCACTGAACCCGTAGGGGCTCGTTCGCGGCTTGTAGGCACCGGCGCGGATCGCCGAAGCTCCAGCAGCCTTCGCCGCAAGGGCGCTGCCGCGCAGCTGCTCCCGGGTTTCAACGGCACAAGGCCCCGCGATTACTTTGAACGAGGAGCCGCCGATCGCCACCTTGCCGATCCGGACGATTGTGTCGTGCGGGTGCATTTCGCGGCTGACGAGCTTGTAGGGCGCCAGGATCGGCTTCACGGCTTCCACCATCGGGTCGCTTTCGAGGTGGAGTTCGGCAAGCACGCGTTCGTCGCCAAGGGCACCGAGCACGACTCGCTCGGAACCGGGCATGTGGAGCGGCTTCAGCCCTGCGTCGGCAATTCGCGCCAGGATCTGCTCGGCCGCTTCAGGTGAGGCTTCGCGTTTCAGTACGATGATCATCTTCTGGTTCTTTCGGTACTGGCAGATGGGGAAAGGGCGAAAAAAAACCCGCCTGAGGCGGGCCTGATTGGGTCGGATTGGTGCTCTTGTTGAAGAGCTCACAATCTAGGCAGGCACGCCTCCGGAATCGACATCGAGCCAGCGCCACCAGCTGTTCGACGCGCGCGCACAAGCGGCAGCCTGAGCCCCACTGTTGACGCCGATCTTGCCACACATGGTCATGCCGGCACTGCTATGCCAGCAACAGGTTCGCGTCAACCGGCCTCATTTCTTCTGCCGGTCGAGAAACTCTTCAACTTCAGCCATTTCGACGCTCTTATCGACATAGGCCCGACCGATGCCTCGGGTGAGAATGAAGGCGATCCTCCCGCCCTTCTTCTTCTTGTCGTGCATCATGTGCTCGGTCAGGCGCTTGCCGTTGGCCGCAATCCCGACCTGGTCGAGCGACACCGGGAGATCCGAGGCCTTGAGATGGGCACGCACGCGATCGGCGTCGGCTGCGGGGCAGAGGCCCCGCTCGACCGAGAAATCGAACGCGAGCACCATGCCCAAGGCGACCGCTTCCCCGTGGAAAAGCCGATCGGAAAAGCCGGTTTCGGCTTCCAGCGCATGGCCGAAGGTGTGGCCGAGGTTGAGCAACGCGCGTCGGCCGCTTGTTTCGCGCTCGTCCTCGGCGACAATGCGGGCCTTCCCCGCGACCGCAGCTGCAATGGCAGTGTTTCGTGCCTCGCTGTCCCCGCCGAGTACCGCCTGGCCACGGGCTTCCAGCCAGCCGAACAACGGCGGATCCTCGATCAGCGCGTATTTGACGATCTCAGCATAGCCGGCGCGGGTTTGACGCGGATCGAGCGTGTCGAGGCAGAGCGGATCGATGAGCACGAGCGAGGGCTGATGAAAGGCGCCGACGAGGTTCTTGCCAGCGGCAACGTTGATCCCGGTCTTGCCGCCCACCGAGGAGTCGACCTGCGCGAGGAGGGTCGTGGGGATCTGGAGCAATCCGCAGCCACGGTTGACGATTGCGGCGGCAAAACCCGCCAGATCGCCGATCACGCCGCCGCCCAATGCGAGGACATGATCGCTCCGCTCGATGCCCAGCGCGAGCAAGCGATCGATCACAAAGGACAAGGTCGACCAGCTCTTGCTGTTCTCGCCGGGCGGAACCAGGATTGGCTCGAGCTCGAGATTGGCGCAGCCCTTGGCGAGGCGTCCCCCCTGCGCCGCCCAAACCGTCTCGTCGCTGATCACGATCAGCCGGCCACCGCGCGCAAATGGTGCCAGCGCGTCGCCGGCCCGGTCGAGCAGGCCGTCTTCGATGTGCACCTCATAGCTGCGCTCACCGAGCGCGACAGGAACGATGGTCATAGGCTTACCCGCACTGGCCGCGATGGAGGAGCTTCTGGTCGGCAAGGACGAGCGCCATCATTGCCTCAACGACCGGCGCGCCTCTTATTCCGACGCAGGGATCATGCCGCCCCTTGGTACTGATCTCGGTCTCCGCGCCGCCCCGGTCGATGGTTTGCGTCGGTGTCAGGATCGAGCTGGTCGGCTTGAAAGCCACCCGGACGCGCACCGGCTGTCCGGTCGAAATTCCGCCCGCAATCCCCCCGGCATGGTTGGCCAGGAAAGTCGGCCCGGCGCGCATCGGATCGGCATTCTCCTCGCCGCGAAGGCGCGCCGCTTCGAAGCCGTCGCCGATCTCAACGCCCTTCACGGCGTTGATCGACATCATCGCTGCGGCAAGCTCCGAATCGAGCTTCGCGTAAAGCGGCGCGCCCCAACCCGCCGGAACGCCGCTCGCGACGCACTCGACCACGGCACCCACCGACGAGCCTGCCTTGCGGACCTGATCGAGCAGCGCCGCCCAGCGCTCTGCGGCCGCGGCATCGGGGCAGAAGAAGGGATTGGCATCGATCGCGGCATCGTCGAAGCTTGCGGGGTCGATCGCATCGCCGCCAATCTCCACCACGTAGGCGCGGATCGTGACTTCCGGGATCACCAGCCGTGCAACCGCTCCGGCGGCCACGCGCGAGGCGGTTTCCCGGGCTGAACTCCGGCCGCCGCCGCGCCAATCCCGGATGCCGTATTTGGAGTCGTAGGCGAAGTCGGCATGGCCCGGGCGATAAGCGCCGGCAATCTGGTTGTAATCCTTCGAGCGTTGGTCGACATTTTCGATGATCAGGCTGATCGGGGTGCCGGTGGTCCGGTGTTCAAACGTGCCGGAAAGGATCCGCACGGCGTCCGGCTCGCGCCGCTGCGTGGTGAAGCGCGAGCTCCCGGGACGCCGCCGGTCCAGCCACGGCTGAATGTCTGCCGCGGTGAGCGAAAGGCCGGGCGGGCAGCCATCGACGAGCGCGCCGATGGTCGGCCCGTGGCTTTCGCCCCAGGTCGAGAAGCGGAACAAGCGGCCGAAAGTGTTGAAGCTCATGAGCGGCCGCGCGCGAGAACATAGAAGGTGGTGGCGTTGTCCGGCCGGTCGTGCACATTGCGGCGCAGGATCGTCAAACCGTAGATCGATGCCGCCGCTTCGGAAGCGAGCACCGCGGTGGTGCCGTCGCTCGACTCGGCGAGTGCCTTGGCAGCGGCCGCGGTGTTGCTGGCAGGTTCGGCGGCAAGCCCAAGCGTTCGCAGCGTCTGCGCGCATTGGGCAAGAGCGATCGGATGGCTGACGACACGGCGCACGTTTTCGAGCTGTGTGCTGGCCGGGGCGAGAAGGTGCATCCGGACGGGAAGCTGATGCTTGGCGATGATCGGAAGATCGCTCTGCTGGAGCAGAACTTGCACCTCGTCGACCGGCCCCGCGCAGCTGTTCTCGACCGGCAATACGCCAAGCTCCGTCTCGCCCGCGGCCACCGCTTGGATCACCAGCGCAAAGTCGGCCTTCGGCAACGGCTCGTGCTCGGGAAGAAATCGGAGGCAAACTTCGTGCCCGAAAGCGCCGGGCTGTCCCTGGTAAGCGACGGTCATGAGATGCGCGCGCCGATTGAGCGCATCAGAGCGGTGAAATCGGGGAAGCTCGTGGCGATCATGGCCGCTGAATCCACTTCAACCGGCTGCTCGGAAGCAAGGCCGAGCACGAGGAAGCTCATGGCGATCCGGTGGTCGTGATGCGCTGCCACGGTGGCGCCGCCCCGCGGCGCTGCGCCGGTGCCTTTGACGATCAGAGTATCGCCTTCATCACGCGCATCGACGGCGCAGGCACGGAGGCCCGACAGGATTGCGGCGAGCCGGTCGCTTTCCTTCACCCGGAGCTCGGCCAGCCCGTGCATGACGGTGGTGCCTTCGGCGCAGGCAGCCGCCACCGCGAGGATCGGATATTCGTCGATCATGGAAGGTGCGCGGTCCGCAGGCACCTCGACGCCGTGGAGGCGGCTGAACTCGGCCGTGATGTCGGCCACTTCCTCGCCGCCAGCTTGGCGCCGGCCCTCGATGCGAAGCTCGGCGCCCATTTCGCTGAGCGTCTTGAGGAGCCCGGTCCGCAACGGATTCACCATGACCGATCGGACGGTGAGGCCCGATCCCGGCGTGATGAGCGCCGCCACCAGCGGGAAAGCCGCCGACGACGGGTCACCCGGGATCAGCACCGAAGTTCCCTTAAGCTTCCGCCGCTCGCCAAGACGGATGCTGTCCCCTTCGATTGCGACGTCGCCGCCAAAGGCCCGCAGCATATTCTCGGTATGATCCCGGCTCCGGGCGGGCTCGATCACTTCCACGTCCTCAGCCGTGTTGAGGCCGGCGAGAAGGATCGCCGATTTCACCTGCGCCGAGGCCTTGGCATTCAGAAAGCTGATGCCGCGCAGTTTCCCGCCGCGGATGCGCGCAGGAAGGCGGCCACCCTCGCTGGCGCTGACCTCCGCCCCCATTTCGCGAAGCGGATCGAGGACGCGGTTCATCGGACGGCCGCTCAGTGACTGGTCGCCGGTAAAGGTCGCCTCGATCGGAAAGCCGGCCGCCGCGCCCATCAACAGACGAACGCCGGTGCCGCTGTTGCCGCAATCAACGGGTCCGCGCGGACTGCGCCACGCGTTGCCGATGACGCGCCACTTGCCGCTTGAAGCGCGGTCAACGGTCGCGCCGAAGGCGCGAACCGCCTTCGCCGTGGCGATCACGTCGTCGCCCTCGAGCAGGCCCTCGATCCAGGTTTCGCCTTCCGCCAGCCCGCCGAGGATCAGCGACCGGTGTGACATGGACTTGTCGCCCGGAACATGAATGTAACCGTGGAGGCCTGGTGAGGCCGTGCTGTGGAGCCGGTCGCCGTCGTGAGGGTGAACGTCGGCGCTCATGCCGCGTTCGACGCTGCGAGCGCCGCCTTGTCGATGAGCCGCGCAATCACCGCCGTAAATGCGGGGCGCTTAGGCCAGCTGGCGGGGGTCCAGTTCATCGTGCTGCCTCCCTTTCCAGAAGCCGATCTTCCGGAGCGACCCTGCCGATCGCGAGCGCGAGAACCTCGCCCGCACCGTCGCGGATTGCATCGAACACCGAGACGGACCCCTGGAGCAGCGCCGGATCGATCAGCGCGGGCGCAATGATCGCCACGGCCTCGCAATGGCGCGCCGCTTCGAGCGCTTCGGCTGGATCATCGACCCACCGAACCGGCGCCGCCTCGCCGAACCGGGTGCGCACTTTCCTGAGCAGATTGGCTTTGTCGCCATCGGCACAGAGCACGAGCTCCATGCGCACCTGCGTCTGTACGCTGTGCGCCATCACTGCCCGCCAGATCTGGGTCACCAGGGCGGGAGAGGCGTGCCGGGCACGGCCGGTCAGGCGTTCGATGATCGCCGCCTCGCGCGCCGGCCGGATCCTCAGGCGGTCGGAATGCTCCGCCTGCTTCAGCGCTGCGACTTTGATCGACGCGGCGATCCGCCGCTCGAGCAGTTCGAGCAGGGCATCGTCGAGGCGGTCGATCTCCGATCGAATGCCTTCAAGCGTATCGGGCAGCGGCACGGGCTGCGTATCGTTGTGACTATTCATCTTTGTCTCTTGCCGCCTTTCCGCCGCGATAGGGCGAGTGGCGCTTCAGCTCAATGTTCCGACAGATGGATTTGTGGTGAGACTCCGGCAGCCCTCAGGCGTACCGGCCCATAAACGAGCTAAAGTAGGTGCGAGCCACTGGCGAGGCAGAAATGGTCTGTCCTTTGCTCATGGTTCAGGCTCCTGGCACATCGTGCAGTTGTGCACCCGTTCAAGGCTGGCCGACCGGCGGCTGGCTGTCAAGACGGGATCCAATCTTTCATTGTGCGATGCAGCGGTGACACATAAAGCCGCAATCATGGCGGAAGATCTTCAGGCGAGAGGGACGAGCCCGGCAGCTTTGATCGCGGCTGCCGGCCGGATCACGATCAAAGTCGGATCGTCGCTGATCATCGACCGTGACGGAAATGCTGTGCGTCGAGAGTGGCTTCAGTCGCTCGGGGCCGACATCTCCTCGCTCGTCCAGCAGGGCAAGAAGCTGCTCGTGGTGTCATCGGGAGCTGTCGCGCTCGGCCGCGGCTATCTGGGTCTGGGGGCCTCTTCCAAATTGAACCTGAAGCAAGCTGCGGCGGCGGCCGGTCAGCCCAAGCTGATGCAGGCATGGGAAGCGGCCTTGGCCCCTTTTGGGATCCCAATTGCGCAGCTTCTCCTCACGCTGGAAGACACGGAGCGACGCCGGCGCTGGCTGAATGCCCGCGCCACGAGCGAGGTTCTTCTCGCCCAAAGCGTGCTTCCGGTGATCAACGAGAATGACAGCGTCGCCACCGATGAGCTGCGCTACGGCGACAATGATCGTCTTTCAGCTCGGGCGGCGCAAATGATCCGAAGCGATGTTCTGATCCTGCTTTCGGATGTTGACGGGCTTTATACCGCCGACCCGGCAAGGGATCCGGCGGCACGGCACATCGCCTTCGTCCCCGAGATCAGCGAAGAGATCGAAGGCTATGCGGGTTCCGCCAAACCAGGCGGCGTCGGCACCGGCGGCATGCGCACCAAGATCGCCGCAGCCCGCGTGGCCCAGTCCTTTGGCTGCGCCACCATCATTGCGGCCGGGCAGGGCCTCAATCCCGTGCGGCGCCTTCTCGAGGGCGCAAGGGCAAGCGTGGTGGCTGCCAAGGGATCGCCAGCAAGCGCTTACAAGCAGTGGATTGCCGGCAGCCTCGCACCCGCCGGCGGGCTTTGGGTGGACGAGGGGGCGGCGCGGGCGCTTGCTTCTGGCAGGAGCCTTCTTCCGGCCGGCGTCACAGCCGTCAACGGCGCCTTCGAGCGGGGCGCCTGCCTCAGCATATTCGCTCCCGGGGGCACGGAGATCGCGCGCGGCATCGCCGCCTACACGGCCGCCGAGACGGAGGCGATCCGGGGCTGCGGCAGCGACCGCATTGCCGAGCGGCTTGGCTATGTCGGCCCCGATGAGATCATCCATCGCGACGACATGGTGATGCTGTGACGATCCAGCCGCTCATGGAGAAAATCGGGCAGGGTGCCCGTAGCGCCGCGGGCGCCCTCAGGAACTGTCCAGCCGCGCAGCGAACGGAAGCGATCGAAGCCATGGCGCGCCAGCTTCGCCTGCGCGCCGATGAGGTTCTCGCCGCCAATGCGCGCGATCTCGAGGTCGCGCGCGGCATGTTGGACCGGCTGCGCCTCGACGAAGCACGCGTCGAAGCCATTGCGCGTTCGCTCGACGAAGTGGCAGCGCTGCCCGACCCGGTGGGTCAGGAGATTGCGCGATGGACGCGGCCAAATGGGCTCGACATTGCGCGGGTGCGTACGCCGATCGGAGTGATCGGCATGATCTATGAGAGCAGGCCCAACGTCACAGCCGACGCTGCTGCCATCTGCGTCAGGTCTGGTAATGCGATCATTCTTCGCTCGGGCTCCGACGCGCTCCAAAGCTCTGTCGCGATCCACGCCGCGATCCGCACCGCACTCAAGGATGCCGGCCTTCCACCCGAATGCGTGCAGATCGTGCCCACCGGCGACCGTGAGGCCGTGGGGATGATGCTCCAGGGCCTGAATGGTGCGGTCGATCTCATCATCCCGCGCGGTGGGAGCGCCCTCGTTGAGCGGGTCAGTCGGGAGGCGAGGGTGGCGGTGCTCGGCCACCTCGAGGGCGTTTGCCACACTTATGTTCATAGCTCGGCCGACCCGGAAATGGCCGCGGCCGTCGTCGCCAACGCCAAGATGCGCCGCGTTTCGGTGTGCGGCGCAACCGAAACATTGCTGATCGACCGTGCCGTCGCGCCGTCTCTACTCCCCGCCATCGCGCAAGCACTCGGGCAATGCGAACTGCGCGGCGACCCTGAGAGCCGCGCCATCTTGCCCATCGACGCCGCCAACGATTCGGATTGGGCGGCCGAATATCTGGCGCCGGTTCTCGCAGTCCGCACCGTGTCCGGCCTTGACGAAGCCGTCGAGCATATCGGCCGCTACGGCACCGGCCACACCGAGGCGATCGTGTGTGCGAACGAAGCTGTCGCCGAAGCTTTCCTGGACCGGGTCGACAGCGCCATCGTGATGTGGAATGCCTCGACCCAGTTTGCCGACGGGGGCGAGTTCGGCTTTGGTGCTGAAATCGGGATCGCGACCGGCAAGCTCCATGCCAGGGGGCCGGTCGGACCGGAGCAGCTCACCAGCTTCAAATATGTCGTGCGTGGCGGCGGGCAGGTTCGTCCCTAGCTTAGACTGTATCCCATTCTGTCGCGAGAGGAATTGGGGTGGTGGACCGCGTCTCAGGTTATTTGGGTGCAACAGCATGGAATTCTGCGGTTCTTTTGCCACTTTTTCACTTGCTCGAGACTATCCCTCGTGCCTAAGGATGGCAAAATGGGATCCCAAAGTGGGTGCGCATTGGCCGCGCGGGATCCGGTGGAGAGGATAAGAACATGACAAGGATCGTGGTGCTGCCCGGCGACGGCATCGGGCCGGAGGTTACGCGCGAGGCGGTGCAGTGCCTCGAGCTGATATCCAGCCATTGCGATCTCGGCTTTACGTTCGAGGAGCATGATTTTGGCGGCGCCGCTATCGACGGCCAGGGAACTCCGCTCCCCGATTCAACGCTGGCGGCCTGCCGGGATGCGGGTGCGATCCTGCTCGGGGCCGTCGGCGGGCCGCAGTGGGACAAAAGCAGCGAGCGTCCGGAAGCGGGTCTCCTCAAACTGCGAAGCGCGCTCGGCTTGTTCGCCAACCTCCGTCCGGCGCGGGTCATTCCGGGCCTCGAGAGCTTTTCGCCGCTCCGTGCCGATGTCGCGGAAGGTTCCGACGTGCTCGTTGTCCGCGAGCTGACCGGAGGACTTTATTTCGGGGAGAAACGGCTGGGCGCTGACGAAGCTTCCGATCTGTGCGTTTATTCTCGTGCCGAGGTTGAGCGCATCGCCCATGTCGCGTTCAGCGCCGCGCGCCACCGGCAAAAGCGCGTGACCTCCGTCGACAAGGCAAACGTGCTTGCCACTTCAAAGCTCTGGCGCACGGTCGTGGTGGAGGTTGCGGCCGAATATCCGGACATCACGCTGGATCATATGTATGTGGACGCCGCCGCAATGGCGCTCGTGACCACGCCGCGCCGCTTCGATGTCATTCTTACCGAGAACCTGTTCGGTGACATCCTCTCGGACGAGCTGTCGGTCATCGGGGGATCGATCGGCCTCCTCGGATCAGCCAGCATCGGTGCCGAAGGTCCTGGCATGTTCGAGCCGATCCACGGCTCCGCGCCCGACATAGCCGGCCTCGACATAGCCAACCCTGCCGGCGCGCTGACCAGTGCTGCCATGATGCTGGAGCATCTTGGGCACAGCGATCTTGCCGGCATGCTGCATCATGCGATCCGCCTGGTGCTGCTCGATGGCTGCCGCACAGCCGACCTCCAGGGTAACGCCCGCTGCTCCGAGTTCGGCACCCGTGTTCGCTCAATCCTGAAGGATCGCCTCGCGCGGCACGACGCGCATCTCGAGCTGATGGCGATGAATCGCGGCTGCTGCGGATGACCGCTCGCACGCTTTACGAGAAGATTTGGGACGCGCACGTAATCGAGCAGCGCGAGGACGGAACGTGTCTCATCTACATCGACCGGCACCTCGTCCATGAAGTGACCTCGCCGCAGGCCTTTGAAGGGCTGCGCCTCGCGACCCGCAAGGTTCGTCGACCGGACCTGACGCTCGCGGTTGCCGATCACAACGTGCCGACAACGGCGCGCGTGGATTCGCGCGGCGCTCGCCTTGCCATTGGCGATCCGCGCAGTGCGGAGCAATTGGCGGCGCTCGAGGCCAATGTCGCCGAATTCAAGGTGCCTTACATCGAGGCGACGGCTGCCGAACAGGGTATCGTCCATGTCGTTGGACCGGAGCAGGGCTTCACGCTCCCCGGCACGACGGTGGTGTGCGGCGACAGCCACACTGCCGCGCACGGAGCGCTCGGCGCGCTCGCTTTCGGCATCGGCACGAGCGAGGTCGAGCATGTCCTCGCAACGCAAACGCTGCTGCTTCGTCCTTCGAAAACGATGGAAGTGCGGGTCGAGGGCAGGCTCGGATTTGCCGTATCGGCAAAGGACGTCATCCTCTCCATCATCGGCCGGCTCGGGGCTGCCGGGGGCACCGGTTTCGTGATCGAATATCGCGGCAGCACGTTCCGCGACATGAGCATCGAGGCGCGCCTCACCGTCGCCAACATGTCGATCGAAGCGGGGGCACGTTCGGGGCTGTTCGCTCCGGACGAAAAGACTTTCGCTTATCTGAAGGATCGACCGATGTCTCCGAAGGGAGACGCTTGGCTTGAAAGCGTCGAGCGCTGGCGGACGCTCCACACCGACGATGGAGCAAGCTTCGACAGCAGCTTGCGCCTGGATGCGTCGGAAATTGCGCCGAGCGTAACCTGGGGCACGAGCCCGGAAGACGTGCTCCCTATTACAGGGACCGTCCCCGATCCGGAAAGTTTCGTCGATAGCTCCAAGCAGGCTGCCGCGCGCAAGGCGCTCGACTATATGGGCCTCACCCCAGGAACTTCGCTTCAGGACGTCACTGTCGAGCACATCTTCATCGGCAGCTGCACCAACAGTCGCATCGAGGACTTGAGGCAAGCGGCAGACGTGGTCCGTGGCCGCAAAATCAACTCCGCAATAAAGCAGGCGCTGGTCGTGCCCGGATCGGGGCTCGTGAAGCGCCAGGCCGAAGCCGAAGGGCTTGACCGCATCTTCACGGAAGCAGGCTTCGAATGGCGCGAGCCCGGCTGCTCGATGTGCCTTGCGATGAACCCCGACAAGGTGCCGCCGCAGGAGCGTTGCGCCTCGACTTCAAACCGCAACTTCGTCGGGCGCCAGGGCCCCGGCGCACGGACGCACCTCCTGTCGCCGGCAATGGCCGCTGCGGCCGCCGTCACGGGCAGGCTCACCGATGTGCGCGAACTCGTAAAATGAAATCCGTTCGCTTGCTCCACGGCCCCGCTTACCCGCTCGGGCGCAAGAACATCGATACCGATGTCATTATCGGCGCCGAACATCTGAAGACCATCACCCGTGCTGGGCTCGGCCGCCATGCGTTCGAAACGATCCGCCGCGAACCCGGCAACGTCTTCGATGACCCGCGCTTTCAAGGTGCGCCGATCCTGATCGCCGGCGACAATTTCGGCTGTGGCTCCAGCCGCGAGCATGCCGCCTGGGCGCTCGACGACCTCGGCATTCGCGCCGTGATCGCGCCGAGCTTCTCGGACATTTTCTCCGGAAATGCCTTCAAAAACGGCATTGTCGCTGTTGTCCTCGACCAGCCGGCGGTCGATCGGCTCCTGGAGGTCGCCGCCGAGCTTCCACTCACCGTGGATCTCGAGACGATGACCGTGACGACGCCGCTCCAGGACCGTTTTCACTTTCATCTCGATCCGTTCAGGCGCGAATGCCTGATGGGCGGCCTCGACGAAATCGGCCTCACGACGGCCAGCGAGCCGGCGATCAGGGCCTACGAGGCTCGCACCGGCATCTAGAGCAGACTGCGTGAAACCGGGGTGAGTACTCTTTTCCGTTCGGGCTGAGCTTATCGAAGCCCTGTTTCGCCCCTTGGACGGAAAGAAGGACAGCCCTTCGACAGGCTCAGGGCGAACGCGTCAGATTTAGCGCAGCCTCTCTAGCCTCTTCCCCGGCACGGGAAGCATAGTGAGGCATGTTCTTCCCGCGGTGGAAGCCGGAAATCTCCCTTGCATTCGGAGGTCGGCGCTTCTATCGGTGCGTTACAACGTGTTAGAACACTAGAACGAAAACGATGCCAGCCACAACCGCCATTCGTCCCACGAGAGACCCGCGTGAGCTTGCAGCCGATCTGTGCGCGGCCTTGCTCACACCGTCCACGGAGGCGGAAATGTCTCGCCTCCTCACCGACCTTTGCACGCCGGCGGAGATCAGGACACTTGCCGAGCGCTGGCACGTTGCGCGCCTCCTCGACGGGACCGACCTGTCCTACCGCGACATCCACGAAGCGACCGGCGTCAGCACGACCACGATCGTCCGCGTTGCGCGCTTTCTTCGGCAGGAGCCGCACCAGGGCTATCGCGCCGCGATCGACAAAGTGGGAGCAAAAGATGCTGGTCGATAATGCGCGCCTCCACATCGCCATCCAGAAGTCCGGCCGCCTGTCGGAGTATAGCCGCGCGCTGCTCAAGGACGCCGGCCTTCGCATGGCAAACGGCAAGAACGAGCTTACTGCACGGGTGGAGAACTTCCCCGCCGACCTCATGTTCGTGCGCGACGACGACATCCCGACGTTCGTCAGCGATGGCGTTTGTGAGTTTGGAATAGTCGGCGAAAACGTTCTTCAGGAGTTCGCGCTCGGTGAGAGTGAACCGCGCTTCGAAATTCTTGCGCAGCTTGGCTTCGGCCGCTGCACCTTGAAGCTCGCTGCCCCCGAGGCCACGGCCTATGAAGGGCCGGCTTCGCTGCAGGGGGCGCGCATAGCAACCTCTTACCCGCGCATCCTTCAGAGCTTTCTCCAGGAGAACGGCGTCTCCGCCACCGTGGTCAAGATGACGGGGGCGGTTGAACTTGCCCCCCGCCTTCAGATCGCCGGCTTCATCTGCGACCTGGTCTCGACGGGTGCGACCCTGGAGGCGAACGGCCTGCGCGCGGTTGAAACGGTTTTTGAAAGCGAGGCCGTTCTGATCCGCACCAGAAAAGCAGTCGCCGAAGCGAAGCTGGAACAGGGGGAGCGCCTGCTGCGCAGGATCGAAGGGGTGCTCGCCACCAAGGAATCGAAGTACATCATGCTGAACGCTTCCGAGGAAGCGCTTGCACAGATAACCGCAATCCTGCCGGGCGCCGAAGCGCCGACGATCCTCCCGCTCCACGGACGCCCCGGCCACTTTGCAGTGCATGCCGTTTGCCAGGAATCGGTCTTCTGGGAAACGCTTCAGAAACTGAAGGCGGCCGGCGCCTCGGCCATTCTCGTGGTTCCAATCGAAAAGATGCTGATGTGAAGATCCTTGTTTGGAATGAGCTCGGCGAAACCGAACAACTCCAGGCCCTCGCGCGGCCCGAGCAGCGCAGCGATCGCAGCGTCGTTGAGACTGTTCGCGCGATCGTCAATGACGTGCGCACCCGCGGCTGGGCAGCCATCGCCGAGCATTCTGAACGGCTCGACGGCGAAGCACCACGGCTGATCCCGGTTGCACCGATCGCAGCCGAGGCGCGGCGCAGCCTTTCCGCCGATGCTGTCGCAGCGATCGAGTTCGCCTATCGAAACATTCTTGCCTTCCATGCTGACAGTCGCCCAAGCGAGCATGCGGTGGAAACCGTTCCGGGCCTCAGCGTGCGTAAAGTGTGGCGACCGCTCGACCGCGTCGGCCTTTACGTCCCGGGCGGAAAGACCCCGCTTTTTTCGACCCTGCTGATGCTGGCCGTGCCCGCTCGTGCCGCAGGGGTTGAAGACATCGTGGTGGTGACGCCGCCCCGTCCCGAAGGCGGGCTCGACCCGGTGGTTGCGCTCGCCGCCGAACTTTGCGGGATCGAGGCGATCTGGACGGTCGGTGGAGCGCAGGCCATTGCCGCGCTGGGGCTCGGAGCAGGGGACATCCCGCGCGTGGCAAAAATCTGCGGGCCGGGAAATGCCTATGTCGCCGAGGCAAAGGCATATCTCGCCTCGCTGCCGGGCGGCCTGGCGATCGACATGCCCGCGGGCCCGAGCGAGCTTCTCGTGCTGGCGGACGAAAGCGCCGACCCCAGGCTGGTGGCGGCTGACCTCCTCAGCCAGGCCGAGCACGACCCTTCCGCGCAAGTGCTTTTCGTCACCACCTCGCCGGAGCTTGCCGAGACGGTGCAGGATCGCATTGGAGGGCTTGCCGCGCGATTGCCGAGAAGCGCGATCGCAGCAGCCTCGCTGGCCAATGCCCGCATCATAACGGCCGACAGTCTCGAGCAGGCGATCGAAATCGCTAATCTTTACGCTCCTGAACACCTGTCGCTCGCTGTTGAAGCGCCAGAGGCGCTGGTTCCGCTGGTCCGAAATGCAGGCGCGGTTTTTGCCGGCCACTGTGCGTCCGAGACGTTCGGCGATTATCTCGCCGGCAGCAGCCATGTGCTTCCCACCGACGGCGCTGCCCGAGCCTGGAGCGGCGTCTCGGTCTACACCTTCTTGAAGGCGATGAGCGTGCAGCAGGTGACGCGCGAAACGGCGCGCCGTCTTGCCGCGCCGGCGGCAGCGCTG
>JADDQD010000252.1 GCA_016781555.1 Pseudomonadota bacterium | reverse complement strand
GGTCTGATCCTCCCGCAGCAGATCCTTGAAGCGCCACGTCACGGCTGCCTCAACGTTCACGCCTCTTTGCTGCCCCGGTGGCGGGGTGCGGCGCCAATCCAGCGCGCCATTCTTGCAGGTGACGAAACCACCGGCGTAACGATCATGGGCATGGAGCGCGGCCTCGACACGGGCCCGATATACGCGGTGCGCTCAACTGGCATCGACCGGAAGACGGCCGGCGCGCTCACCGAGGAGCTTGCCCGGATGGGGGGTGCACTGATGGTCGAGGTTTTAGAAAAACTGGCGGAGCTGGAGCCTGCGCCGCAGCCGACCGAGGGTGTCACCTATGCATCCAAGATCGAGAAGCACGAAGCGAAGCTCGACTTCAGCCTCGGGGCCCATGCGATCGAGCGGCAAATTCGTGCGTTCAACCCTCACCCGGGAGCCTTCTTCGAAATAGGAGGCGAGCGGATCAAGGTCCTTGCGGCGGACGTGGTCGAAGCGACCGGTGAGCCGGCAACGGTGCTCGACCATGGGTTCACCGTGGGCTGCGGAGAGGGCGCAATCGTGCCCACCCTGGTCCAACGGAGCGGCCGTGCCGCCATGACGCCAAGCGAACTCCTCCGAGGCTTCTCCATTCCGGCCGGAACGAGGCTTCGATGACCCGCTTTCGGCTCACCGTGGAATATGATGGCAGCCCGTTCATGGGATGGCAGCGTCAGCCGCATGGGCCATCAGTTCAGCAAGCGATCGAGGAAGCGGTGCATGCGATTACCCGCGAGACCGTGACACTCCACGGCGCCGGGCGCACCGACGCCGGCGTCCATGCTCTAGCAATGGCGGCTCATGTGGACATCGAGAAGCCGATCAGTGCGTTCCGGCTGGCGGATGGGCTGAACGCGAAGCTGCGACCGCTACCCGTCGCCATTCTGGCAGCACAAGAGGTCGCCGGCGATTGGCACGCGCGGTTCAGTTGCGTTGGTCGACGCTACATCTACCGCATCGAGAACCGGCGGGCGCCGCTGGCGCTCCATGCCAAGCGGGCCTGGCGGGTGCCCCTCGTGCTCCACGCCGATGCCATGGACCGTGCCGCCCGAATTCTGGTCGGCCGGCACGACTTCACGACCTTCCGGTCGGCGCATTGCCAGGCAGAAAGTCCGGTCAAAACCCTTGATTTGCTGCGTGTACGGCGTTTCGGCACCTCCATCGAGATCGAAGCGGCGGCGCGCTCCTTTCTTCACCATCAGGTTCGCTCGATGGTCGGCTGCCTCGAGCTGGTCGGATGCGGTAAGTGGACTGAGCGGGATCTGAAGGATGCGCTTCGAGCGCGGGACCGCGCCGCGTTAGGCTTCAACGCCCCGCCGGACGGCCTTTATTTCGCCGAGGCCGTGTACGAGGAGGATCGGCGAAACGCGAACAGCTTCTGAAGCGACAGATCAAGCATCAAAAGGCGCCAGAGGAGTAATCCCCGGTCGGCCTTGTGGGACCGGTGTTCGGCGGCAATCCGCGCGATCGGGCTTTGGTCGAACCAACCCAGCTCGGCCAGTGCCGAGTCGCGGGCCATTGCGTCCGCTAGCGGCGCGAGTGGGCCGGCAAACCACGTTCCCACGGGCGGGACGAGATCGAAATCACGGCGCTGCAGAGCTTCATGGGGCACGTGATGTCGCAGCGCCTTTTTCATCAGCCACTTTCCGCTTCTCCCGCGGATGCGAAGGCTGCTTGGAAGATGCGCTGCAAAATCAACGAGGCGGTGGTCGAGCAGCGGCTCGCGCAACTCAAGGCCAACGGCCATACTGGTCCGGTCCATCCTGGTGAGCGTGTCACCGGGTAGGCGGATCTTGAAATCCGCATATTGGGCTCGGGAAAGCGGATCTGCTGCCGGTGCCTCGCGCATGGCTCGAAGGTATCGGTCCTGGGGGCGGTGCCCCTGGAGAGCGCGTACGAACTCTGGCCGATAAAGCTTTGCACGCATTGCTGCGCCGGTGGCGCAAACCCGATCAGCATAGGCTTCCTCGCTGTTGCGGCGGAAGCTGTGCAACATTGCTCTGGGGGCATGCCAGCCTCTCGCGCGGGCAAGCCTGGGATGCAGGCTTGCAAGCGCCGTCGCAACCTTTCGAGCCGGCTCGAGCAGAAGTCTCCGTGCGCGCTCCTCGGTGAGGAAGCTGCGGTAGCGTTCATGTCCCGCAAATGCCTCGTCACCCCCTTCGCCGGAAAGCGCGACCTTCACCTTTTCCCGGGCGAGCTGCGCGAGCCGGTACGTGCTTAATGCGCACGGCTGGCCGAACGGCTCGTCAAAGGCATCCACGATCGTCTCGATGAGGCTGAAATCGTCGGCGGGGATGGTCCGGCTGCGGTGGCTGCTTGCAAAGCGCCCGGCGACAAGCTCGGCAAATCGAGATTGTTCGACCTCCTCCAGGTGAATGGAGCAAGTGTTGACGGCGCTGCGGCTGGATTCCGCCATGAAAGCGACGACCGCAGAGCTTTCGAGTCCGCCCGAGAGAAACGCGCCGATCGGCACGTCCGACACCATGCAGGAGCGGACCGCCTGCCGTATCAGATCGAGGGCCTCCTTGGCCGTACCATTCTCGTGCGAGCTGAAGTCAATGTCCCACCAGCGGACCTGAGCTGGAACAGGGCGGCCGCGCCGGATCAAGAGGTAGTGGCCCGCAGCGAGCTTATTGACGCCCACCAGAATCGAAGCGTCGTCAGGAACGTAGCCAAACGCGAGATAATCATCGACTGCCTGCGGACTGGGCACGCGGCGAAGCAGAGGGTGGGCAAGAAGGCCCTTCAGCTCCGAAGCGAAGATCAGCGCGCCATCGGCGAGCTCTGCATAGAAAAGCGGCTTCAGGCCGAAGCGATCGCGGGCGAGAAGCAAGGCGTCAGCGGTTGCGTCGTAAAGTGCAAACACGAACATGCCGTTGAAGCGCTGGAGGCATTCGGGACCCCATTGCTGCCACGCGGCGAGGATCACTTCAGTGTCGCTTTCGGATCTGAAGCTGTGGCCCTTCGCCTTGAGCTCCGCCCTGAGTTCGAGGAAATTGTACACTTTGCCGTCAGAGATCACTGCGATGCGGCCCGCGGCATCAAGCATCGGCTGCGCGCCGCCTTCGGCATCTACGATGGCGAGGCGCCGGTGGCCTAAACCAATACCAGGCGCTGTCCAGACGCCGCTGCCGTCGGGCCCGCGATGAGCGAGCGCATCGGACATGGCCCGCACCCGGGCCGGGTCAACGGGTTTGGGAAGCGAAGGATGGAATATACCCGCAATGCCGCACACTTTTATCGCTGTGGCAGGCCGGCAGCCCTGTCCGCAAGCGTTTCGATGGGGCCGAGCGCGCGCAGGAATCCATCTATCGCAGGACGCGGATCGACGCTTTCGGCTGGCGCCTCCGCCGAGACCATGATCGCGACCGCACGCTGCGGGCCGCCGAGCAGGCGCGTCTTCATTGTTTCGAGTTTCACCGTGTAATCGCTTCCGGTGAGCACCCGGCCAACCCGATAGAAGGTAGCAACTTCTCGCACCGTTCGGTGCGAGCCAATCCGGTCGAGCCGGCCTCCGAGCGGAGCCGGACCACTTCCTGTCCATGCCCAGCCGCTGTCGGGGCCTACTGCACCCTGTCCGAAGCCGACCAGCTCGCGCCCCTCATCCTGCTGCTGGTAAACCGCTATTGCGAGGTCCACTTCCTGGCCGGTTTGGCTTCGATAGCGGCCCATCAGCATGAGGTCAGCACCCGCGAAGTGCGGTCGCCACGGATGCCGGCTCGAAGTTTGCATCCGCTCCCAGCCATCAACGGCGGGGAGCTTGAAACCGGCTGCGCTCTGCTGTGGATGAGACGCCGCCACCGCCAGCCAAGCGAGCGGCAGTGCGGTAAAAACGACCACGGCTGCCGTGACACCGGCAAGTGGCGAAGCAGCGCTATCGGCCCGCTGCACTTCTCGGTGGAACAGCCAGGGGTCACCGGGGCGGCGGTCGAAAAAAGGCCAGCCCGCCGCCATCAAGAGGGTCATCACCAGCCCAAAGAATATCCAGCCGAACACGATGTGATCGAAACCGGCCGCGAAGTCATTGCTTGTGAGGTGCGCGATGTAGATGGTGGCCCAGGCGCGAACCCCGTTGGCGAGGATCGGGATCGTGACCGCAGCCAACAGGAAAAGAATGCGGCGCCGCCAGGATCGGAAGCAGACGTTCGCCACCAGCGCGCCATAGGCTATCATCGCGATGAGGAACTGGACCCCCGAACAGGCCTCGGCCACCTCGAAATAGCCGGTCGGGGTCGTGATGAAGATCCCCTCGATATGTGCCGGTACCCCGACGAGGCTCAGAAGCACCATGCTCATCTTCGCCGTCAGCGCCTGGAGCGGCGGTACCAGCTGATCGCCCGCGGGGATCAGGAACAGGACATAGAAGATCGGGAAAGCGAGCGCGCGAGCAACATCGCGGCCAAGGCAGGCAATCACTGCCCCCTGCAGCATCAGCACGAGGCCCGCATGCCGCGCGAGCGCTACGCTGCCTGCAAATCCAAACAGCCATGCGAGCGCTCCTGCCGCAACAATGGCAAGGCCGGGCGCCCAAGCTCTCGGAGCGATTTGCTGAAGCTCAGGCAAGCGCTGCCAAACGAGCCAGCCAATGATCGGCAGAATGAGCAGGCAATGATTGAAGGTAGCGCTTTGGATCCAAATGCCCGCGAGGTCGGCGACGTCGCGGTGAAACAAGAGGAGAATGGCGGTCCCAACCGCCGCGAGCGCCAAAAGGTGTGGGCGCCAGCCTCCGACAGCTCGGCGACCGAGCGGCTCGGATTTCTCAATTGGCAGGACGGCGGTCACGCCGCGGCTCTTCTCTCGCCTGCCGAAAGCAATTCAGCCAGCGGCTCCAGCCGAACGTCCCAGCGATAGACGCTCTCCACACAGCGGCGGCCGGATGCTGCGATCGCTTCCGCAGCGGTGCGGTCGGCAAGCAGGCGCAACACGGCCCTTGCCTCTTCGTCGGGTGTTTTGGCGACAAGAAGATCCCGGCCGGGTTGAGCCTCGATCCCTTCGAAAGCAGCTGGCGAAGCAACCACCGGCCGCGCCATGGCCATGGCCTCCAGTACCTTGTTCTGTATGCCCCGTGCGATGCGAAGCGGCGCCACCACCACATCCGCCGCGGCAAGCCAGCTCCGGACATCGGGCACTGACCCAGTGACGATCACCCCTTCGCGCTGACTCAATCGCATCACGGCCGGGGTTGGATTGCGCCCGACGATCGCAAAGCATGCGCTCGGAGCATTCCGCAAGATTTGGGGCAGGCACTGGTCAGCGAAGCTAATCACCGCCTCAACATTCGGCCGGTAGTCCATCTGACCCGTGAACACGATCAGCGGCCTCTGGGCAGCTGCATGTGGGGGGAAGGCAGCTGCAGCATGGTAGTGATCGAGGTCGATGCCGTTGGAAATGGCTCGAACGTTCGCACCTGAAAAGGCAGCGCGAAAAAGCTGCGCCTCGGCTTCGCTCACAAACAGGCTGGTCTCCGCGCGCGCGGCGGTTGCCTGCTCGAAGTCCGAAAGCTTGTCTGCTTCACGCCGGTGCACCCAGCGCAGCGCGCCCGCGCCTGCATATTCGGCGAACTTCGCCGAGTCGACATCAACGAAATCCATGATGAAGGTCTGCCGGCAACCGGCGGGCACGAACTGCGCCATCTGCACGGAAAAGGCATAAATTGCCTCAACTTGCCTGCGGTCGAGCGTCCGCCGGACAAAGCCGTGCATCTCCGCGCTGTCGAACATCGTAAGCAGGATAGGCTTTCCTGCCCGTAATGCTTCGGCCGCCGCCCTGAGCTTTCCCTTGCGGCGGACCTCGACATGCACTTCGCCCAGCGCCGCTCCCATCTCACGCCGGAGCGCGTCGAGGTGCCCTGCATCTTCCTCATCGTCGGCAAAGCAAGCGAGGTGAACACGCCCAAGGCTGCCGAGATGCTTCAGAACGTTCCACGAGCGGATCTTGTCACCGCGATTTGGCGGGTACGGAATGCGATGAGCCAGGAAGAGGATCTCGCGCATCAGCCGAGTCCAATGGCGACCGGCGGCCCCGCCCGATTGGCAAGCCAGAGCGGCAGCTTCTTCCAGAGCGCGACCTGCAACCTGTATTTAGGGCTCATCGGGTTGGTCTCTCGCATTGGACCTTTCGCGGAATAGACAAGGGGATGTGGCTCAAAGCCCCAATTCTTCTTGAACGAAAAGGCGCCGGTGCCGAGCTTAGAGCGACCGAAATCGAAGCGTGTGCAGCCGCGTGCGGCGGCATGCCGCATCAGCTCGAAATACATGTGATCGTTCGCGCGCCAAAGGCGCGCTGCCGCTGTGCCGCCGCCCCAATAAGGAAAAACTGTGCCTCGGAAGTAGAAGCTGAGCACGCTGGCGACCGCCCTGCCCTCCTTTGAGACGGTGAGGATATCTGCGTCCGAACCAAATTCATCCAGCATCGCGTCGAAAAGGGGGCGCGGGAACACGGGGGTGCCGAGGTTGCGGACACTTTCCGAATAAACGCGATAATGCGCCTCCCGATCGGTCGCGCTGCTCCCAATCGCGGTTTGCAGCGCGAAACCCTGTGCGCGGCGGACCTCCGCGCGCTGCTTGCGGGGAATGGACTTGAGGATTGCGGCCTCGTCCGGAGCAAGCTCGCGCGCGAAGCCGGCATAAAGCCCTTCCCGCCGCATCCATCCAGCGGGGATTCGCCCGCCACGAAGCTCAACTGCGGGGCAACCGAGGCGTTGCGCCAACTCCCAGGCGCTGGTGGCAAGTGCCTCGGCAGCCTCAGGTTCCGGGGCAACGATGCCACCGCCGACGCCAAAACCCGCGGAAACGAGCGCGGACCCGAAAAGGGGCGAGCGAACCTCGCTCAAAGGCAAGATGCCTCCGATTGCGCCGTGCCAATCCTCGGCAACAAGATAATGGCTGCGAGCCCGACAGCCACGCTCCACGGCCATGCTCCACTGCGGCCGATGAAAGATCTCAGCGGACGCTTCGGAATGAACGAATTCGTCGATCCTGCCGCGCTCGATCGGGTCGCTGAGGTCTGCCGACCGCACTGTCAGGCCGGCGACGGGCGCGAAGGCGTTCATTGCAGCCTCGCTCGCTCCGATGCGACCACCGCGTCGGTGCGGCCCCAGCGGTGATCATGAAGCAGTTTCAGTAGCTTAGATTCCATTGCTGATAAGTTGCTATAGTGCCGCACCCGCGATCTAAGCGGCGCTTTCCTCACCCGTGGCTGACCGGGATCGATCTCCCAAGGGTGGAAGTAGAAGACTGCAGGCCTTCTGTCGGTTCGATTGACCCGGGAGATCGCCCAGCTCGAGAAACGGTATGGAAGGAGCCGAAAGAAGCCGCCGCCCCCCGCCGCCATGCGGCGGCCCGCCAGCTCCACGGTGGTAACCGGAAGCTCGATGAGCGTCGATCCTGCCACGGGCCGATGCGCGAAACGCGGCGCTTCGGGCCAGCCATAATGGTCGTGCCGAAGCGGAGCGACGCTCGAGGAATAAGCAAAGCCTTCCTCGGCAAGGATGGGATGCGCCCAGGGGGTCCGCTTGTCGATCGAGAAGCTCGGCGCGCGGTAGCCGATCGGCGCGTGACCACTGGCATCCTCGATTGCGATCCGCGCCCGTTGGAGGTCGGCCTGGAACAAGCTCGGCGTCATGGTGAAAACGCGGACATGGTCCCAGCCGTGGCTGGCAATCTCGTGCCCGGCGTCAACGATCCGGCGCATGAGGGCCGGGTACCGTGCGGCGACCCAGCCCAAGGTGAAAAAGGTGCCTTTCACCCCCGCCTGCTCGAAGAGATCCAGAACGGCGTGCCCGTTTCGCTCAACCCGCTGCGGGAGAGAATCCCAGTCCCCGCGGGCGATCGCCGTTTCAAAGGCTCCGACCTGGAACCAATCCTCCACGTCCACCGAAAGTGCGTTCAACATTTCATCGGGCTCCGCTGGAAGCATGATCCTCCCGGATTGGCGTTTCCCGGACCGGGCCGGGCACGCGTCAGGCTGCGTTGTGACGGTAGCTCACAGGGTCAGCCTCGTTCTCGGCCCAGTCGACGAGAAGCGTCAACATGCGGCGAAGCGCAGCTTCCTGCTCTTCGAGGCGCGCTTCGAGCGATGCAACGCGGCGTTCCAGTGCAAGATCGCGCACCGGCTCCTGCGGCTGGTGCGCGGTCTCCGACCGCGACGAGGCGGTGCGAAGCGGAAGAACCCGTTCGTCATGCGCCGGCTGCCGCGTATCGGCGGCGATGTCGGCGATGACTGCTCTCACGGCATCGGCACTTATGGTCTCCAACTGCTCCACACCACCATGAAGGAGGATGCGGGACACCAGCTG
>JADDQD010000243.1 GCA_016781555.1 Pseudomonadota bacterium | reverse complement strand
GCTCCGGATCCTGAAAGCGCAGCGCCGCTGCAAACGCCTCGGACCCTTCCGCGACGGTGAGCTCGCGCGCGCCCGCGCTCACGGCCTCGAGGATCTGCCGCGCGCATTCCGCCGGATCCATCCCGCCTTCAATGTTGGCATCGGACACGCCGCGGGTAGAGCCGTCCTGCTGCAGCGCATTGGCGGCAACGCGCGTACGGACCGATCCCGGCAGCACCGTGGTCACCTTGATCCCGTAAGCGGTTTCCACCTCGGCGCGCAGCGCGTCGAAATAGCCGATGAGACCGTGCTTGGCGGCGCAATAGCCGGTGCGTAGCGGCGCCCCCACGCGTCCGGCGACGGAGCTCACCGCCACCAGATTGCCTCCACCCTGCTCAGCCATCCTGGGTAGAAGCAACTGCGTCAAGCGGATCGGGGCCAGCAGATCCGTGTCGATCAGCTTGTGGTAGACCTCTGGAGCCGTGTCGATGGCGAGGCTCCGCTGGCTCACCCCGGCATTGTTGACGAGAATGTCGATGCCATCGCGCCAGCGCCACGCTGTCGCGGCAACCTCGGGCAGCTCGTTCCAGTCGGTGGACTCGAACGGGAGGACGAGGCTCTCGCCCGCAAGCCGGCCTGCCACAAGCTCAAGCGCGTCAAGACGGCGTCCGGACAGGATCACGCTCGCGCCTTCTGCGGCGAAGGCTTCAGCCAGCGCCTCGCCAATGCCCGACGAAGCGCCCGTGACCCAGATTTTCTTGTTTTTGAAGCGCATCATTCCTCCTCCGCGCGGGCTGCTACTCGATCGAGTAGACGCAGTGTCGCTGCATCGCGCTCGCCGCCGTAAAATGTCTGGATCGCCGTAGCGAACGGCTCCGGATCATCTGACACGGCTTCGAACAAGGTCATGGAGGATCGGAACTTCAGCGCGTCCACGCTCCCGAAGATTTCTTCAGCGCTCCGGTGCCCATTGGCAGTGACGGCCCCGGTGCATTCCGTGAGCCGCCTGCCGAGCACAGGGTGCGTGAGGTAGGCGCGTGCTTCGCTGCCCCCTTTGATCCCATAGAATTGCGCCATCCTGCTCCGCCCGAGGCCCGCCAGTTGCGGGAACACGAACCACATCCAGTGGCTCTCCTTGCGCCCTGCCCGAAGCTCCTCCAGCGCCTGATCGTAGATCCTCGCCTGCGCATCGACGAAGCGCTCAAGATCGAAGTCACTCATGCGGTTGAAGAAGCGGATGCATGAAAGACCCCGCTACGGCCTTCGCAGGCGAACCGCCCGGCCATCCTCGGAGATGAGCGAGAGGCTGCCGTCCGAGTAGAAGCTGTACCCAGTGACACTGCGGAGGATGGACAAGTAGCGACTCTCCTGGTCAGTGAGCTCGGGTGCGCATGCCATTCGGGTGACGGCGAGCGGCCCGAATTGAATCCCCTGCCGCGAGGTCAGGCGAAACGGACCCGAATAGCTGTTGCAGCCGGAATTGCCCGAAGCAGCGTCCTCGAGCCGAAGCGTGATCGGCCGCGTGTCGCTCACCGGAACTCCGTTGATGTCGACCGCGCGCCATTCGCCGCCGAGCCGGCTGCCAGTTCCCAGGGTGGCGCACGCTCCCACAAGTAGGGCGAGAACGAGCATAAAAGGTCTGGTCATCGAGTTTTCTCCTGCTCGTCTTTCCAACGCCAGCGCGTGGGCAATGTCCAGCGCGTGTGATGTTCGGACGAAGCCTAGAGCCTTTTCCGGCAAGGCGGAATCAATGGCCGCTGACAAAAAACCAGCTTTAATCTTGTCGGGAAGTGTTTTGATTTCACGCCGGAACGTCGCTCCGTCCCTCGATCTGCAGCACATCGCTTTCCTCGTCCGTGAATTGGCCGCCGCGGCCAGCGAAAGCGGCGTTGAGGCGTCTCAGGTCCACTGCCTCTTCCCAGCGGGCGACAACGATCGCTGCCACCGCATTGCCGACGAAGTTGGTGAGAGCCCGACACTCGCTCATGAAGCGATCGACGCCAAGAATAAGGGCCATGCCAGCCACGGGCACGGTAGGCAGCACCGAGAGCGTCGCAGCGAGGACGATGAAGCCCGACCCGGTCACACCCGCGGCTCCTTTCGAACTGATGATCGCAACCCCCATGAGGAGGAGCTGGTCCGCCAGCGACAGCGGCGTGTTGGTGGCCTGGGCGATGAACAGCGCCGCGAGCGACATGTAGATGTTGGTACCGTCGAGATTGAACGAATAGCCGGTTGGGATCACGAGCCCGACGATCGGCTTTGGGCACCCGGCGCGCTCCAGCTTTTCCATGAGGAGCGGCATCGCGCTTTCGGAAGAGGAGGTACCGAGCACGAGCAGCAGCTCGTCCTTGATGTAGCGAACGAGACCCAGGAGCGAGAAGCCCGCTGCGCGTGCGACCACCCCGAGAACGAGGATCACGAACAGCAGCGACGTCAGGTAGAAAGTCGCGATGAGGCCGGCGAGGTTGGCGAGCGTCCCGATGCCATATTGGCCGATCGTGAATGCCATAGCGCCGAATGCCCCGATCGGCGCTGCGTACATGAGGATGTGGACCATCCTGAACACGATCGCCGTCAGCGTCCTGAGCGAGCCAAGCAGCCGTTTGCCTTTGTCCCCGACAAGCGCCAGAGCGACCCCGAACAGGATGGCGATGAACAGCACTTGCAGGATTTCGCCGGAGGTGAAGGCGCTGATCGCCGTGTCAGGGATGATGCGGAGGATGAAGTCGGTGACCGTCTGCTCCTCTGCCTTGCTGACGTAGGAGGAGACCGCGCCCTGGTCGAGCGTCGCCGGATCGATGTTGAGACCAGCGCCCGGGCGAACGAGATTGCCCACGATCAGTCCGACTGCCAGCGCAAGCGTAGAAAAGGTCAAAAAATAGGCCATCGCCTTTGCCCCCACGCGGCCGAACGCCCTGAGGTCGGCCATGCCGGCAATTCCGGTCACGACGGTGAGGAAGATCACCGGGGTGATGATCATCTTTACTAGCTTGATGAAGCCATCTCCGACTGGCTTCAGGCTGCGGCCAAAGTCAGGAAAAAGCCAGCCGGTGAGGATGCCGAGCGCAATCGCAACCAGGACTTGGAAGTACAAAGTCTTCCAGAAAGGCTTGCCCGCTGCTTCCATAGCCGTTTACCTCATCTCTGGGCCGCGCCCGCGTGCCCTGCGCGCCATTTGCGTGAGGACCTTCCGATTGAGCAAGAGCGATCTGTTTGACGCCGGTTTGGCAGTGGAAATTGAAGCGGAGCGGGAGCTTAAGCCTTGGCGGGTGCTCTGCCCTTTGCCGCGGGCCCGGCCCCGCTTTGCGTGCGGCCAAGAAATTCTGAAGCTGCACCATCCATCGGTGATAGAGGCTCTGTTTCATCGGGCTGCTCCGGCTTCAGCCCTTGGCGGCGACAAGCGCCGTCACAAGGTAAGCCAGTATTGCGACCGGCCCGAGGGCCAGCGCCATCAGCACCACCGTCAGCCGGGGGAGCGACGGGTCACTGTCCGCCCAGCGAGAAATGCCGGCGCAAACACCCAACAGCTTGGCATTCTCTATATCGAGTGCAAAATGGCCGTTCATTCATTCAGTCCTTTGGCTCGCGAACCGCAGCCGGTCAGATGAACTGACCCGCCGGCCCAATGGCGGCGGAGATGAAGAGCGTGCTGGTGACGAGCGCCGCGGCACGGCGGCGTATTGAGAAAGCTTTCCGTAGATCATTTTGCATCTCCCCAAACCAGCTACCGGACCCGTCCGGCGGCTATGCCAGAACATTTGCAGGGAGCGTGCCAAACGGCCGAAATGGCGGAAAAGCGCGAGATACTGTGCGGGGTGTTCTGCGACGGCTTTGGGCCGCTGCCGACTGCTGGGAGATTCTCCCAACTTTTGGCAGGTCAGATTTCGAAAGGTGAGCGACTGCGGACGCAGCTGTTCAATTCCGAACGTTGCTCGCCCAAGCTTTCCTGCGGGTTGAAGCGGACGCCTGCCCGTCCTAGTTCATGAAGATAAATAAAGGAGTGAACATGGCCGACCCGATGCTGTGCCCGATCGACCGCACGCCGCTCGTGATGAGCGAGCGGCAGAATATTGAAATCGATTTTTGCCCCACCTGCCGCGGCGTTTGGCTCGACCGCGGCGAGCTCGACAAGATCATCGAGCGGAGCGCCCCGGCTTCGTCCCCACCGCAAGCGCAACCGCCGCATCAGGCGCATGCACCTCAGCCCAGCTTCGGCTCGGGCTACGGCCACCACGATCCTTACAAGCGGCGGAAGAAGAGCTTCCTTGAGGAGCTGTTCGACTGAAACTATTCACGATCGGCTATGAGGGGAAGACGGTCGACGAGTTCCTCGTCCAGCTCGATGGTGCCGGCGTTTCCCTGCTGATCGACGTGCGGGCGGTGGCTTCGTCGCGCCGCCCCGGCTTCTCGAAAACCGCGCTTGCGGCTGCGCTTCGAGAACGCGGCATCTCCTATCTCCACCTGCGGGCACTCGGCACGCCCAAGGCCGGCCGCGAAGCCGCGCGGAAGGGAAGGGTGGCGGAGATGCGCGCAATCTATTCCGGGCAGCTCGAAACTCCCGAAGCCCAGCTTGCGCTCGAGCAAACGCGATCAGCGGCCTCGCAGACCCCGTCGGCGCTTCTGTGCTTTGAAGCGGCAGCCGCGTCCTGCCACCGGGCAGTCATTGCCGAGCGGCTTGCCGCGAAGGATCAATTTGAGCTGGTCGACCTTTAAGCGCGATCGCCGCGGGGAGCGCTCGCGGGGGCCGAAGCCTGCTGCTGTGCACCGAGCGGAACCGACAGCAGGCTGCGGAGCCGTGCCCGGAAGTTGGCGAGACTTTCGCCGCTCAGCTGCGAGCGCATGACGAACTGGACGGAGGCGGGATTGATCGGCACCCCGTTGCGGTAGAGTTCGTAATGAAGGTGCGGACCGGTCGAAAGCCCGGTCGACCCGACATAGCCGATTACCTGCCCTTGCCTGACCAAGCTGCCTGGCTGCGCGACGATCCGGCTCATATGCGAGTAGCTGGTGAGGAGTCCGCCGGGGTGGCTGATCCGGACCTGACGGCCATAGCCGCCCGCCCACCCTGCCGCCGCGACGCGGCCGTCGGTCGCTGCGAGAATGGGCGTTCCGTAGCCGGCCCGGAAATCCATGCCTTTGTGCATGCGCGTGTAGCCGAGGATCGGATGGCGCCTCAGCCCGAAGTTCGACGAGACCATTCCGGGTACCGGCCGCTGCAGAAGCCCGCGCGCCTTGCCGACGCCGGCGGCCTCGAACCACTGGAGCTTGCCCCCTTCGCTCCACTGCATCAGTTGGAGGTCGTTGCCGGCGGAGCGGTCGAGGCCGGCATAAAGGAGCTGACCTGTTTCCGTGTCGCCCGTCTCGGCGCGGCGATGTTCGAGAATGATGTCGAATCGATCGTCGGCATTGATGCTGCCGATGCTGAGCTGGGTCGCAACGGCTCTGATGAAGGTCTCGATCGCCTTGGCAGGCGCGCCGGCGGCACGTGCCGACCGATAAAGGCTGGAGCCGACCCGCCCCTGGATCCGGAGAGGGGTATTGTCGACGAAAATTGGGATGCGCGCGATCGTTAGCTTGCCGTCGATGCGCTGGAGTGAAAGCTTGAGGTCGAAGCGCGCACGGAAAGAGAGGGAATCGAGCGGCCGCGATACCTGAGAGTTCGGGCGGCGCCCGAGGGTAAGCTCCATTGCCGTCCCGGGCCTGATCTCCGTGAGCGGCACGATACCGCCGATCATGTGCGCGACTTGCTCGGCTTCGCTGCTGCCCACTCCGGCGCGCTCCAGCACGCGCACGAAGCCGTCGCCCTGCCCGAGCGATGCCACCAGATCTATGCTTGGACGCTCCGGCGTGCCGGTGAGCGGCTCGACTGCTTCCGTCGCGGCCATGCGGCGGCCGGTGTCGGCCCCGTAGGCCAGTGGTGCAAAGGACAGCGCGCGCGCTTCTTCCCATTGCGCATCGCCCAGCGGCGCTGGGCTCGCGCCCTGGATCGGCTCCAGCGCTGGCGCGAGCGCATAAGCGGCGTAGCAAAGGGCGGCACAGGTGGCGAAGCCGCGGAGCCATTCCGTTGAGCCGATGCGCTGGCCAAGATCCGTGACGAGATCGACTTGCTGAACCCGGGCGCGGAGTAGCTGAACCTTGTCGCCCAAGGTAGGTTGCGGCGTAGGGCGCAAAAGCGCACGATCGAGGCTGAGAGCGGCCGTCCCGCCGCCGGCGCCGACGTGCATGTCGTTGAACTGATACAAAGCGGTCGTCCCCGCAGCCTCTACCTTCCCCCCGCTTGCGCGGCAGACACAGGGACTGTGGTTAAAGAACGTTAAAGTAAAGTAAACCTCGCCGGCGGGCAGTCGGCGCTGCGGTGAGCTGCGGCCGTTCGGCGGTGAGCGGAGCAGATGCGGTGGAACCTGCCGAAAATGTTGCCTTTTGGAGCCGTAGCGCCAATCTATCGGTGATGAGCGATTTCGCCAGGGCGCCACTGGCGGCCATTTTGGGGCCAACCAACACCGGCAAGACCTATCTCGCTGTGGAGCGGATGTGCGGCCATTCGAGCGGCATGATCGGCTTCCCGCTCCGCCTCCTTGCGCGTGAAGTCTATGACCGAGTGGTCAAGATCAAGGGCCCGAACCAGGTGGCGCTGATTACCGGTGAGGAGAAGATCCTGCCGAAGGAAGGGCGCTACTTCCTGTGCACGGCGGAATCGATGCCGACCGACCGTGACTTCGCCTTCGTGGGCCTCGATGAAGCTCAGCTTGGCGCGGATCCGGAGCGCGGCCACGTCTTCACCGACCGACTGCTGCACGCGCGCGGCCGCGAAGAGACGATGATCCTGGGCTCAGAGGCGCTGGCGCCAATGGTGCGCGCGCTGCTTCCTAAAGCCGAGATCGTTGGCCGCCCGCGCTTTTCGACCTTGAGCTATGCGGGACCGTCCAAGCTTTCGCGCCTGCCGCCGCGCTCGGCGATTGTCGCTTTCTCCGCCGAGCAAGTTTATGCCGTCGCTGAGATGCTGCGAAGGATGCGCGGTGGGGCTGCCGTTGTAATGGGCGCGCTCAGCCCCCGCACGCGCAACGCCCAGGTCGCGATGTACCAGGCAGGAGAGGTCGATTATCTCGTCGCAACGGACGCGGTCGGCATGGGCCTCAACATGGATGTCACGCATGTCGCCTTTGCCGGGCTCTCCAAATTCGACGGACACCGGCGTCGGCGCCTGACACCCGCAGAGATGGCGCAGATCGCAGGACGTGCGGGGCGCCACCAGCGCGACGGCACCTTTGGCTCGCTTACGCTGGAAGGTGAGCGCATGGCCGAGTTCCGCCCGGAGGAGATCGAGGCGATTGAGGAGCACCGCTTTGCTCCCCTGGATCATCTTTATTGGCGCGAGGGCGATCCCGATTTCCGGAGCGTCGATTCGCTGATTCGGTCGCTGGAACGCCGGCCGGAACGGGCGGGGCTTCGCGCCGCGCCTGAGGCCGTCGATCTCGCGGTGCTGAAGCGTCTGGCTGAGGATGCGGACATCCGCGCGCGGGCCGCTGGCTACGAGCGCGTGCGACGCCTCTGGGCTGCCTGCGGTCTGCCGGATTTTCGTAAAACAGGCGCAGACCATCACGCGCGGCTTGTTGCGCGGATATTCACCTATCTGAGCGAGGGCAGCGGCCGGATTCCCCAAGCGTGGTATGCCGAGCAGGTTGCCCGCCTCGACAACATCCAGGGCGACATCGACGCGCTCGCCGATCGTATCGCCGGCGTTCGAACCTGGGCGTATATCGCTCATCGCGCCGATTGGCTTTCGGATCCCGCGACCATGGCGGAGCGGGCGCGCGAAGTGGAAGAAAAGCTTTCCGACGCTCTCCACGAGCGGCTGACGCAGCGCTTCGTCGACCGTCGCACGTCCGTGCTGATGCGCGATCTCGGCGCCAAGGGCGCGGGCGAATTTCCCGTCGTGGTTGACGAATATGGTGAGGTCACCGTCGGCAGCTACCCGATCGGGAGGATGCAAGGCTTTCACTTCGAGGTGGATCCGGCGGCGCGACATGCCGACCGTAAGATGCTGCTGGCCACCGCCGAGCGCCGGCTGGGCGGAGAGTATGAAAAGCGCGCCGCCGCTTTGGTCGCCGACACGGACGATCATTTGTCCCTGCGCACCGAACCGGGCAAGGAGGTCGCCATTCTGTGGAGGGGCCATGAGGTCGCGCGGCTCGGCCCAGGCAAAAACCTTCTCTCCCCGCGCGTAATCCTTGATCGGCGCATCGAACGCGTTTCCGACCGGGGCCGAGAGGCCGTGATCGATCGGCTGAAGAATTGGGTTCGTGCTCAGGTCGAGCGGACGCTCGGCGCGCTCCGGCGCGCCGGAATGGCGGCGCAGGAT
>JADDQD010000060.1 GCA_016781555.1 Pseudomonadota bacterium | reverse complement strand
CGATATCGTCGTTTTTGAGGTGATGACGGACATGCTCGATCGTAGCTGGTGGGGAAAGTATAGGGCGGAGCTGGAAAAGCTGTTCGAGCAGGACGTGATCGTCGTCAGGGCCCGAGAGGTGGAGCAGCTATAAAGGCAGTGCCCTCGAGGCTTCAGAGCGGCAGTTCGAGTTCGAGCGGCCTCCCCTCACCTTCCTCTGCTCCATCGAGATTGGAAAGCGTAAGGCCGAGGAGCCGAATGCCTTTTTCGACCGGCAGGAGTGCTCGAAGCAACGTCGTTCCGATGTCGAGGAACTCTTCGCGGTCGGCGACTGCACGCTCCAGCGAACGCGCACGTGTCACCGTTTTAAAATCCTGGTATTTAACCTTGAGCGTGACTGTCCGCCCTCGAGCGCAAGCGCGCTCCACGCGCGACCAGGCGTAACCCGCTACCCGGTGGAGCTCCGCCAAGAGGTCAGCCGCGTCGGCAAGGTCGTGGTCGAACGTGCGCTCTGCTCCGATCGATTTTGACGGGCGATCGGCTTGCACTTGCCGATGGCAGATGCCGCGCGCCAGATCATGGTAATATTGCGCGGAGCTTCCGAAATGTGCCGCGAGGAATTCGAGGCTGCGCGCCTTGAGATCGGCGCCGGTCTCGATGCCAAGCGCCGCCATCTTCTCGGCCGTCTTGGGACCGACGCCATGGAACCGCTTCACCGGGAGTGTCTCAACAAAAGCGGGCCCACGAGCGGGCGGCACCACGCACAGGCCGTTTGGCTTGTTCTGGTCCGAGGCTAGTTTGGCGATGAACTTGTTGTAGGAGACGCCCGCCGAGGCGGTAAGCTCGGTCTCAGTGAGGATCCGGGCCCGGATTTCGCGGGCGATCCAGGTGGCCACGCCAATGCCTTTCAAGTCCTGTGTCACGTCCAGATAGGCCTCGTCGAGCGAGAGTGGCTCCACGTGCGGCGTGTAATCGTGGAAGATGGCGCGGATCTGGTTGGAGACTTGCCGATAGACGTCGAATCGCGGCGGCACGAACACTAGCTCGCGGCACCGGCGCTTCGCTGTGACCGACGGCATTGCGGAGCGGACGCCGAATTTGCGCGCCTCGTAGCTCGCCGCCGCGACCACGCCGCGCGCTTCGCCATAGCCGACGGCGAGCGGCTTTCCCCTGAGCTCCGGAAAGTCGCGCTGCTCGACCGACGCATAGAAGGCGTCCATGTCGATATGAATGATCTTGCGGCGGGACGCTTCGTTCACGCCCTGTTCTTAGTCAAGCAATCCTGGCTTTAGAAGCTATAAGCGAGTCCGACGACGCCGAACCACTGATTGGGTGAACCCGCGTCGGCGACGATGGGGCTGCGCTTGAAGTCGTCCTGCAGCCGGCTGTAGCTGCCAACCGCAAAGAGTGAGAGCCCCTGCAGCAGGTCGCCTGTGACGGCCTGGCTGCCGAACAAATTGACTGACCAATTTTTGAAGCCGCCGTCGGCCTGGAACGGCCTCAGACCCGAAGCGCGACTGCCGGCAGGCGTCACGTCGAAATAATAACTGGCATAATCGTCACCAACGAATTCCGCGGCAAGGCCGACACCGACAAACGAGAAGCGGCTGAGCGGCGTCCCATATTCGATGGCCGGCATGATGATGTGGCTGCCGTGCGCATCAGCCACGTCCTTCATGTAGGAGACGCGCACTGCAAGCGTGTCAAATTCGCTGGTGATCACCCCTGTCTTGGCTAGGCCGACAAAGCCACCGAGTTCGATCGCGGTATCGAGTTCGCCGAGCGCCCTCACCCGTGCGTCCCTGATGCTGCTCGTGCGGTTCAACCGGGCGCCGACAACGGGGCCAACGGAGATGTCGAGCTGCTCGCCAGGCGCTTCCGGGATCGCGTCGAAATAGAATTGAAGGCCGCGGGTGAAGAAACTGTAACCCCCAACCTCACCCCGGATCACAGCTGCCGGAATCAGCCGATAGTTGTCCGATCCTTCATAGCTCGGCACGTAACCCGCGCCGAGGCCGATACTGAGCGAATTTCCGTCATCCTCCGGCAGCGGAGTCTCCTGCGCCAGAGCGGGTGCCGCCAGAACCATGCCCGCCGCCACGATCACATTCGCTGCCTTTCGAAGCATCCGCACTTCCTTCCCTGTTATCCAAGCGAAATTCGCGCCGGCCGTGAAAGGTTCCGGCCTTGGAACGACCTCTCGCGCGCCCGCTTTGCCTTCAACCGTCCGCGAGTCGCCAGCCAGCGCTTTTCACAATTCCAAGCTCTTTAGAAGCTTAGCTTCACGCCCACCGCCGCCATGCGCTTGCTTTTCCGGCCCAATTCCATCGGAGACCAATTCTTCCGGGTCTCCGGAGGCTTCGGCGAATCGTCCGCAACCGAATAAAGGCCGATGCCTCCGCTCAGCTCCGCTGACACGGCCCAGCTTCCAATGAGGCCGTTGCGAAGGACGGAGCCCTGGGCACTCTGGCCGGAATGCGACAATTCCGGCGCGCTTCTGAAAGGCTCAAGCTTCACAACGGGCACGCTTTGCGCCTGCGCGACAGCGGCTGGAGCTCCGAAAAGCCCTCCTGCAAGCGCCGCAACGAGAAGCGACTGCTTCACCTGTGGTGTCCCCTGTTCTGTTCTTTTGCATATCGTTTCGGGAGCGCCACGGTTCCACGGTTCAAGCTCTTAGCGTGGCACCGTACCAAAATGGCGCTGCTGGGGCGAGCCCCCAACAAAACATAGCTTTGGCTGAAGCTGCTGATGTAGAACCATCTTCTATGGCGCAGGGGAAGAGAGACGGGGTGCTGATCGCGGGCGGCGGGCTGGCCGGCAGCCTTGCGGCTATTGCGATGGCTAAAAGTCGTCCTGAGGTGCCGATCCTGCTCGTCGAAGAAGGCGACACGTTCGGGGGCGGACGGACTACGGTCTTCTTCGAGAGCGACATCGACGAGGCGGATCGCTGGCTGACGGAGCCGATCGCAACCCAAAACTGGGAAGGCTATTATGTCGCCTTCCCCGGCAACAGCCGCAAGATAAAGGCGCCCTGCTTCGCTATCCGCGGAGCTGATCTGGATCGGCTCGTCCGCGAGACGCTTCGTCCGGACCAATACCGGCTGGGCACCAAGGCGGTCGCGGTACGCGACAATGAACTGGTTCTGCTCGGCGGCGAGCGAATTAAGGCCGATGCCGCCATTGATGCGCGCGGCGCTGCCAACCTGTCGATGCTGGAACTCGGCTGGCATAAATATTTCGGGCGCGAGTACAGCTTTTCGGCACCCCACCGCGTGGATCGGCCCGTCCTGATGGACGCCACAGTGGACCAAGCAGATGGCTACCGATTCGTTCGCTGCACGCCATTCTCCGAAACGCGAATGCTCGTTGAGGACTGCTACCATTCGCACGCGCCGGAGCTGGACGGAAACCTCTCGGCGGCACGCCTTGATCAATATCTCGCGATGCGCGGGTGGAAGGGCGGCACGGTGGAGCGGGAAATCAGCGGTACCCTGCCGCTGGCCGTCGGCGGCGACTTCTCCTCTTTCTGGCGCGTCGGCGGCGCCCGCGTCGCGAGGATCGGGCTTCGCGGCGGATTCTTTCAGCCGACCACGGGTTCCACGCTGCCGGACGCCGTCAGGAATGCCACCGTTCTTACCGAACAGCGGGATTTTGCGGGGGAAGCCCTCCATGACTTGTTCGAAGCGGAAGCGCATGCGCTGTGGCGGAGGCGGGAGCTACAGCGCAGCTTCAACGCAACGCTCTTGGAAGCGCGCCCGGAAGACCGCCGCGCTGTCTTTGAGAACGTCTATCGGCTGGACGCTCCCTTGATCGGGCGCTTTCATGCGGGACGGACCGGCGTCCTTGACCGTGTTCGTTTGGGCAAGTTGGTTCGCTAGGACCAACTGATCCGCTTGCGCGAAACGGGGCAATCCAGTGCGCATCTAAATTGGCATCACGGGCCCCGGTGCGCGAACATCTCGAGTGCGTCGGCACTGCGACGCCAGTGACCGAGGGCGCGCCAAAGAAGGATCGTCATTACCAGGCCCATGCCGACTAGGGCAAGAAGGGCGTAAGTGATCGCCTCCAGCCAGCGGCCGGCATCAGCCGGCGCCTCGGGCGGAGGAGCGACAACGGTGGCGTCAGGCGCAGTCTGAGGCGCGGCTTGAGCCGCTGATGCCGGGCCGGGGGGAGCGGGCGTTGGCTCCGTTTGGGGCTGGGCGACGGGCCATTCCCGCGGGTGAGCCCCCATTCGCGTTTCCATGATGCTCGAGGGGATCGCTGCGATTGCACCGATGATCGACAGCGTGATCAAGCCGGCAAGCACCAGCATGAAGACGCGCCCGGCCCAATCGAGAAAGCCTGCCATGGGCCGGATATAGGAGCGGCGGAGCGCTTTTCATCCTGATGCGTCTGTGCTTTAGACCCGCGCGATATCGATCGCGCCAAGGACGTCCAATGAACATCCACGAATATCAGGCCAAGGAACTGCTCGCGAAATTCGGTGTGCCGGTTCCTGCAGGCCATGCGGCGATGAGCGTCGATGAGGCCATTGCCGCCGCGGCAGGCCTCCCCGGCCCGCTTTATGTCGTAAAGGCACAAATTCACGCCGGCGGCCGCGGGAAGGGTAAGTTCAAGGAGCTGGGGCCGGACGCAAAAGGCGGCGTCAGGCTCGCGCGCACGCTGCAGGACGTTGAAAACCACGCGCGTGAAATGCTCGGCCACACGCTGGTGACGGTGCAAACCGGACCCGAAGGCAAACAGGTGCAGCGGCTCTACATCACGGACGGAGTCGACATCGCCAAGGAGTTTTACCTGGCTCTATTGGTTGACCGCTCCACCGGCAGGATCGCCGTGGTTGCATCGACCGAAGGCGGCATGGACATCGAAACGGTCGCACACGACACGCCGGAGAAGATCCAGACGATCACCATAGATCCTGCAACGGGCTTGATGCCGCATCACGGCCGCGCAGTGGCGGCCGCGCTCGACCTGAGCAGTGACCTTGCCCGCCAGGCGCAACACGTGCTTGCAAAGCTTTACGACGCTTTCACCGGGACCGATGCAAGCCAGATCGAGATCAACCCGCTTGCGGTCACCGAAGACGGCAAGCTGATGGTGTTGGACGCCAAAGTGGCGTTCGATTCGAACGCAATGTTCCGCCACCCCGACCTCGCGGAGCTTCGCGACGAAAGCGAAGAGGATCCGATGGAGCTCGAGGCTTCAAAACACGATCTCGCCTACATCAAGCTCGATGGCGATATCGGCTGCATGGTGAACGGAGCGGGACTTGCCATGGCGACGATGGACATCATTAAGCTGAACGGCGCCTTCCCGGCGAACTTCCTCGACGTCGGCGGCGGCGCCTCAAAGGAAAAGGTGACCTCGGCGTTCAAGATCATTCTCAGCGACCCCGCGGTGAAGGGTATCCTGGTCAACATCTTCGGCGGGATCATGCGCTGCGACATCATCGCGGACGGGATCATCGCCGCAGCGCGTGAGGTCGACCTTTCCGTGCCCCTTGTGGTGCGGCTTGAAGGAACCAACGTTGAAGAAGGCAAGCGCATCCTCGCCGACTCCGGTCTTCCGATCGTAGCTGCGAACGACCTCGGCGACGCCGCTCGGAAGATCGTGGCGCAGGTGAAGCAAGCCGCTTGAGATTGCTCCCTCTCCCCGGCAGGAGAGGGGAAAGGAAGGAACGAGCATGAAGCTGCTGGTGCCGGTGAAGCGCGTGATCGATTACAACGTGAAACCGCGGGTGAAAGCCGACGGCTCCGGGGTCGATCTCGCCAACGTCAAAATGAGCATGAATCCCTTCGACGAAATCGCCGTCGAGGAAGCCATTCGGCTCAAGGAGCGGGGCGTCGCCACCGAAATCATCGCGGTTTCAATCGGGCCGGCCAAGGCGCAGGAGACGCTGAGGACAGCGCTCGCAATGGGGGCGGATCGCGCCATACTCGTTTCCACCGATCAGGACGTCGAGCCACTCGGGGTTGCCAAGCTGCTGGCGAAGATCGCCGCCGAAGAGCAGCCCGGAATGATCATCCTGGGCAAGCAGGCGATCGACGACGACTCCAACCAGACCGGCCAAATGCTTGCGGCGCTCCTTGGCTGGCCGCAAGGCACGTTCGCTTCCAAGGTTGAAGTGGACGGCGAGGCAGTTAACGTCACGCGCGAAGTTGACGGCGGGCTGGAGACGGTGCGGCTGAACTTGCCGGCCATCATCACGACGGACCTGCGGCTGAATGAGCCGCGCTACGCCAGCCTTCCCAACATCATGAAGGCCAAATCCAAGCCTTTGGCTCAAAAGAGCCCCGCCGATTATGGTGTTGATATCGCGCCGCGTCTGACGACGCTCAGGGTGACGGAGCCTCCCAAGCGAACGGCCGGCGTCAAGGTGGGTTCGGTCGACGAATTGATCGACAAGCTGCGCGAAACGGGAGTTGTGGGATGAAGACGCTCGTCTGGGTCGAACATGAAGGTGGCGAGCTGAAGGATGCGACGCTCGCGGTGGTCACCGCGGCCGGGAAGCTAGGCGAAGTTCATCTGCTCGTTGCCGGCCAGGATGTCGGATCGGTCGCGCAGCAGGCAGCCAGGATTGCTGGCGTCGGCAAGGTTCATGTCGCAGACGATGCCGCTTATGCCCATGGCCTGCCAGAGAATGTGGCGCCCTTGATCGCGCAGTTGATGGGCTATCACGACGCCTTCCTCGCGCCGGCCACCACGACCGGCAAGAATATCGCTCCGCGCGTCGCGGCCCTGCTGGATGTTATGCAGATCTCCGACATCCTGTCGGTCGAGGATCAGGATACCTTCACCCGGCCGATCTACGCCGGCAATGCCATTGCAACGGTGAAGTCGTCCGATGCGAAGAAGGTGATAACCGTTCGCGGCACTGCCTTTGAAAAAGCCGCTGCCGAGAACGGGTCGGCCGAAATCGAACGGATCGGCGGCACCGGTGACCAGGGCCTTTCGAGCTTCGTCGGCCAGGAAGTAGCGCATTCGGAGCGGCCTGAGCTTACCAGCGCGAGCATCATCGTGTCGGGAGGGCGTGCCCTGGGTTCTTCGGAGCAGTTTCACGCCTTCATCGATCCCCTGGCCGATAAACTCGGAGCTGCCGTGGGAGCCAGCCGGGCGGCCGTGGACGCTGGCTATGCACCCAACGACTATCAGGTCGGTCAGACCGGTAAGATCGTCGCACCGGACCTTTATATTGCCGTCGGCATCTCGGGCGCCATTCAGCACCTCGCCGGCATGAAGGATGCAAAGACGATCGTCGCCATCAACAAGGATGAGGACGCGCCGATCTTTCAGGTTGCGGACATTGGCTTGGTCGGCGACCTCTTCAAGCTCCTTCCAGAGCTGACGGAAAAGCTCTGATCCGCGCTCGCCCGGTGATCAAAAGCCGCTGAGAAATGCGGCGACGTTCTGGCCCAGCGCGTCAACCGCGTAGCCGCCCTCCATTACGACGAGGGTGGGCAAGCCGAGGCCGGCGATGCGGCGGGCGATCACCGGATAATCGGCCGTCTCGATCGAGAAGTAGGAGATAGGGTCCCCGGCGTAGGTGTCGGCCCCATAGGAGCAGATCAGAAGATCTGCGTCGAACTTGGCGATGCGATCCAGCGCTTTTTGAAGAGCCTGCTCGAAGCGGGCGAGATCGGTGCCGCGCGGCAAAGGAAGGTTGAGCGTCGCACCCTCGCCGGGACCTTCGCCTGTCTCGTCGCAATGGCCCCAGTAGAACGGATAATCGGTGGCGGGATCGGCGTGGATCGAAACGAACAGGACGTCACCCCGCGCGTAAAAGATATCCTGGGTACCGTTGCCATGATGATAATCGATATCGAGGATCGCGACCCGGGCTTTGCCAGCTGCAATCGCCGCCTCTGCTGCGACGGCAGCAGTGTTCAAGTAGCAATAGCCGCCCATATAGTCGGCGCCGCAATGGTGCCCTGGCGGCCGACACAGCGCAAACGCCGCCCGCTCGCCCCCGCGAAGCAGCGAGTCGAAGCCGGAAAGCGCGGCCTGGACGTTCCAGTAAGCTGAAGTCCAGGTGCCTTCGGTTATCGGGGTGCAGGTATCGTAGCTGTAGCGGCCGAGCCGTGCGTCGATCCGGTCGAGGTTGATTTCACGCCGGCGCGCGACCGGAAAAGCG
>JADDQD010000168.1 GCA_016781555.1 Pseudomonadota bacterium | reverse complement strand
AGGTGATACCGTTTTCCGACGTCGCTCGCTTGCGCCGGGCGTCGAGCTGCGTGATCCTCGTCCCTGCTACCAGGTCGATATCCCGCTCTGCCCAAAATGCGGGGGGTCTGATCAGCATCCGCTCAAAGCTCTTTTCGCCGGCCAGGTAGTCCTTCGACAAAGGCGGCCGCTCGTAAGGGAGCTCGGGCTCGGCGCCGACCAGGCCGATCGTGCCGGCAAATCCCAGCTGCCGAAGCAGGATAGCGGCCTGCGCGCCACTATGGCCTGCGCCAACGATCAGGGTGTCGAACTCCGTCATCCGCCGCTCCTATTCCCGGTCCGGCGTCGCTGCGAGGCCGTTTGCGGGCTTGCTTCTTCACTGCCGAGCGGCCAGCTAGACCTCAATGATCCCGCAAACCGACCCCCACATCTCGGGTGGCTTCAAACAGGCGATGCGCCGCGTCGCTTCCACGGTGAACGTCATCACCATTTGCGTACGTGGCGAGCCGATGGGGATCACCGCGACGGCAATGTCGTCGCTTGCAATGGACCCGCCGAGCCTGCTCGTTTGCATCAACCGCACCGCCACGCTGCATGCTTCAATGGAAGACGTGTCTCATTTCAGTGTGAACGTGCTTCATCGCGACCAAGAATATCTCGCGCAGATGTTCGCCGACAGAAACCAACGAGCGCTCCGCTTCGCGAGCGGCTGGCACATGGATTGCGAGCGCCCGCCGCGCCTCCTCGACGCGCAAGCCTCCATCCTCTGCCGCCGCATCGATCATCACCAGTTCGGCACGCACAGCATCTTCATCGGAGTGGTCGAGGACGTGGTGGTGCGCCCCGACATCCAGCCGCTCCTTTATCTGGACGGCAGCTACCGCAGCGCCGATACCTAGAGCGCTTTTAGTCAGGTGGAATCACCTGACGGCTCGGAAAGCAGGGCGATCAAAGGTCAATTAGAGCCGTTCCTGGTTTCCTTGCACCAGAAGCAGCTTTTGCTTCCTTGATTCTTAGGCCGTGCGGTCATTCCACCTGACTTGAGCTCACTCTAGCTGGTCTAGCTGCCCCGGATAAACGCTTGCAGCGCCTCGTGCGCGGCATCGTCCGCCATCTGCCGCGGGGGATGCTTGCAGAAGTAAGCAGAGGCCGGGTGGATCGGCCCGCCGAGGCCGCGGTCCTTCGCGAGCTTGGCGCAGCGGATCATGTCGATGGCAACGCCAGCGCTGTTCGGGCTGTCCTCAACCGAGAGCCGAAGCTCGAGGTTGATCGGGACGCCGCCGAACAACTGCCCCTCCATGCGCAGGAAGCAGACCTTGTTGTCATTTTGCCAGGCCACATAATCGGAAGGCCCGATATGGATGTTCTCGTCCTCGAGCCGGTGCTCCGCGACCGACTGAACCGCCTCTGTCTTGGAGATCTTCTTGGACTTGAGGCGGGATCGGTTTGACATGTTGAGAAAGTCGGTATTTCCCCCCGTGTTGAGCTGATAGGTCCGATCAAGCTTCACGCCGCGCTTGGCAAAGAGATCGGTCAGCACGCGGTGGACGATAGTCGCGCCAAGCTGAGCCTTGATATCGTCACCGATGATCGGCAGCCTCGCTTCTTCGAACCGCTGCGCCCAGGCAGGATCGCTGGCGATGAAGACGGGGATGTTGTTCACAAAGGCGACGCCCGCTTCGAGCGCGCATTCGGCGTAGAATTCGGTTGCTCCTTGGCTGCCGACCGGCAGATAGTTGAGCAGAACGTCGGTTTCGGTTTCGCGAAGCGTCTTCACAATGTCGGCTTTTTCAGCCTCCGGATCCTCCGCCAGGAGAAAGGTGCGATCGTCCGGAGCCTCGGCCATATGGTCCTAAAAGCCATCCAGCACGCGGCCCATCTGAACCTTGACGCTTGAGTCGGGAACGTGATCGCAGAAAACGGCGGTACAATTGGGCTTCGCAAAAATGGCTTGCGCTATGTCGCGGCCGACCTTGCGGCAATCGACGTCCCAAGCGGCAACGAAGCGGATGTCCTTGGGCCGGTAGCCACCCAGATCCCAGTGCATGAGGCCGATCTGTTCGTTCGCGCCGCCATTCTGATAATGCGCGACGCCTTGGACGAGCGAGCTTGCGCAATTGCCGACGCCGACAATTGCGACATTGATCCGCGCGGGGTCCACCAGGCCCATGTCAGGCCACTGCCGCCTGAAGCTGGCGGGGCGCGTAGCGCTCAATCATGCGTGCGCAGAAATCCGCAAAATACATCGGATCCCTGGCCGGGCTGGTGTGGTGCGGCGCGATGCCTTCGCTTTCGGGCGTGAAGCAGAAGGTGACGGTGGTCTCGAACTCCGCAAGTGCGTCCATCTGCCGGTCGAACCAGCTCTCCCAGCCGGGGCGGTAGCTGTCCGCCCACGAAAGACCGGTACGAAGATGCGTCACGCCCAGGCGCCGCATCCACTTCACCGCATCGTCGAGCCTGGGATCCTCGAAATGGAACCATTGCATGATCCCCATCTGGGGCGTGTGCCTGGCGAAATGCTCGAGCGCGAGCTTCGGGGTGCCGTCCTCTCGTATCAGGCCCATATAGAAGTGGCGGTAGTAGCTCGATCCCTCGGCCTCCTTGTGGCGCGTGGTCGCGCCCCATTCATGCGGAAGATCGAACAGCGAATACCAGTAAATGCGCGGCACCCTGCCGACCAGCAATTCGGCCGTGCGGTTAACGCCGAACACTTGCACTTCTTCAGCGCCGAAGCTGCCCACCCCAACTTCGGTTGCCCAGATCTCGTGGTTCGGAGCCACCGCTTCGATTTCTGCGATCTTGCTTGGCCAGGCGCTGATCGGCCACAGATTCCAGTCAAGTGGAAATCCATGAACGGCGATCACCTCGAGGTGATCAAGCACGCCATAGCCCTGAAGGCGCTGAATGAAGAACGGGTCTATCGGTGAGATGCCGCCAAGGACGCGCTTCACGTCTGGATTGACGGAATGGATCGCCCGGGCTGTCTCTATCACGGTTTGCCCGAACATGGTCCATTCGGGGTCAATCTCCGGGTCCCAATGCGATTTGTTGTTGGGCTCATTCCAGATCATGGCCGCTTCGAGCATTTAGTTCGTCCCCTTGGCCGGATAGACCGCTCCGGCTTGCCATTGTGCATAAGGCATTTCCGCGCGCCGACAAATGTAGACCTCGTCTTCCGCCCGGGTTTCGATCGAAAAGCCCGACGCGCGAAGCATGGCTTCGGCGCAGGCGCGGTTCGGCACCCACCAGTTGGTCCAGTCGGTGGCATATTCGCGCTCTACGAAGTGGAGCTTGGGGTAGCCGGTGTCATAGAAGATTTCCCGCTCCTCGAATGGATAATCCTCCTGGAGTTCCGCCACCTGGTCGGAGCCGCGCTGCATCGATTGGAAGATCAGGATGTCGCGGGCGACGTGCTCGTGGATGAGATCGAGCGCCAGGAGCGGGTGCCGGAGGTGGTATAGCACTCCCATGAAGATCACGACATCGAACGTCTCGCCGAGTGCCCCGACGTCGTAAACGGACAGGTTGCGGAACTCCAAATTGCTGTAGCCCAGCGTCTCGGACGCAAGCTGCGCCTGCGCGAGATAGCGCTCGTCGGAATCGATTCCGACCACGCGGTCGGCTCCCCGGCGCTTCATCTCGATCGAGTAGAAACCGGCGTTGCAGCCGATGTCGAGCACGCTTTTTCCCCTGAGATCGGCAGGCAGATGCGGTTCGAAGCGCTTGAACTTCACATTGGGATAGTCGCCGAGGAAGTGATCAGGGGCAGTCCACATCCCGCCAAGGTTCATGTTGTGAAACCAGGGAGCGAGTGCCTCAATCCTGTCTTTCAAACTCTCCTCGGCTCCCATCCGGCTTCCTTCGATGTTCATTGGTAAAGCCTCTCATTCACACTCACCACACGCGCACCCCAGCTGCCCACCACGATGCGGGAGATGGACGCGGGGTCGATATCGAAGCGCAGCAGATTGTCGAGCGGCAAGCCCAGATAATAAGCGATCAGGCCCCTGATGACGTCGCAGTGGCTCACCATTGCAATTGTCTGGTCTGGATGCTCCGCCGCCTTTTGCTGAACCTCGGTGACGGCACGGCGGCATGCTTCCTCCATGCTCTCGCCGCCGGGGGGGCGCGCAATTCCGCGAGCGGAATTCCATTCGTCCCACAATGGATCACCCTCGAGCACGTCGAACGACAGTCCAGTCCACTCGCCGAAGTCGACTTCATCAAGCCCGTCGGCGATCTGCACCTTGAGCTCATGCGGTTCAGCGATGCTCCGCGCGGTGTAGTATGCGCGTTCCCGTGGGCTCGAATAGATCGCAGTAATCGGCTCGACCCCCAGCAAATCGGCAACGATTTCCGCTTGTTCGAGCCCGTCGGCGCTCAGTGCGACATCGCGCCTCCGCCCGCTGAGGATACGGCCGAGTTCCACATGCGCTGCGTGCCGGATGAGGAGAATGGTGGCGGTCACTCGAAATTCGGAACTGACATGTAACGACCCCGTTTTTGCTGCGCTAACAACCGGCCTCAGGAGGGAGTTCCAAGCCTCTCAAAGTGCCGCGAATGAACCGCGTGCGGAACAAAGGTATCGACGGAGCATTACGGCTTTGTAGATGAAGATGAAGATGAAGATGAAGCTGCACGGGGGTGAACAAACATCTCACCATTCCTGAAGACCACTAACGGGGGAATCATTGCCTGAAAAGATCCTGATCACGGGGGGCGCCGGTTTCATTGGCCGCGCCGTTTGCAAAGAATTGCTGCGAACGGGACATGAGATCCGCGTCCTCGATAGCCTGATCGAGCAGGTACATGGTGACCGGGACCGTCCGGAGGACCTCCCACAGGAAGTGGAGCTGATCCGTGCAGACGTCCGCAACGGGGACGCTGTTGCGAAAGCATTGAAGGGCGTCGACAGCGTCATTCACCTCGCCGCAGAAGTCGGCGTCGGCCAATCGATGTACGCCGTTGAGCGGTACACGTCCGTCAACGACGTCGGCACCGCCGTTCTTTTCGAAAAGCTCATTGAAGATCCGGTTCGCCGCGTCGTCACCGCTTCCTCCATGAGCATATACGGCGAAGGCCTTTATCTCGATGCCGAGGGCGGGTTTGTGCAGAATGCCAAACGAGAGCCGCGAACCACCGAGGAGCAGAGCTGGGACCCTGCAGACGCTGCCGGACGCCCCCTGAAGCCGATTGCCACGCCCGAGTGGAAGACGCCTGATCTGGCTTCAATCTACGCGCTCAATAAATATGTGCAGGAGCGCACCACCATGATCCTGGCAGATGCTTACGGGATGGAAGGCGTCTGCCTTCGCCTGTTCAACGTGTATGGGCCGGGGCAGGCGCTCTCGAACCCCTACACGGGGGTTCTGGCAATCTTCGCATCGAGGCTTCTCAACGGCCAGCAGCCGATGATCTTCGAGGACGGCGAGCAACGGCGCGATTTCGTTTATGTCGGCGATGTGGCGCGCGCGTTTGCGGACGCGCTCGAACTCCCCCAGGCGGCTGGGGAAATCTTCAACATCGGATCGGGCAACGACCGTTCCGTCACTGAGGTCGCGCAGGAACTTGCCCGCGCAATGGGCAAGAACGACATTCAGCCTCAGATCGTCGGCAAGTCGCGGATCGGCGATATCCGCCACTGCTTCTGCGATACCAGAAAAGCCTCGGAGAAGCTTGGTTTCCGGGCGACACAGGATTTCGGCGAAGGGCTCGCCGAGTTGGCCGAATGGGTCGCCCTGCAGACTGCCGACGATCGCGTCGAGCAGGCAAGGGCGGAGCTTGAAGCGCGGGGGCTCGTCGCATGAGCGAGGCGGCTTCTCCTGCCGACAGCAGGCCCGTTCTCATCACCGGCGGGGCGGGCTTCATCGGCTGCAACATCGCTGACCGGCTCGCGGGTGAGGGGCACGAGATCCTCGTTTACGACGCGCTGTCCCGCCCCGGCGTCGAGAAAAATCTGGCTTGGCTTTCGGATCGCCACGGCCCGCTCATCACCAGCGTCATCGCCGACATCCGCGACGAAGACGCGCTCGCCCGGGCCGCGCGGGAGGCCAAAGCGGTGTTCCACATGGCCGCACAGGTGGCGGTGACCACCAGTCTTGTGGACCCGCGAGAAGATTTCGAAATCAACATCCGCGGCACCTTGAACGTGCTCGACGCCGTCCGGCTGAAGGGGGAGCGCACTCCCGTGATATTCGCGTCGACGAATAAGGTTTACGGGGATCTCGCCGACATCGACTTCCAGCTCGACGGGCAGCGCTACGTTCCGCAGAACCAGGAGGTTGCGACGCACGGCATTGGGGAGGCGCGTCCGCTCGACTTTCACACACCTTATGGCTGCTCGAAAGGGGCGGCCGATCAGTATGTTCTCGAATATGCGCGCAGCTACGCTATCCCAACGGCCGTTATCAGGATGAGCTGCATCTACGGCCTGCGGCAAATGGGTACGGAGGACCAGGGCTGGGTCGCGCATTTCCTGATCCGCGCGCTCGCAGGCGAGCCGATTACCCTTTACGGCGATGGCTGCCAGGTGCGGGACATCATGGACGTGCGCAACGCCGTTGAAGCCTATGTTCACGCCTGGGAGCGGATTGACCGGATCAGCGGGCGCGCGTTCAATCTCGGCGGTGGCCCCGGCAATGCGGTGAGTCTCCGCGAGCTCATTGGATACATGTCTGAGCTCCTCGGGCGGGATGTCGAGGTTCGCTTCGACGACTGGCGCGCCGGCGATCAGCGCTACTTCGTTGCCGACACGCGGGCGGCGCGGCAGGCGCTCGGGCTTTCGCCGGCGGTGCCGTGGAAGGAAGGCGTTGCGCTCCTCGCAGATTGGCTCCGCGAGTCGCGGGGCATCGATCAGACCTTTACCGCCGCCCAGCAGCAGGCGGTGGCGTGACGGAGCCCGCCTTCAAGGTCCTCATCACTGCCGATGCGGTCGGCGGCGTCTGGCAATACAGCACGGATCTGGCGCGCGGCCTTTCCGGCATCGGCATCGAGACCGTGCTCGTGGTCCTCGGGCCGCCGCCGACGCGGCGGCAGGCGTCGCAAGCGGAGGCGGTTCCTGGCTTGACGCTCGTCGAGACGGACCTTGTGCTCGACTGGATGGCGGAAGATGCTTCGGGTGTAGAGGCCGCGGGTAAGGCGCTGGCTCTGCTGGCCGAGCAGCATGATGTCGATCTTGTGCAGCTCAATGCGCCCGCCATTGCGGCTGTGGCCGACTTCCCGGTGCCGGTGGTCGGCGTGCAGCACAGCTGCGTCGGAACCTGGTGGGACGCGGTGCACGGGACGGAGCTTCCGGCCGACTTCGCCTGGCGGACGGAACTCGTCCGCGCGGGGCTTCACAAGGCAAACGTTGTGGTGACTCCGACCGACGCTTTCGGCCTGGCGACCCGCCGCCGCTACGAGCTTCCGCAGGTGCCCAAGACCGTCCACAACGGGCGCAAGCCGTTCAAGCTCCCGCGCCGGCCGCAGCGCGACTTCGCGTTCACCGCAGGCCGGCTCTGGGATCAGGGAAAGAACCTTGCGACCCTCGACGCCTCTGCCGGGCGGATGGCTGTTCCCATACACGCGGCGGGGCCGGTACGGGGGCCCAATGGCGCAAGTGTGATGTTCGAGCATCTGCATTGCGTCGGCTCGCTCGGCGAGGAGGGTCTGGCGCGCTGGCTCGCAGCCAAGCCGGTGTTCGTCTCGTCCGCCCTTTACGAGCCGTTTGGGCTGGCGGTCCTCGAGGCGGCAACGGCGGGTTGCCCGCTGATCCTGTCCGACATCCCAACCTTCCGAGAGCTTTGGGACGGAGCCGCCCTTTTCGTTCCGCCGCGCGACGAGGGTGCCTTTGCGCTTGCGATCGGAAACCTCGTCAATGACGAATTCGGGCGGGAAATGATGGGCAAAGCTGCCTCGGAGCGCGCGGCCCGATTCACCCCCGAAGCGATGGCGGCACAAATGGCGGCCATCTACCGGGCCCTCCTTCCCGCGGTGCAGCGGCCGGTGCTCGCGGCGAGGGCGGCGGCATGAACTTCGTCTACTTCACCCACTCACTGCAATCGTGCTGGAACCACGGCAATGCTCACTTCCTACGCGGGGTATTGCGCGAGCTGATCGCCAGGGGCCACGACGTTCGCGCCTACGAGCCTGAACATGCCTGGAGCCTCCAGAACCTGCTCGCAGACCACGGACCCGAGGGGCTCGACGCCTATCGCTCGGCTTATCCCGAGTTGCAGTCGCAGAGCTTCGACCCGGCCGCCAATCTGGAGGAGATGGTGGACGGCACCGACGTGGTCATCGTTCACGAGTGGAACGAGCCCGAACTGGTGGCGCAGGTTGGACGAATTCGGGCGAGCGGGGGCAAGTTCACGCTTCTCTTCCACGACACCCATCATCGGGCGGTGAGCGATCCCGATGCGATCCGAGCCTTTGACCTATCCGGCTATGACGCCGTGCTTGCCTTCGGCGAAACGCTTGCCGAAGTGTATCGCCGCTGGGGCTGGGGCGAGCGCGTCTTTGTCTGGCACGAGGCGGCCGACATCCGCCTGTTCCATCCGCCAGAACCCGAAGAAGCGCGCCACGGCCTCGTCTGGATTGGCAATTGGGGCGATGGGGAGCGCACTGAGGAGCTCGAGGACTTCCTGTTCCGACCCGCGCACGAAGCGGGGCTTTCGCTCGAGATCTTCGGCGTTCGCTACCCGCCCGAAGCGATCGCCCTGCTCGAAAAATTTGGCATCGATTATCGCGGCTGGCTTCCAAACGCTCGCGCGCCGGAGGTGTTCGCGAGACATCTTGCCACCGTTCACGTGCCGCGCCGCTTCTATACGAAGATCTTGCCCGGTATTCCGACCATTCGCGTTTTCGAAGCTTTGGCTTGCGGAATCCCGCTCGTCTCGGCGCTCTGGGAAGATTCGGAACAGCTGTTCCGCGTCGGCGAAGACTTCTTGATGGCGTCGAGCCGGGCGGAGATGGCTGAGGCGCTGCGCGCCCTTGCGAGCGACCCGGAGCTTCGCCATTCGCTTGCGCAAAAGGGGCTGGAGACGATCCACGCCCGCCACACTTGCGGCCACCGAGTCGATGAACTTTTGGCGGTGGTGAAGCGCTTGGCCGCCCCCGCGCCCCTCAGGAGCGTTGCATGAAGATCGCCTTTTACGGTTCCAGCCTGCTGTCGTCCTATTGGAACGGCGCGGCCACATATTATCGCGGGCTGCTGCGGGACCTGGCCGGCCGCGGCTACGACATCACCTTCTACGAACCTGACGCTTACGACCGGCAGAAGCATCGCGACATCGACCCGCCGGGATGGGCGAGATCGGTCGTCTACCCGGCAACCCCCGAAGCCATGCTCGAGGTGCTCCAGGAGGCCAAGGCCGCCGACATCGTCGTGAAAGCCAGCGGCGTCGGTGTGTTCGACACCGAGCTTCTCGAAGGGATTGTTGAGCACAGCCGCCGCGATGCCATGCGCATCTTCTGGGATGTCGATGCGGCCGCCAGCCTCGATGAGATGCGGCTCGACGAAAGCCATGCCATCCGCCGCCTGTTGCCCGAGCTGGACATGGTGCTGACCTATGGCGGCGGGCCGCCCGTGATCGAAGCCTATCAGGGTTTCGGCGCGCGCCGCTGCATTCCGATCTACAACGCGCTCGATCCGACCACCCACCATCTGGTCGACCCCGATGAGCGCTTCGCTTCCGACCTCGCCTTCCTCGGCAATCGGCTCCCTGACCGGGAGGCGCGAGTGGAGGAATTTTTCCTGAAGGCAGCCGCAATGCTGCCCGAGCGCAGCTTCCTGATCGGCGGCAATGGCTGGGAGACGAAAGCCATGCCGGAAAATGTCCGCCACTTGGGCCACGTTTACACCCACCAGCACAACGCCTTTAACTGCACACCGCTTGCGGTGCTGAACGTCGCGCGCGACAGCATGGCCAATATCGGCTTTTCCCCGGCAACTCGCGTGTTCGAGGCAGCGGGCGCGGCCGCTTGCCTTATCACCGACGCATGGGAGGGCATCGAGCTGTTCCTCACGCCCGAGGAAGAAGTGCTCGTAGCGCGCGACGGGCAGGATGTTGCGGAGCATGTGCGGCAGCTGACGCCGGAGCGGGCTCGGGAGATCGGCCGAGCGGGGCTCCGACGCATTCTCACCGAACACACTTATGCCCATCGCGGGGAGCAGGTCGACGCGATCTTCAAATCGGCCTTCGACCGGCAGCGGAGCGCGGCGTGAGCGATCGCCCGATGCGGCTGATCGTGCTGGGGCTTAGCCTTTCCTCCTCCTGGGGCAATGGACATGCCACCACATTCCGAGCGCTTCTCAAGGAATTCGCCGCGCGCGGGCACGACATAGTCTTCCTCGAGCGCGATGTGCCGTGGTATTCAGGCAATCGGGATTGCGTGGACCCGGACTATTGCCAACTCGCATTCTATTCCGACCTTGCCGCACTCGAGAAATGGCGCGGCGAGATCGCTGGCGCGGACGCAGTGATGGTCGGCTCCTACGTTCCTCAGGGCGTGGAAGTGGGGCGTTTCGTTCAGGATACGGCGCTTGGCGTAACCGCCTTTTACGACATCGACACGCCGGTGACGCTGGCAAAGCTCGAGCGCGGTGACTTCGAATATCTCTCGCCGGAGATCATTCCGGGCTACGATCTCTATCTCTCCTTTACTGGCGGGCCGACGCTTCGGCACATCGAGAAAAGCTACGGCTCACCTGCTGCCAGGGCGCTCTATTGCTCGGTCGACCCCGAAGCTTATCCTCCGCTCGACACCCCGAAGAAATGGGACCTTTCTTATCTCGGCACGTACAGCCCGGACCGGCAGCCGACGCTAGAGAAACTGCTGCTCGCACCGGCGCGCGCGATGCCGGATCGTTCGTTCGTCGTGGCGGGGCCACAATATCCTTCCGACATCGACTGGCCGGCCAATGTGGAGCGGATCGAACATCTGCCGCCAAAGGAGCACCCGGGATTTTATGCGGCCTCACGCTTCACCCTCAACGTGACGCGCGCGGACATGATCGCTGCCGGCTGGTCCCCGTCTGTCCGGCTGTTCGAGGCGGCCGCTTGCGCTGTGCCTGTTATTTCCGACCGTTGGGAGGGGATCGACAGCCTGTTCACGCCCGGACGGGAGATCCTCTTGGCCGACGAGAGCGACATGGTGCGCGAGATCCTCGCCAACTGGAGCGCGGCCGAAGCTGCCGCTTTAGGACAGGCGGCGCGGCGGCGGGTCCTCGGCGGACACACTGCAGCTGATCGGGCGGCCGAGCTCGAGCGCTACCTCCAGGAAGCGTCGAGCGCTGCGATGCCGATGCTGATGGAAGCGTAACTCGGCGATCGTTGCTGAAGTGAACCAAATTCGTCGCGCCGAGTTCAAGGCGAGAGACTTAGAAGTCATAGAAGAAGCTTAGAGGAGCAGCCTGTGGAAGACCGGAACACCAAAACAGCGCTGGTGACAGGCGGCGCCGGATTCATCGGCTCGCACCTCATCGACGCGCTTCTGGCCGAAGGCGCAACCGTGGTCTGTCTCGACAGCTATCTCACGGGCCGTCCTGAAAACCTCCGTCACCTGGAGCGCGAAAGCCGGTTCGACTTTGTCGAAGCCGACGTCATCGACAAGCTTCCGGCCAAGATCAGGCTCGGCAAGATTCGCTTCACCCACATCTACAATCTCGCCTGCGCAGCCTCGCCGCCGCATTATCAAGCAGACCCGGAGCATACGATGCTCACCTGCGTGCTCGGCACTCGGAACCTCCTTCGCTTTGCCGAGGACATGGACGCGCGTTTTCTGTTGACCTCCACGAGCGAGGTGTATGGCGATCCGGAAGTGCATCCTCAGCCCGAAGGTTATCGCGGGTGGGTGAACTGCACGGGTCCGCGAGCCTGCTATGACGAGGGGAAACGCGCGGCCGAGACGCTGACGTTCGACTTTGCACGCTCTGGCCGCGCGGAGGTGCGGGTCGCCCGCATCTTCAACACTTATGGTCCGCGGATGCGCGCCGATGACGGGCGAGTCGTCTCGAACATCGTGTGCCAAGCCCTCTCCGGTGACGACATCACCATTTACGGCGACGGCTCGCAGACCCGGAGCTTCTGTTACGTGAGTGACATGGTTGAGGGGCTGATGCGGCTAATGGACAGCGAGCCCGCGCCCGGCGCGCCGGTTAACCTCGGAAACCCCATCGAGCTCACCGTGTCGGATCTCGCCCAGCGCGTGATTGCGCTCACCGGCTCGCGATCCAAGCTGGTTCACATGCCGCTACCTGTGGACGATCCCCGGCGCCGGCGTCCCGACATCAGTCGCGCTAAGGCGATCCTCGGCTGGGAACCCAAAGTGGGTCTGCAGCAAGGGCTCGAGGCGACGGCGCAATGGTTTTCGGACGAGCAGAACCGCTCGGTGGTGTTCGGTCGAGGCACGGCACGCGAGCAGATGGCGGTGGGGATCGCCGCGGAATGATCGCGGTGCCTTCCGGGTTGCAGCACCGGGAGCCGAACGTCAGTTCTTCGCGAAAAGGTTCGATGGGTCGCGCATGGCCTTGAGTTCAAGCGCATTGCCCGATGGATCGAGGAAGAACATCGTTGCCTGCTCGCCTGGCTGGCCGCGGAACCGGATATTTGGCTTGATCACGAAGTCAGTGCCTGCGGCCGTAAGCCGGTCCGCGAGCGCCTGCCATTGCTCAAGGCTCAGCACCGCCCCGAAATGAGGCACCGGTACGTCGTGGCCGTCGACCGGGTTGCTGTGCCGGCGTGCTTCCATACCATCGGCGAGGTGCGCGACGATCTGATGGCCGAAGAAATCGAAATCGATCCACTGAGCGTCGCTACGGCCTTCCGGGCAGCCGAGCAGGCCGCCGTAAAAAGCACGGGCGGCTTGGAGGTCGTGGACCGGAAAGGCGAGGTGAAACGGAGGAATGGTCATGGCCGTCGCTTCTAGCCCGGTAGCCGAGAATTGAAAATCTCCGAACGCGCTCACATAGCGGCTTCATGAAGTTTCTGTTGCTTTCCTTTGCTGCCGGCGTCGCGAGTGCAGTCGGTTTTGCGCCGCTCAGCCTTTGGCCCGTTACCCTCGCGGCGCTCGCGCTGCTGATGTGGCTCGTCGCCGGCGCGCCGCGCCTCAAGACGGCGCTCGCCCGCGGCTACTGGTTCGGCGTCGGCAACTTCGTGCTGGGGCTCAACTGGATCGCCACCGCCTTCACCTACCAATCGGAAATGCCCGTTTGGCTCGGCTGGGTCGCTGTGCTGCTGCTGTCGCTTTATCTCGCTGTTTATCCGGCAATGGCGGCGGGGCTGGGCTGGCGCTACGGCCGTCGCGACCGCCTGACGTTGGTGCTCCTCTTTGCCGCAGCATGGATCGTGACCGAATGGCTGCGGGCGACCATGTTCACCGGCTTTGCCTGGAATCCGCTCGGCGTATCGCTGCTGCCGACGCCGCTCTCCAGGCTCGCCACGATGGTTGGGACCTACGGACTGTCCGCGGTCGCTATCCTGCTTGCAGGCGCGCTCCTCCTGCTTTTCGACCGGCGCTGGGTGGCGGCGCTGGCTCTACCGGCGACGCTGACCGTTGCCACTGTCCTGTCCGTCCTGACGGCATCGGAAACGCTTTCATCCCCGCCGCTGGCGCTGCACATCGTGCAGCCCAATATCGGGCAGCAGGACAAATGGAAGGAGGGGTTCGAAGAGCGCAACTTCTCGATCCTGAGGCGCCTGTCCCGTTCTCAAGACCCGCGGCCGCGGCTGCTGCTCTGGCCTGAAGCGGCAATAACGGAGCCGCTGGAAAACGGGCTCATCTACGCGCGATTTGCCGCCGCGGCGGCGCAGTTGAGAAAAGATGTCGGCAGCCTGCTCGCGCCCGGCGACATCCTGTTGACGGGCGGCGTCACTTGGCAGTCGCGCGATGGCACAGCGGTGACGAGCGCCACCAACAGCGTGTTCGCGATGGATCCCGCCGGCCGCATTCTTGCGCGCTACGACAAGGCGCATCTCGTGCCTTACGGGGAATATCTTCCCGCGCGGCCCATCCTTTCGGCGATCGGATTGTCACGTCTTGCACCGGGAGACATCGATTTCGACCCAGGCCCGGGCGCCGAGACGCTGCAGCTGCCGCTCGCGGGCAAGGTCGGCTTTCAGCTTTGCTACGAAATGATTTTCTCGGGCGAAGTGGTCGAGCGCGGGGATCGTCCGCGGTTTCTCTTCAACCCCTCCAACGACGCATGGTTCGGCGCGTGGGGGCCCCCGCAACATCTTGCGCAGGCGCAGCTTCGCGCTCTCGAGGAGGGATTGCCGGTCCTGCGGTCGACGCCGACGGGCATTTCTGCCGTGGTCGATGCCGAGGGGCGGCTTCTTCATAGCCTGCCCTGGCGAACAGCCGGCATTATTATTGCCGATCTCCCGTCACCCAAGCCGCCCTCGTTGTTCGCGCGGCTGGGCAACGTTTTGCCCTTCCTGTTCGCGCTGCTGCTGGCCGGCATTGCGATTGCAGTGGCCTGGAAAGCACGCTAGGGGCGTGCGGATATAAGGATATGTTTATATCCGCAATTCCGTGACGAAGAGGCCGTTTGCTCCGATGCGCAGCAACTACATTTTCACGTCCGAGTCGGTATCCGAAGGTCATCCCGACAAGGTCGCCGATCAGATTTCAGATGCGGTGGTCGACCTCTTCCTGACGAAAGACCCGGTGGCGCGTGTCGCCTGCGAGACGCTGGTGACGACGCAGCGTATCGTGCTGGCCGGCGAAATTCGCTGCGCCGGAATTCAGGACGAGGGTGGCGAGCTGACGCCGGAGGCGCGGACGGAAATCGAGCAGGTCGTACGCGATACGGTGAAGCGGATCGGGTACGAGCAAAGCGGTTTCCACTGGCAAACCGCCGCTTTTTCGAACCATCTTCACCCGCAGTCGGCTGACATCGCGCAAGGCGTGGATGAGAGCGGCAACAAGGACGAGGGCGCAGGCGACCAGGGTATCATGTTCGGCTACGCGACCGACGAGACTCCGGACCTCCTCCCCGCCACGCTTTATTATTCGCACCGCATTCTCGAACGGCTCGCCCACGATCGGCACGCAAAGGTGGTCGATTTCCTCGAGCCGGACGCCAAGAGCCAGGTGACCTTGCAATATGAAAATGGGTTGCCGGTCCGCGCGACCGCCCTCGTCCTGTCCACCCAGCATTCGTCCGCTTTGAGCAATGACGAAGGCCAGGCGAGGCTTCGGGACTATGTCAAAGGCGTCTTCGCCGACGTGCTGCCGGAAGGTTGGCTTCCGGGCGACGAGGCTATTTTCGTCAACCCGACGGGCGTGTTTGAAATCGGCGGGCCCGATGGCGACGCTGGCCTCACCGGACGCAAGATCATCGTCGACACCTATGGCGGAGCAAGTCCGCACGGGGGAGGGGCCTTCTCCGGCAAAGACCCCACCAAGGTCGATCGCTCGGCCGCCTATGTGGCTCGTTATCTCGCCAAGAATGTCGTCGCGGCGGGGCTGGCGAAGCGCTGCACGATCCAGCTGAGCTATGCCATTGGCGTGGCCGAGCCGCTGTCGCTTTATGTCGATCTCCACGGAACCGAGCAGAATGGAATCTCCGCAGACCGTCTGGAGCAAGTTCTGCCGACATTGGTGCGGCTGACGCCAAAAGGAATTCGGACGCATCTTGGCCTCAACAAGCCGATCTACCAGCGGACTGCTGCCTACGGCCACTTCGGCCGCACGCCGGATGGGGATTATTTCAGTTGGGAGCGGACTGACCTGGTCGATCGGCTCAGGCAGGCTTTGACCGCCTAGCCGGCTCTGTTTGGCCGCTGCGAAGCTACTTTTTCTGGTCGGGGCGAGGTCCAGCATCTCCGTTGCGTTCGCAGTAGCGGCTTGGCGTCGCGCAGGATTGCCGCGATAGGCTGCGCCGATGTCCGATCCGACCACCATTCGTCGCCTCTACGGCCGCCGCTCAGGTCACAAGCTTCGGCAGGGACAGGCGACTTTGCTGGAAGAGCTGCTTCCCGCGATCAGCGTTCCCGAGGAAGGGCCGATCACATCGACAGACCTGTTCGGCGGTGATCGGCCGCTCCACTTCGAAATCGGCTTCGGAAGCGGTGAGCATCTCGCTTACAGGGCCGACCTCCTGCCGGACCACGGCTTCGTTGGTGCCGAACCGTTCCTCAACGGGGTGGTGGGCGCGCTTCAGCATGTGCGGGAGAAAGGACTCGCCAACGTTCGGCTCCACATGGGCGATGCCCTTGAAGTCCTCGAACGGCTGCCGGACGCTTCGCTACGCTTTGTTTATCTGCTTCATCCCGATCCGTGGCCCAAGGCGCGGCACGCCAAACGCCGCATGATCAATCACGGGCCGCTCGACGTCGTCGCCGCGAAGCTCCAGTCGGGCGGCGAATTCCGCCTTGGCACCGACGATCCGACTTACTGCCGCTGGGCAATGATGATCATGAACCAACGCCGCGACTTCGAGTGGCTGGCGGAGAGCGCGAACGACTTTCTTCTCCGCCCCGGCGGCTGGCCCGAGACAAGGTACGAGGCCAAGGCGCGCCGGAAGGGGCACGAGGTCTGGTACTTCCGATATCGCCGCGCCTGAGCGCTCACTGACGTGCTCGATTGTCGTTGCGAGGAGCAAGCGAAGCGGCAATCCAGTTCGGCGCCGGCGTCTGGATTGCTTCGCTTCGCTCGCAATGACCTTTGGTTCAGGCTGAAATCATTCAGCTTTAGCGGCTTCCAAGGAGGGACGAGCCTGATCTGACTGCTCGAGCGTCACCGCCCTGGCGCGAGCCTCAGGAGGCGACCGCCGGATCCGTTGCGCGAGTCCTCGAGGACGTAGATCGCGCCGTCCGGGCCCTGCTCCACCTCGCGGATCCGCTGGCCCATGTCCCAGCGCTCGACTTCGCGGGCGGTGGTGCCGTTCATCGCCACCCTGATCAGCGCCCGACCCGAAAGCGCCCCGAGAAAGGCGTTGCCGCGCCATTGCGGAAAGAGGCTTCCCGAATAGATCATTATTCCGGCCGGCGAAACACCGTTCCAAGTGATTTCGGGCGCGTTGAATTCGGGCCGGGTCGAGTGGTCCGGAATGTCCTTGCCGTCATAATGCTGGCCGTTTGAAACCACCGGCCAGCCATAGTTCGAGCCGCGCTCGATCAGGTTGAACTCGTCTCCATATTTCGGGCCCATTTCGTGGCTCCAAAGCTGGCCGCGGCCATCGAACGCGAAGCCGAGCAGGTTGCGGTGCCCGAGCGACCAGATTTGCGCGGCGGTCCCGCCGCGGCTTGCGAATGGGTTGTCCCGCGGCACGGACCCATCCTCGCGCAGCCGGACGATCTTGCCGATGTTGGTGTTCATGTCCTGGGCCGGCTGGAACTTCATGCGGTCCCCGCTGGTGACGAACATGTGCCCGTCGCCTGAAAAGGCGATCCGGTGACCGTGGTGGAAGCGCCCGTCCACCTTGTCCCCCCGCCAGATAATTTGAAGCCCCTCGAGCCGCGCCGCGCCGCCCTCGGTCATCAGTCTCGCGCGCCCGACCACAGGCCCGCGCGTGTCGCCGGAGCCGGGCTCGGACCAGCTCAGATAAACCATCCGGTTGCGGGCGAAGTTGGGGTGGGGAACGACGTCGCCAAGCCCGATCTGACCGCCATAATCGACCTTCGGAACGCCCTGAACGGGGACGGCTTGGCCGCCGGCGGTCCAGAGCAGGAGGCGCCCCGGCTTCTCGGTGATCAGCGCCTGGCGGTTGGAAAGGAAGGCCATCGCCCAGGGCTCGTTGAAGCGGGCGATCTCCTGTACTGCGAAGGGCCGTTGTCCCGGCGCGGCCGGAGCGCTGGTCGCTGCTGCCGTCGCCGTTTCGACTGCCGCGGCAACCGCTGCCGTGGAGCGCCCGGGAGCGGCGCCGTTGCCGCTGGCAAAAGCGTCGCCATTGCCGTTGCAGGCGGCGAGGAGGAAAGCGGGGCAGGAAGCAAGAAGGAAAGCGCGCATCAGGATCTCCCGATCAAATAGGTCTCGGAGAAACGAACCGTTGAGACGGAGCGGAGTTTCCTTGGCTTGATCCTGTTTGACGCGGGGCACATCCGCAACGCGCCACCCGCAAGGAAAATCGTGAATGAAGCATGTGATCGCCTCCATACTTCTTCTGGCCGCGTCCTGCGCCACGATTCCCCCAGCGACGGCTGAGGATCGTCTCTTTCAGCGCTTGTCGACTCTGTGTGGCAAGGCATTTGAAGGCAGGATTGCCAGCCCGCCCGCGGAAGGGGATGCCGCATTCGCAGGCAAGCGGCTCGTCATGCACGTGCGTCAATGTTCCCCAGGCGAGATCCGCATCCCCTTCCACGTCGGAGAGGATCGATCACGCACTTGGGTGATTAGCAAGACTTCGGGCGGGCTTCGCCTCAAGCATGATCACCGGCACCGCGACGGTTCGGCCGATAAGCTCACGCAATATGGCGGCGATAGCGTCCAGCAAGGATCCAAAGCGGATGTTCACGAGGCGAGCCGCCAGGAATTTCCCGCAGATGCTTATTCCAAGAGCCTCTTCGCGCGCGAGAACCTTCCGCAATCCGCCGCGAACATATGGGCGCTGGAAATTCACCCGGAGCGGATGTTCGGCTACGAGCTTCGTCGCCCAGGACGCTTCTTTCGCGTTGAATTCGATCTTGACCGGCCTGTGCCTCCGCCCCCGCCGCCCTGGGGTTCGCATTAGCGGCCGGTTCGGTCTTTTGAACGGTCTGTCGCTTGCTGGAGGGCTAATCTGCTTGCCCAGACTCGGTTTCTCGCCTATATACGCGCTGCCTTCTCGACATCGGTAACAATGTTGAGGCTGGCCCCAGGCGGGGCCGGCGGCGCCGGGCCGCGTCTTGGCTGAGCATTGGAGAATTCATGGCGGATTTCGCCAGACTGACGGAATTGATCGAAGCTGAGACGAAGGCCGAAGGGCTTGCGCTTGTGCGCGTGAAGATGATGGGCGGCTCGTCCGATCCGATCCTGCAGGTGATGGCTGAGCGGCCGGACACCCGGCAGCTGACGCTCGACGATTGCGCACGGCTTTCGCGGCGACTTTCGGAGGTTCTCGATGAGGCGGACCCGATCGAGAGCGCCTACCGACTCGAAGTGAGCTCGCCCGGCATCGACCGGCCGCTGACCCGCCTCAAGGACTTCGACGATTGGCGGGGGCACGAGGCGAAGATCAGTCTCGCCGAGAAACTGAACGGTCGCAAGCAGTTCACCGGTGCACTTGTCGGCACGGACGGCGAGGACGTTCTGATCGAGGTCGCGGGGCCCGGTGAGACACGGCTTCCGTTTGCCGCCATTCATTCGGCCAAGCTCGTTATGACCGACAAACTCATTGCGGCGACCGCACCGCTTTCTGCGGAAGGTGCCGACCAGATCAAAGTAGAGGAAGACTGAACATGGCCACTGCCGCCGTTTCCGCCAACAAGGCCGAACTGATCGCGATCGCGGATTCCGTCGCGCGCGAGAAGCTGATCGACCGTGGCATCGTCATCGAAGCGATGGAAGACGCGATCCAGCGCGCTGCGCGCGCGCGCTACGGCGCTGAGAATGACATCCGGGCGAAACTTGATCCGCAGAGCGGCGACCTTCGTTTGTGGCGCGTCGTCGAAGTGGTCGAGCAGGTCGACGATTATTTCAAGCAAGTCAGCCTGGAAGACGCGCAAAAGCTCCAGCCGGGCGCGCAGATCGGCGACTTCATCGTCGACCCGCTGCCGCCGATCGAATTCGGACGCATCGCCGCGCAGGCGGCCAAGCAGGTCATCTTTCAGAAGGTGCGCGATGCGGAGCGCGAACGGCAGCACGAGGAGTTCAAAGACCGCGTCGGCGAGATCATCACCGGTGTGGTGAAGCGAGTGGAGTTCGGCCACGTGGTGGTCGATCTCGGCCGCGCCGAAGGCGTGATCCGTCGTGACCAGCAGATACCCCGCGAGGTGCTTCGCGTCGGTGACCGCGTCCGCTCCCTGATTCTGTCGGTCCGCCGCGAGAATCGCGGGCCGCAGATCTTCCTGTCTCGCGCGCATCCCGATTTCATGAAGAAGCTGTTCGCCCAGGAAGTGCCGGAGATCTACGACGGCATCATCGAGATCAAGGCGGCGGCGCGCGATCCCGGCAGCCGCGCCAAGATCGGTGTCATCAGCCACGATAGCTCGATCGACCCGGTCGGCGCCTGCGTCGGCATGAAGGGCAGCCGCGTCCAGGCCGTGGTCCAGGAGATGCAGGGCGAGAAGATCGACATCATCCCCTGGTCGCCGGACCTTGCAACCTTTGTCGTCAACGCGCTGCAGCCTGCGACGGTCAGCCGCGTCGTGATCGATGAGGAAGAAGCCCGCATCGAAGTCGTCGTTCCCGACGACCAGCTGAGCCTCGCCATTGGCCGTCGCGGCCAGAATGTCCGTCTTGCGAGTCAGCTCACCGGGTCGGCCATCGACATCATGACGGAGGCGGATGCGAGCGAGAAGCGCCAGCGCGAGTTCATCGAGCGGTCCGAAATGTTCCAGAACGAGCTCGATGTCGACGAAACGCTCGCGCAGCTGCTGGTCGCCGAAGGCTTCGGCGCGCTGGAGGAAGTTGCCTATGTGGGCCTCGATGAGCTGGCCTCCATCGAAGGCTTCGACGAGGAACTCGGCAGCGAGCTTCAGAGCCGTGCGCAAGAAGCGCTCGATCGCCGCGAGGAAGCGGCGCGCGAGGAGCGCCGTGCGCTCGGCGTTTCCGACGAATTGGCCGAAATGCCTTACCTCAGCGAAGCGATGCTAGTGACGCTCGGCAAGGCCGGAATCAAGACGCTGGACGACCTCGCAGACCTCGCCACGGACGAACTCGTGCAGAAGAAGCGGCCGGAACAGCGCCGCCAGCGCGAGAGCAACCGGTCGGAGGACAAAGGCGGCATTCTCGCCGATTATGGCCTTGCCGACGAGCAGGGCAACGAGATCATCATGGCCGCGCGCGCTCACTGGTTCGAGGATGAAACTTCAGGGGAGGACGCGATTGCGGAAGCCTCCCAATGAGACGCTAGGCTGTAGCGCAACCCGCGTGCCGCTTGTTCCAGCCACCCTTGAGAGGGAGCCTGGACGGTGAGCGGGACCCACATTCCCGAGCGCAAGTGCATCCTTTCGGGCGCGCATGAGGCTCGCGATAATCTCGTTCGCCTGGCGCTCGGGCCCGATGGTCAGATTCTGCCGGATGTGCGCGCCAAAGCACCCGGACGCGGAGCCTGGATCG
>JADDQD010000009.1:6346-8397 GCA_016781555.1 Pseudomonadota bacterium | reverse complement strand
TCTGAGCAGATGCAGCACCTGATATGAGCAATGCAGCCACCGAACCCGCTGTACGACTTATGCGTTTCATGGTTCGTCCTTTCGAAGAGTTGGTGGCCGGCGCTGAGCGCCGACCACCAAGGCTCTTACTGGCTGACAGACACGCTGTTGCCTGAGCCGCCCTGTGACAAGTTCAGGCTGTTGTTGTTGCTCGCCTGATTCACCGTGAGCGAGAGCAACTGCCCAGTTTGTGCTAGGACCAAATCGTTGCCGTTGCCCAAATGAGTCAGATCCATATCGAGATCCTCTCCGTCCTGGCTCAGGTCCGCAGTGTTGGTTTCGCCGGACTGGATCAGCGAAACGGTGTTGAAGTCGCCGGACTGGGCGATGGTCGCGAGGTTGGTCGTACCGGCCTGATCGAGCGTGCTGCTATTTTCAATGCCCTTCTGGCTGACGCTCGCGCTATGGAAGCCCTCGCCGCCCTGATTGATCGACGACATGTTGCCGTAGGACTCGTCGGTCAGCGCGAGCGTGAAGTCACCCTGCTCGACGCTTGCGACGTTGTCGTTGCTGCTCTGAGTCACTGTGGAATGCTGATCGTCGTCAACCTGCGCGATCATTGCATCGTTGCGGCTTCCGGATTGATTGATCGTTGACTCGGTGAGCATCTGATCGGTCGACGTATTCTGGTCGACGCTAGCAATGTTGCCGTCCCCACTCTGAGTGATTGCCGAGGTGTTGATCGGCGGGGCAGCGCCGTCAAGATCGGAGCCGTCATCGGCCTGAGCGACAGTGGCCTGGTTGCCGGTGCCCGACTGAACGACCGTCGCCTGTTGTTACCTTCCTGCTCGACGCTGGCGAAGTCGTCTGCACCCGACTGGCCGATCTGCACGCTGTTGAGGTTTCCGATCTGCGAGACAAATGCCTCGTTTGAAGATCCAGCCTGATCCATTGAAGAAGTGTTCTCCTCTGCGAAGGCCCATTCTGCGCCTCCTTGCGTGCAGGCACATTCTGCGCCTCTGCCTTCAACGACGAAGAGTTTCGCGCCTCGTTCTGTGGAGCCACCTCGCGAGGCTCGACCATCATTGGTGGCGACTTATCCGAATACTTCATCGCCGCTCGGACCTGTTCCGCTGAGAAGATCCCTTCCCGCTCTTGAGTGTATCGCCACAGCAGCGGCCAGCCGGCTTTGTAGTCGGCGAACTCCCAGAGCTTCAGCTCAACGCCTTCCATGATGAGGCCGTAGACGGCTTTCTCGATTGCCTGCTGGAGGGCCAGGTGGTCGGGCTCGTTGACGGTGAAGCCGGCTTCGGCCTCCAGCAATTCCTTGAAGGCGACGTATTTGAAAGCGTTTACGCCGATCTGGTGCGAAGCGATCGTCTTGGAGGCCGTCACGGTCGTCAGCATCTCACCAGTTCGCACCGAGATGGCACGGAGATAAACCGTTACCGTGTCCTGCCGGTACTTGGTGCGAGCACCAATACCGAGCAGCCCAGCCCCCGCGCCCCCGGTGAGGGTGTTGGTATCGTAACTGATGATCCCGCCTTCGAGGAGCACGCCGGCGAAGAGCAAAGCTGGCAGCGCTTGTGGGTTGATCTTCTGCTCACCCAAATAGCGCTCCCGCATTTCGCGAATGATCGAGCGCTCGTTGAGCAGGCTCCGGAGCGACTCCCGCTCCACGATCGTGAACCAACGTCGCTTGCCGGCGTCCTGGAGCGCCTTCACCAGGATCGAACCGCCGCCCTGCGTCACCGCCCGCGACAGAGTCTGGCCCGTTTCGGAGGCCTTGAACTGCCCCGTCTGGTCAGTGAAGCTGTAGACGGCGACCGCCACTGGCCGTGAAGCTGGTGGAATGGCTGCCAACATGTTTTGCGTGGGCGTCTTTGCAGGAATGACCGCGAGCCGGGACATTTCCGGTATTTCGGATCTGCCAACCTCGCCGAGGCTCATGCAACCACTGAGCGCCAGGGATCCAAGAAGAAGAGGGAGAAGTCGCATATCAGTCGACTTTGAGGAATGTTGGGACGACGATGGTGGTGACTTCACCAGTCTCATCGTTCGTGATCGTCAGG
>JADDQD010000009.1:219-6291 GCA_016781555.1 Pseudomonadota bacterium | reverse complement strand
TTCCCCGCTCCTGCGGATTTTCCCCGAAAATAGCGTCTACTATCTGCGACGAAAGCGCAGAAAGAAGGCGTGATTGGAGTTGGCGAGCAAAAAGATCGGCTTGCGACCTGTTGCTTGCTGCATCCGGATCTTTGAACTTATTCTGCGCGTTGGCCAGGCTGAGTATGTGGGCAGAATTGAAGGGGTTCCCGCCGAATGTCGGACTGATCGGTTCGTAGTCCAAATCTTGTGCGAGTGCTGAAGAGCTAAGCCCCCCAGCAATCAACAACAAGCAAAGTCTCCCCACCGCCATAATGACGCCCCTCCCGTATCTGCAGCGAAAGTCGAGTTGCTTGATCCCCGCGACTCGACTCGTTCCCGTTAATCTCTTGTTAAATGTGAGGCGCACCTCCCCGCATCCCCAGGATTGGGTAGAAGCCCGGAATCGGCCTTCGTTAACCATTTACTTTTATTACCGTTTCGCGCGGGAAACCTGTGGATAAATCAGGAGGCGAGTGGTCTCTTCCCCCACAAAACAGCCGTTTATTGCCTCTCGGTCATCCGCTGCGGTCCTAAGCAGCGACATCGGCTCGAAGGAGCTTGATGGCTTTTGAGGCATCGGAATTCGAGGCGCGAACGAGGACCAGCTTCTGGCACGGAGGGAATTCGCACGGATCGCTCACCGCCAGGCTCTTGCCGAGTCGTTGGGGCTCAAGTGCTGCCGACCACCGCTCCCCCACGACCCTCGCGCGCAGTCGGCTCCTCGCCCACGCACGACTAACCGGCTCCTCCGGCTTCGGTAAACCGACACAAAGAGAGGAGTCTTACAGGCACTGGCGAATAGGTGACCCGGATGTGCTCAGCCGCCACCCTTTTCAGCCGCCGGAATGATCCCACTGTCGAGCAGGGCGTAAAGCGACGGGAGGTGGCTCTCGGCACGGGGATGCGGTGTGGGATCGGAGATCATGACAACCGTCAGCTCCAGATCGGGGATGACGAACAGCATCTGCCCGCCATATCCCCAGGCAAAGTGCACGTCGTGGCCGCCCGCATGGCCTCCAAACCAGCCATAGCCATAGGCTTGGCCACTGAACGGCGAGACGGTACGCGTGCGCCAGCTCTCCGCCACCCAACGTTCCGGCAGGATGCGCTTGCCGCGGTACACTCCGCCCTGGCGATAAAGCTCCCCGAAGCGAAGCAGCGCGCGCGGAGACATCAGCATGTCGTTGCCGCCAAAGTAGATGCCCTGCGGGTCGCGGGGCCAGGGCGGCAGCGAGATCCCGAGCGGCTCTGCGAGCCAGCTTTGCGCGAGATCAAAGGTGCTGCGCCCCGACACTCGGGTGAGCACCCCCGAGAGGAGATGCGATGACCCGGTGGAGTAAAGCATGCGCCCGCCAGGCTCATCCACGAACGGACGGGACAAAGCATGGCGAACCCAATTCGGGCTGGCGACCCAGGCGCCGTAATTGGGCCCGGATGTCCGCTCCAAGCCCGCTCGCATCGAAAGGAGGTCGCCGACGTCGATCTCTTCAATGCGACGGTCGGCCCCCGAGGGCACGTCGGCCCTGAGGATCGGCGCGATCTTCTGCTCCGTGCCCGACAGCAGACCGCGTCCGATCGCAATGCCGACGAGCGCCGACAGCACCGACTTCGAGGCCGATTTGATGTTGACGGGCTGATCGAGACCAGGGCCACGGAAGCGATGCTCAGCCAGCGTACGGCCGTGCCGTGCCACGATCAATGCGTGGAGCCGAGGCAGCGTCCGCGCGCCGGCGACCACCTTTGCCATCAAGGCTGGATCCAACCCCCTGCTCGCCGGCTGCAGCGCTTCAGCACCCTCATCGGCCGAAGCGCTGGCCGATTGCGGTGAACAGCCAGCGGTCGAAAGCGCGGCAAGGCCGAACAAGCCTCGTATCAGGTTCAATCTCATCAACGGAAAGATGGGGGCTGCCAGACGAGTTGCCACATGGCGCGCGCGCGCATGAGGCTTGATCTCAATCTCAGCTGCGGTGGTTCGGAGCACGGCAGCGCAATGCTTTCAGCGCGACATGGGAGGTCCCCGCGCCTTTTCTCGTGCACTTCCCTCCGTCTTCGTTAAGGGCTAATTTGGATGCGCTTCGTAGAGGGGTCGAATGCGAGAACAGCTAGCTCCTTTGTCCGCCTGCACCGAGCCTGATCCAACGATCGTCCAGCGTCTGGAGCGGGCAGAAGAGGCTTTGCGCCAGCGGGAAGAGCAGCTTGCCGCGTTTATCGGGCAATCGGCTGCGGGCTTCGGGCAGGTGGACTCACGGGCAAGTTCACTTTCGTGAACGACCGCTTCTGCGAAATCAGCGGCAGGACGCGGCAGGAGCTACTCGGGCTGAGGATGCAGGACATCACACATCCCGACGACCTCGCGGGCAACATGAGCTTGTTCGAGCGGGCACGCTCTGAGGGCGCCTCGTTCGTTTACGAAAAAAGATACCTTCGACCCGACGGGACGGTCCTGTGGGTCAGCAACTCGGTTTCGTTGATGCGGAGCCGCTCGGGCGAGCCGTACGGCCTTGTCGCCGTCAGCACCGACGTGACGGAGCGAAAGCGTGCGGAGCAAGGCCGAAGAGATAGCGAGCAGCACCTGCGGCTGGCCATCGATGCCGGGCGGATGGCCGTGTGGGAAGTCGATCTCGTCCAGCAGACGGTGAATGCATCACGGGAACTCAACAGGCTGCTCCACTTCCCCGATGATGCCCGCCCGACGCTCGAGGAGATCAGGGCGCGCTATTATCCCGGCGAGCGCGAGCGGCTGGCGAAACTTGCGCGGGAGGCGGCAGCGCGTGGTGACCATTTCGCCGAAACGGAATTGCGCTGCCTGTTGCCGGGCGGGGAAACCCGCTGGTTCCTGCTCCGGGCGGAGTTCACCGTGGGCGAAACGGGTCTGCCCGAGAAGGTGACAGGCGTGCTTCTCGACATCACGGACCGAAAGCGGGCGGAAGAACAGCTTCGCGAAAGTGAAGCGCGGCAGCGCGCGATTACCGAAGCAACCCCTGAATGCATCAAGATCGTCGGCGCGAACGGCGAACTCCTCCACATGAACCAGGCCGGCTTGTGCATGATCGAGGCGCCCGAGTTCGGAACGGTGCGAGGCGCGGATACATTCAGCCTGATCGCGCCGGAACATGTGGACATGTGGCGAAAGAATCACGCCCGCGTCTTGGCTGGAGAGCGGCTGAGCTGGGAGTTCGATATCATCGCGCTGAAGGGCACGCGGCGGCGCATGGAAACGCATGCTGTTCCCTTGGAGCTTCCCGATGGCACGGTCGCTCAACTGGCTGTCACCCGCGACATCAGCGATCGCAAGCGTTCGGAAGAGCATCAGCGTTTGCTGATCAACGAACTCAATCACCGTGTCAAAAATACGCTCGCAATCGTGCAAGGGATCGCGCAGCAATCCTTCAAAGGCGATGCTGCCGCTCCTGCCGCACGCGAGGCGTTCGAAGGCAGACTCGCGGCATTGTCAGCGGCTCACAACGTGCTGACACAGCAGAACTGGGAGTCCGCCTCCGTCCGGGACATCGTCCAGGATGCGGTGGCTCCGTATCGGAGGGATCGGTTCCAGATCACCGGGCCGGAAATCAGATTGCCACCAAAGACTTCGGTGTCGCTCGCGCTAGCGCTCCACGAACTTTCGACCAATGCGCTGAAATATGGCGCCCTTTCGGCTCCGGAAGGGCAAGTGCATATCGCCTGGAGCTCGAGCGGTGGCCGTTTGAACCTGATTTGGCGGGAGGCGGGTGGCCCGGAGGTGGTGGAGCCGCGCAGACGTGGCTTCGGCACCCGAATGATCGAGCGTAGTCTTGCTGCCGAATTCGGCGGCAAGGTGAACATTGAGTTCCTGCCCGAAGGTGTTCTCTGTTCGGTCGATGCTCCCCTCAGCAGCGGCCTAAGAGGCAGCCCGGCGCCTGCTGAGGAGCCAGCCGAAGCAGCATAGGCCGCTCGAGTTCGGGCGACGCGCCGCGCTCCCTGCGCTAATAGCCGACGACACTGCTAGGTGGTCATTGCAGAGGAGCGGAGCGGAAGCGATCGATCTCCGCAGCGATCGGAACTGGATTGCGTCGCAATGACGAAAAAGGGCGCGAGCTGATCATGCGCTACCGCTTTGCTTCAGCAGAAGCTCCGCGACCTCCCGCAGCGAGGGGAGAACGGCCAGAGTGAGGGAGGCCATTTCCGGCGTTTCCGACAGGAGATCGGGCACCATCACCGTCGCACAGCCCGCCGCTGCCGCAGCACGAACGCCATTGTGTGAATCTTCGAGCGCGAGACAGTGTGCCGGATCGGCGCCAAGCAGCTCCGCCGCCTTCAGATAACAATCCGGTGCCGGCTTGGGGTGAACCACATCGTCCAATCCCACAACATGATGAAAGCGCTCGAGCACACCCGAAAAGCGCAGGCGCTCTCGGGCGGGCGCACGCGCCGTTGATGTCGCCACCGCTCGCCGAACCCCCAGTTTGTCGAGCGCATCGAGCAATTGGTGCACGCCTGGTCGGAGCAGGATTCCGGAACGAACCAGCGCTTCGAAGCTCCCGTCGCTGTTTCGGTAGAAGGCATCGAGCGGGAACTCCGGGCCGAATTCCTGGCGCAGCATCTGCTTGTTGTGGGGCCGGTCGACGCCGACCATGCGCAGGAAGATGTCGTCTGTCAGCTTGTACCCCAGGTCCGCAGCCGCCTGTTTCATGGTTTTGGCATGCGCCGCCTCCGTGTCGAGGAGCAGCCCGTCCATGTCGCAGATGACGCCCTGCAAGGGCTTTGGAATGATGCTTCCCGTCATGACCGGATCAGCTGCATTGCGAATGGAAGGTCCCCAAGGAGCATGCTCGCTGGCAAAGCCTCTTCGCCGCCTCGATCAAGCTCAACCATCGTATCGCCCCACCAAGAAGCGGGGATGGCGGGCGCGTCGGCACCCAGTAAGGCATCGGCGCAGTGCAAAGCCACTGCCACCATAAGCTCGCGATGCTCGTGCCGACGGCGAAAAACGAACAGATTGCCCGCGCGCCCTCCCATGACCCGGACCTGCTCGAAAGACCCCCGGGCGAATAAAGCGGGATCATCTTTCCGCAGATGCAAAGCCCTGGCGATTGCCCGCTGCTTGATTGCGCCGGAACGCCAAGCGGCCGGTAGAGAGGCCTCATCCGTATCGAGCGCAGCAATTCGCGTGTTGAAATCGACGGGACGGCGATTGTCCGGATCAACGAGGCTGAAATCCCAATATTCGGTTCCCTGGTAGGTATCCGGAACGCCGGGCACGGTGCAGCGGAGCACCGCCTGAACCAGGCCGTTCGCAGCCCCGGCGGCGGCGATCTCGTCCACAAATGCGGCGAGCTCGTGCAGGAATTCCGTGCCCGGTGCGAGCAGGCGCCGGACCAAGGTTTCGCAGGCCCCTTCATAGCTTTCATCGGGAGCGGTCCAGGAGGAGCGGAGCTTTGCTTCACGAAGGGCCTTGCGCTGCCAATCAACCACGCGCTGCGCAAATTGCGCCACGCCTGCTGCGTCTTCTGAACCCAAGTCCAGCGGCCAAGCACCGACAAGCGTCTGGTAAAGCTGATAAGCGTCCCCAGGATCGATCCCGTGCCCGCCGTTCCGCTCGTTCCACATCCGCGCCTGCTGGGTCCAGCGGTCCGGGATTTCGCTGAGCACCGCAAGACGCGCGCGGACATCTTCGCCCCGTTTGTGGTCATGGGTCGCGGTCGTGAGCAGAGCGTGCGGAAAGGTCTCGAGCCGCTCGGCCGATACACGCGCGAAATGGTCAGGGCTTGCGGCGAACCGGCCCGGGTCGAAGCCCACGTCGGTGCGGGAAAGAAGCCGGCCGTAGCGGTAGAAAGCAGTGTCCTCGACTGCTTTGGCCGACACGGGCGCGCTCAACTGCTGAAAGCGCCGAACTGCGTCGCGCCGCAGGGCGAGATCGCCCGGCCCCTCCCCTGCGAGCCAGGCGGCGACCTGCTCGATCAGCTTACTCTCGCCCGGGCCGGCAACCGCGATGGCTTTGGCAACCGCTCGCTCCCGCAACGGCGCGTCGGTTGGAGGGGCGCTGTCGCCGGTGCCGTACGTCCGGTAGACGGG
>JADDQD010000009.1:0-183 GCA_016781555.1 Pseudomonadota bacterium | reverse complement strand
GGCGCCCGCCGACACGTCCCGCGTCGTCAACTCCGAGCGGGCCAGATCGTGGAACGCCGCAACCGCCACCTCCAATTGCCCTGAAAAGCTGCGGCTGAGGATCTCTAGCCGAGCCGCATGCTCCTCCGGCTCAAACGCGCCGGGCCGGCCGCTGGTCTCGTGCCAATAAGCAGCAAGAGGCGC
>JADDQD010000036.1 GCA_016781555.1 Pseudomonadota bacterium | reverse complement strand
CAGTGCTATCGTTCGGATGATGAACTTGATGTGGTACCCAGACTTCAAGATGCCGCACTAGGCAGTCATTGCGTCATCCTCTGGAGAGACGCCGCTTATAATCGGAAAGCCATGCTTTCGGTGCCTAGGCCGCTGGAGTCGCACATCTCAACAGCGCCAAGACGATAAAAAGGCGAGACCCCGTTAACGACCTGTTTACCAGAAACATTCACGGCTTGGCAGGTGAATTGAACGGGAATTTAACATGATTATTGTAGCCGCCATGCTTGCTTCAGGACAGGTGCTTCCTTGGCTCGATCGGCCTTGGTTGAACGAACAGGTGCGCCTCGAAGCCGAGGCCTCGGGGAACCCGAAGCGCCCGCTCAAGCTCACAGTCCCACCGTCGCCTAACAACTATCGGCGACTGATGAGCTATGAGAACACTATTGGAATGTAGAACTAGCAGCGGCGAGCTTCGGCGACACGCCTCTCACCGGCCGCTTCCCGTCGTCTAAAACCAACTGCGAACGCAAACCTAGCATCCACCGCTGTTTGGGCAGCGCCACGTGTATCAGCGTCGCGAATCTGTGCGGCACCACCACATTGCTCTTAGCCGCGGAAGCGCCCCCACGGATCTGTTCAGTGTCCATCGCGGAACGGCATGCGCCCCCGCAAATTGAACGTGCAATTGTCGACGAACTCGGCTTCCGCAGCCGTAGCGCATGCCCCTCAGCATAAGCGCGCAGCCTGAAGAGCGCGGGTACTAGGCCGATGCGACGATTTGCTCGGTTCTTGCGTTGGGGATCATTATGGCGAAATCAGCAACTGACGTGATGCAGGAGATCATCTTCTCCGCGGTGATCGATTCAATAGGCGCGCTGAAGAGCGCGTCCAAGGGCATGCCGAACACGCTGCTGCGCGACGTCAATGCACTTCACGCCAATTCGACCTTCGCAGACCTTCCCAAGGAGCTGCAGGTGACAATTTCGGCAAGCGTGCGCGGTGCTTTCAATCGTTTGCTGAAAGAGGGCTATTCCGTGGCACCAGCGGGGGCAGCGCCACCACCGCGAGCGGCTCCGCCCCCTAGTGCAGCGCCCAAGCGCCGGCCGAACGATACGAGGAGGCCACCGCCCCGTACCGGCGGTCCAAACCGCAAGCCTCCGTCCCGCGGATAGGGCGTCGCGGCAGCAGCCGGAGCCGTGCCGGGGCTTGCGCGTTTAGGGTCTTGGACGCGAAATCACCGTTCCAGGACTCCAACATGTCGAAGGCAAAGCCGATGCTGTGGACCCTCGGGGCACTTGCCCTGCTCATCGCCCTGCCGGTCGGTGCCGTGCTTTGGATGACATCGGTTCCCGGAACTTCGCATTCCGGCGCCTTGCCTCCGCTCACCCAAGGCGAGGTGCAGCTGACGCAGCGGCTGCAGGAACACGTGCGCGCCGTGGCGAGCACGCCGCACAATGTGAGCCACCCGGAAGAGCTTGAACGCGCTGCTGTCTACCTCGAGGGGGCACTCGGGGGGCTCGGCTACGAAGTCTACCGGCAGCCCTTTCAAGCGGACGGGCAGCAGGTACGCAACATCGATGTCGTCATCGAGTCTGCGGAGAAAAGCGCCAGCACGCTCGTGGTTGGTGCCCATTACGACAGCTACTTGCATGCGCCCGGCGCAAACGACAACGGGACCGGCACCGCAGGGATCGTCGAGCTCGCCAGGCTGCTGGCAGACCTCAGGGGCAAATCGGGCCTGCGGATACGGCTTGTGTTGTTCGTCAACGAGGAGCCGCCATTCTTCAAGACGGATCTTATGGGGAGCCTCGTTTACGCCAAGCGCCTGAAACAATCAGGCGAGCCGGTCATGGGCATGCTCTCGCTCGAAACACTCGGCTTCTACAGTGACGAGGAGCGAAGCCAGGCTTATCCTCCACCGCTCGGGCTCCTCTATCCGACCAAGGGGAACTTTGTCGCCTTTGTTGGGCTGACCTCTTCGCGCCACTTGGTGCGCCGAGCCGTCGCAGCCTTCCGGTCGGTGGCGCCATTCCCAAGTGTCGGAGGGACCGCGCCGGGCATGATCCCGGGCATCGACTGGTCGGATCACTGGTCGTTCGAACAAGTCGGGATCCCGGCGCTGATGGTGACGGACACGGCGCCGTTCCGTTATCCGCACTACCACAGTTCGGCGGATCTGCCGGACAAGGTGGATTACGAGCGACTTGCACGGGTGGTGTCCGGGCTCGAGCGCGTGATCCGGGATTGGGCTACCGTCCCTGCCCCTGCAACATAAAGGATCCCCAATTGCGCAGGCAGGATGCGCTTGCCGCTCTCCTCTTCGTCGGGGTTCTTGGCTGGTGCGCCTCCTGGTTCGGCCACCGGCTCGGTTGGCCTGTCGTGGCCCGGTTGTTCTGGCTGGCCATCGTGCTGCCGGTGGTGATCGCCGGCCTCGCTGCGCTAGGGAGGAGGCTCGGCTACTCGGACGAAAAGCCGATGCGGATCATCGGGCTGCTCCTGCTCGGCGGTGCGGCCGCCCTGACGCTATGGCTCCTGCTACATCTTGCCGGGCTCATGCTCTCGAAGACCCCGCTGCGCGCAATTGGCCAGCCGCCGGAGCCAGCGAGCGTCAGGATCGGTGATGAGGACGAAAGGCAAAACTGCTCAGGCGGCGCTTCGAGCAGGCCCGGCTCCTTGGTCGACCCAGGTGTCGCTGCCTTCCGATTTCGCTGCAGCCGCAATCGCGGATTGCAGCTGTTCGGGAGTGAAAGGCTTGGAGAGAACAAGAACATCGTTTGGGCGGCGGGAGATGGATTGCGCGTCAGCATATCCGGTGATGATGATGCCGGGCAGATCGTCCTTGATCAGCCTGCCCCGTTCGATCACCTCGGCTCCGGACATGTGCGGCATGGCATAATCGCTGACGATGAGGTCGTAGCCGTCTGGATCGTGCTTCAAGAGATTCAGCACTTCGGGCCCATCGGAAGCTTCAGCAACTGAGTGCCCGAAATCCTGCAGCAGTGCGGCAGTCGTTGCCCGCACCCCCGGGTGATCGTCCACCAGCAATATACGGAGCGGGCGCTGCGCCGGTTGCTCTGGCAGGCCGGCGGGTTCTAGCTCGACAGCGCTTTCCAGAGCCGATTCGGGTGCGCGCGGAAGCCAGATCTCGACCGAGGTGCCTTCCCCCAGCGCGCTGTTCATCCGGATTGCGCCACCGGATTGCTTGGCAAAGCCATAGACCATGCTGAGGCCGAGACCGGTGCCTTTGCCGATCTCCTTGGTGGTGAAGAAGGGCTCCAGGACCCGTTCGAGCATCTCGGGCGCTATGCCGCAGCCGGTGTCGGAAACGGCGATCACCAGATATTCACCGGCCGGAAGTCCAATCTCGTCCTGCGCGCCGATCTCCCGGTTGCTGCCTGTGACGGAAATCCGCCCTCCGTCCGGCATGGCGTCGCGAGCGTTGATGATGAGGTTCATGAGCGCGAGCTCGAGCTGGGTTTCGTCCGCATAGGCGCACCACAGGCTCTCATCCGTCTCCCACTGGAGTTCTACGAGGCCGCCGAGCGTGTGGGTCAGAAGCTCCGAGACCGTTTTCGACAGCTTGGCCATTTCGATGCACGCGGGCTCGAGCTTCTGCCGGCGCGCGAAAGCCAGCAGGCGTCCGACAAGCTCGGAGCCCTGCTCGGCGGCGTGCCTGGTCATCGTGACGATCTTCTTCTGGTCGTCGGCGAGCGGGATGCGCCGCTCGATGAGGCCAAGCCCGCCAAGCACCGCTGCGAGCAAGTTGTTGAAGTCGTGCGCGATGCCGCCGGTGAGCTTTCCGATTGCATCCATCTTTTGGGCTTGGACGAGCTGGCTTTCGAGCGACCTGCGGTCGCTCACGTCCATCAGCGTGCCTGCAAATTCCAGCGGTTTGCCATCGGCATCGCGCATCAGAACCGATTGATCATGGAAATGCTTGTAGGTGCCATCGGCGCACTGCCAGCGATATTCGACCGAGAAGGTGCCGCTGTCGGTTCGGGCCGCCATAGCTGCCAGGACGCGCTCCCGGTCCTCGTCGTGGAGCCGTTCGGCCCAAAGGTCGGGGTTGGCCTTTGCATGGTCCAGCTCGAACCCCGTCATCGCAAGGAAATCGCCGCTGACGAAAACCGGGACGCGCGGCGAGGAGGCAAGTGGATCGACATAGACGATGATCGGCAGCGAGGCGATGATCGCCGCCTGGCGCTGCTCGGCCAAGCGAAGATCCTGCTCGGCACGAAGCCGCTCCGCATTGGCCCGCAGATTGGCATCAAGCAGCTGCTGCTCCTGGCGGGCCTTGCGTTGTATTTCACGGCGCATCGTGAAGAGATCCACGAACACCGCGACCTTGGAGCGGAGGACCACTGCCTCAACCGGCTTGAACACATAGTCGACGGCGCCCATCGAATAGCCGCGGATGAGGTGCTCGGCTTCCTTGTTGACGGCCGACAGGAAAACGATCGGAATGCGCTTCGTCTGCTCACGGCTGCGGATGATCTGCGCGGTCTCGTAGCCGTCCATGCCTGGCATGTAGACGTCGAGCAGGATCACCGCGAACTCACCCCTGAGGAGATGCCGCAGTGCCTCCTCCCCGGACGCTGCCACGACGACATCCGCCACTTCCTCGATCACTGTGCGAATGGCCAGGAGGTTCCGCTCGTCGTCGTCGACGACCAGAACGCGCGCGCGCTCGGCCGGCTCCTTCTCGGCCGGAACCTGGGACATGGGCTGGAACGAAGCCCTCGAAGCCATTTGCAAGCGACCTGGAATCGATGGTTGTTCGCTCATCCCTTATTCCGCTGCGGTCTGCACCGGAAGGGGTGCCGACACTGCAGCAATGCGATCGCGCGACCGTCCGATCCAGACCCTCAGCAGCGCCAGCAGCAGCTCGATGTCCACCGGCTTCGCGATGTAATCGGAAGCACCGGCGTCGAGACACTTCTGCCGGTCCCCTTTCATCGCCTTGGCAGTGACGGCGATCAGCGGCAGGTCCTTCAACGCAGCCCGATCCCTTATCTGCTGCATCGTCTCGTAACCGTCCATTTCGGGCATCATGATGTCGATAAGCGCGATGTCCACGCCGGGCGTCTGCTCCAGGATCAGGATGCCGTCCTTGCCGCGCTCGGCGTGGAGCACCTCCACGTCATAGCTCTCGAGCACGCTGGTCAGCGAATAGATGTTCCTGATGTCGTCGTCGACGATCAGGATCTTCGCCCCGGCAAGCTCGGGAACGCTGCGCGTGCTGGTGGTGACCTCGTTGCCGCTCGCGACGACCTTCAAGGCCTTGGTGCTGCCGTTCACTTGCTCCGCCAGCTTACCAAACACGTGCGCCAGCTCGCTATGCTCGGCCGGCTTTGCCGTCACGCCAAAGGCGCCCATGCCCATCACCGAGGCCACCTTGTCGGCCCCGGAAATGACGTGGATCGGCAGGTGAGCAGTTATCGGGTCGTGCTTCAGCAGATCAAGCAGCACGAAGCCGTCGATGTCGGACAGTCCGAGGTCGAGCGTGATCGCGTCGGGCAGGAGCTTGCGGGCCAGGGCCAGCGTGCCCGCGCCGGCAGTTGAAACCACGCCCTTGAGGCCCGCCTCCCTTGCGAGGTCGAGAAGGATCGAGGCGAAGGTCGGATCGTCCTCCACGATCAAGACGAACGGCTTGTCGCCCAGATTATCGCGGTCGTCGCTGACTTCGAAACCGGTCGGCAGGGCGGTCGGCACGATCGCGCCATTGTTATCATAACGCGGTGGTGTCCCCCCGAAGCCGGTCGTTGCAGGCGAGACAGTCTGCATCGGCACGAACAAGGTGAATGTCGATCCCTCGCCCGGCGTCGACCGGACCTGCAGCTCACCGCCGAGCAGTCGCGCGATTTCGCGGCTGATCGAGAGACCCAGGCCCGTACCGCCATATTTACGGCTGGTGGTACCGTCCGCCTGCTGGAAGGCTTCGAAAATCAGCTTCTGCTTGTCCTCGGGGATGCCGATCCCGGTATCGGTGACGGCAATCTCGATCGCCGTGTCCACGGAACGCAGCACGGGATGGTTGCTGCTCCAGCCGCTCCGCGCGCTTCGCACCGCCAGGGTCACCCCGCCATGCGCAGTGAACTTGAAGGCGTTGGAGAGAAGGTTCAGCACCACCTGCTGGAGGCGCTTCTCGTCGGTCCGGATGGTCGACGGCAGGTCCGGTTCGAAGTTGACGTTGAATTCGAGCGATTTGTCCGCCGCCAGCTGACGGAAGGTGCGCTCCATGTGCTGCTTGAGGCCGCTCATCGGCATGTCGCCGACCTCGATCGAAACCGTACCCGATTCGATCTTCGAGAGATCGAGGATGTCGTTGATCAGGTTCAGAAGGTCGGAACCAGCCGAGTTGATCGTTCGTGCAAACTCCGTCTGCTTGTCGTTGAGATTGCCCTGCGGATTGTCCGCCAAGAGCTTGGACAGGATGAGGAGCGAGTTGAGCGGCGTCCTGAGCTCGTGGCTCATGTTCGCCAGGAACTCGGATTTGTACTTGGAGGTGAGGGCAAGCTGCTCCGCCTTCTCCTCGACGGCGCGGCGGGCCATGTCGATCTCGAGGTTCTTGGCTTCCACCTGCTTCTTTTCGTTTTCGAGCAGCTGCGCCTTTTCCTGAAGCTCCTCGTTGGTGGCGTGCAGCTCTTCCTGCTTGGTGGTGAGTTCGGTTTGGCGTGCCTGAAGCTCCTGCGTCAGAAGCTGAGACTGCTTGAGCAGGCCCTCGGTGCGCATGGTCGCGGCGATCGTGTTGAGCACGATGCCAACCGATTCCATAAGCTGATCGAGGAAGCTTTGGTGCGTTTCGTTGAACTCTCCGAATGACGCGAGTTCGATCACCGCCTTCACGTCGTCTTCGAACAGCGCCGGCAGGATGTTGATGTTGGCCGGCGTTGCGTGCCCGAGGCCAGAGCCGATGCGAATGAAATCGCCCGGGACGTTCTGGAGCAGGATCGGCCGCTTGTCGGCGGCCGCTTGGCCAACGAGCCCTTCGCGCAGCCTGAACTGCCGCTTCAGCTCGTCGCGGTTTTCCGCCCCGTAGCTGGCCACGAGGTCGAGCTTGGTCTCATCCTCCTCGCGCTTGGTGACGTAGAACACGCCGTACTGCGCGTTCACCAGCGGCGCGAGTTCCGACATGATGAGGTTGGAAACGGTGGCAAGGTCGCGCTCGCCCTGAAGCATTCGCGAGAATCGGGCGAGGTTGGTCTTGAGCCAATCCTGCTCCGCATTCTTCAGCGTTTGCTCCTTCAGGTTCCGGATCATCTCGTTGATCGTATCCTTGAGCGCCGCCATTTCACCGGAGGCCTCAACCGCGATCGAGCGGGTAAGGTCACCCTTTGTCACCGCGGTCGCCACGTCTGCGATCGAGCGAACCTGGTTGGTTAGGTTTGCTGCGAGCTGGTTGACGTTGTCGGTAAGGTCGCGCCACAGGCCGGCGGCTCCGGGAACGCGGGCCTGTCCGCCCAGACGCCCTTCAATACCCACCTCGCGCGCCATGTTCGTAACCTGGTCACCGAACGTCGACAGCGTCTCGATCATGAAGTTGATGGTTTCGGCGAGCGCAGCGATCTCACCTTTGGCATCCACCGTCAGCTTACGCTTCAGGTTACCCTGCGCCACGGCGGTCACCACGTCGGCGATGCCGCGCACCTGGTTGGTGAGGTTCGTCGCCATTAGGTTCACGTTGTCCGTGAGGTCCTTCCAGGTACCGCCGACTCCGGGCACCTGCGCCTGGCCGCCAAGTTTTCCTTCCGTGCCGACTTCGCGCGCCACGCGGGTCACTTCGGACGCAAAGCCGTTCAGCTGATCCACCATGACGTTGATGGTGTCCTTGAGCGCAAGGATCTCACCCTTCACGTCCACGGTGATCTTCTTCGACAAGTCGCCGCGCGCAACCGCGGTCGTCACGTCGGCGATGTTGCGGACCTGGCCGGTCAGGTTCTCGGCCATCAGGTTCACGTTGTCGGTGAGATCCTTCCACGTGCCGGCAACGCCGCGCACCTGCGCCTGACCGCCGAGTTTTCCTTCGGTGCCGACTTCCCTTGCCACGCGTGTCACTTCGGAAGCGAAGGAGTTCAATTGGTCCACCATGGTGTTGATGGTATTCTTGAGCTCGAGAATTTCGCCCTTCACGTCCACGGTGATCTTCTTGGAAAGATCCCCCAGCGCCACGGCCGTGGTCACCTCGGCGATGTTGCGTACCTGGCCGGTAAGGTTCGCCGCCATGGCGTTGACGTTGTCGGTAAGATCCTTCCAGGTGCCGCCTACACCGGGCACCTGCGCCTGGCCGCCCAGCTTTCCTTCCGAACCCACTTCGCGCGCCACGCGGGTGACCTCCGAGGCGAAGCCGTTCAG
>JADDQD010000260.1:6908-8459 GCA_016781555.1 Pseudomonadota bacterium | reverse complement strand
ATCCCCATTGCGAGACTTTCCCGGCGGCTGATCGTCATGTCCGTGTCTCCATCACCAATTGTACATCGAGCCGTCCTCCAGCCGGTTCACCGGCAGGTAGGCGCGCTTGTAGGGATATCGCGCCGCCAGCTCCTCATCGATGTCGACCCCGAGCCCGGGCGCTTCGCCCGGATGCAGCGCTCCACGGTCGAATGTGTAAGCGTGAGGGAAGACGGCATCGGTCTCGGATGTGTGGCGCATATATTCCTGGATGCCGAAATTCGGCACCGACAGGTCGAAGTGAAGCGCCGCCGCCATCGTGACCGGCGACAAGTCCGTTGCGCCGTGAAAGCCGGTGCGGACGTTGTGCATGTCGGCGAAGGAAGCAATGCGGCGGACGTGGGTGATCCCGCCGGCGTGAACGATGGTCGCCCGGATATAGTCGATGAGCTGCTCCTGGATGAGCTGCTTTGCATCCCAAACCGAATTGAAGATCTCACCCACGGCAAGCGGAGTGGTCGTATGCTGCCGGATCAGGCGGAAATTCTCCTGGTTTTCGGCCGGAACCGCATCTTCCATCCAGAAGGGGCGATAAGGCTCCAGATCCTTGCCGAGGCGGCCTGCCTCGATCGGGGTCAACCGGTGATGGACATCGTGCAGGAGGTGGATGTCCGGCCCGAGCGCCTCGCGCGCGGCGGCGAACAGCTCGGGCACGACCCGCAAATAGCGCTCGGTCGACCAGAGATTCTCGGTTGGCAGGTCCGCGTCGGCAGGCTCGTAGAACATCTTGTCCTTGGAGACGCCGTAGGTGGAGGCAAGCCCCGGCACACCCGATTGTAGCCGGATCGCCTTGTAGCCCTGGTCGCGATACTCAAGCGCGGCGTCAATTGTGTCGTCGACAGTAACGCCGTTGGCGTGGCCATAGACCATCACATTGTCGCGCGAAGCGCCGCCGAGCAGCTGGTAGACCGGCAGCCCCGCGACCTTGCCCTTGATGTCCCACAAAGCCATGTCGACTGCGGCGATTGCGGACATGGTCACCGGGCCGCGCCGCCAATAAGCGCCGCGGTAGAGATACTGCCAGATATCCTCGATGCGGTGGGCGTCGCGCCCAATCAGCGTTGGAACAACGTGATCGGCAAGGTAGCTCGCCACCGCGAGCTCGCGGCCGTTCAGCGTCGCATCGCCGACGCCCGTGACGCCGTCGCTGGTCTCTATTTTGAGGGTAACAAAGTTGCGCCCAGGACAAGTGACGATAACGCGCGCGGAGGTAATTTTCAGCATGTGGTGAACACTCTTGGGGCCGAAAAACGGCCGTTTGATCTCTTCCTGTCCGGCCCCTTTTTGGTGCCGGCATCGCCTTCAGGGCCTTTCTTGTTACCGCTATCATGCTATGCTGCCCGAGCCAGGTCAATGGCGGGGCAGCGCACGCGCTGCGACACGGTTTGTGATGTGGAGAGTGGATATGCGGCTGAAGTCGGCCCTCGCTTGGTTGCACGCCTTTCTTGCGGCGGCCCTCCTCAGCCTTTCCGTGCCCGCCTTTGCAGATGACGGTTACGATCTGTGGCTGCG
>JADDQD010000260.1:0-6890 GCA_016781555.1 Pseudomonadota bacterium | reverse complement strand
ACCGGCCGCTTTCGCCCGAATGGCAATCACGGTACGCGCCTGCGGTTCGTGCAATCGTCGCGGAGGCCGCCTCCCCCACTCTGAGCGCGGCTCAATCCGAATTGAGGCGCGGCATAAGCGGGCTCATCGGCACGGAGCCCGCGACCGATGCTACGGCCGCCACCGGCGCCGTGATGCTCGGAACCCCCGCCGGATCTCCGGCCATAAGGCAGCTTCGGCTCAACCTCTCCGATCTGGGTCCGGAAGGATATCTGATCACCAGCGTCAGGGTCGACGGGCAGCCGCGGACGGTGATTGCTGGCAACACGGACATCGGCGTGCTCTACGGCGCGTTCCGCTTCCTGCAGCTCCTCCAGACCCAGCAGCCGATTGATAAGCTGAACCTTCGGTCTGCGCCCAAGATGCAGCTGCGCGTGCTCAACCACTGGGACAATCTCGATCGCAGCGTCGAGCGCGGCTATGCTGGGCAGTCGATTTGGGACTGGTGGAGGCTGCCCGATTTTCGGGACCCTCGCTACACCGACTATGCACGGGCCAATGCCTCGATCGGCATCAACGGGACGGTGCTGAACAATGTGAATGCCTCGTCGACGAGCCTCACGGCCCCTTATATCGCCAAGGCTGCTGCGCTTGCCGACGTGTTCCGCCCCTATGGAATGAAGGTCTACCTCTCGGCGCGGTTTTCCGCGCCGATCGAGATCGGCGGGCTCAAAACCGCCGATCCGTTGGATCCGGCCGTGCGCGCCTGGTGGAAAGCGAAAGCGGACGAAATTTACTCGGCCATTCCCAATTTCGGCGGCTTCCTCGTCAAAGCCAATTCCGAAGGGCAGCCCGGGCCGCAGGACTATAAGCGCAGCCATGCAGACGGGGCGAACATGCTTGCCGAGGCGGTAAAGCCGCATGGCGGAACCGTTATGTGGCGCGCCTTTGTCTACGCTCCCGAGAATAATGAGGATCGGGTCAGGCAAGCTTATTCCGAGTTCAAGCCGCTTGACGGCAAGTTCGCGAACAACGTCCTCGTGCAGGTAAAGAACGGGCCGCTCGACTTTCAGCCGCGCGAGCCCTTTCATCCCTTGTTCGGGGCGATGCCGAAGACGCCGCTGATGATGGAGTTCCAGATAACAAAGGAGTATCTGGGCTTCGCCACCCACCTCGTTTATCTCGGCACCATGTGGGAAGAGGTGCTGGACGCCGACACCCACGCCAAAGGAAAGGGATCGACGGTCGCAAAGGTGATCGACGGCTCTCTACACCGCTACCCGATCACCGGCATCGCCGGCGTGGCCAACATCGGAACCGACCGCAACTGGAGCGGCTCCCACTTCGACCAGGCTAACTGGTTCGCGTTCGGCCGCTTCGCCTGGGACTCCGGCCTGTCTGCGCGCGCGATTGCCGAGGACTGGACGCGTATGACCTGGGGCAATGCGGCAGCCCTGGTGCGGCCGGTGGCCGACATGATGATGGCCTCCCGCGAGGCAGCCGTGAACTACATGACGCCGCTAGGGCTGGCGCACCTGATGGGCACCGGCCACCATTATGGACCGGCTCCTTGGGTGAGCGAACTGTCGCGGCCGGAGTGGAACCCCGTTTATTACCATCGCGCCGACAAGAACGGCATCGGCGTCGATCGCACCAAAAGCGGGACGGACGCGCTTTCCCAATACTTCGCCCCGGTCGCCCGCCGCTTCGCCGATCTGCGCACCGTGCCGGAAGAATATCTGCTCTGGTTCCACCATGTCGACTGGGACCACCGGATGAAGTCAGGCCGGCCGCTCTGGACCGAACTCGTCGCGCGCTACAGCTTGGGCGTCGACCAGGTGAAAACGATGCGCCAGAATTGGGGGAGGCTCAAGGCCTACGTGGATTCGGCTCGGTTCGAACAGACAGCCAGCTTCCTTCAGACGCAGGAGAAGGAGGCGCAATGGTGGCGGGATGCCTCGATCGCCTACTTCAGCGAGATTTCCGGCCGGCCCGTGCCGGCAGGCTTCGCACCGCCCGCGCACGATCTTGGCTACTACAAGAGCCTCCGCTTCGACTTCGCGCCGGGCCAGAACCGGCAGGAACCGAGCACACGGTAGCGGTCGGGCCCACCGGTCGCTGCGGTTCGAGCTGGTCAGGCGGCAATCGGGTGCTGCTCCTAAGCTGCGCGCAGCAGCTTTGTCAGGCTGACAGAAGGATAATTGGGCAATGGGAATGACGATCATCCAGAGGAGGCGGATACCCCACAAGGCATCCAGCCTTGTCCTTGCCGCTCTTCTTTCCTTCAGTTCCTCGGCGGCTTTGGCTGCAGCAGAACCGAAATCAACCGGCCGTTGCTGGGTAGGCAGCTGGGCCAGTTCGCAGCAGATACCCGAACCGCACAACGCCCTTCCCGCTGCCGACCTTCAGGATGCTACCCTCCGCCAAGTCGTTCGGACGACTTTGAGCGGAGATCGCATTAGGATCCGTCTCTCAAATCAATTCGGCACCGCGCCCCTCCGAATTGGCTCCGTGCATGTAGCGCGGAGCGCCGATCCCGCCAGCGCGCGACTGCAACCCGCGAGCGGGCGGGCGGTGACGTTCTTCGGAAGTCGCGAAGTGGTGATCCCTGCAGGGGCAATCTTCATTTCCGATCCCATCGATTTGGCGGTGCCGGCACTGACGCACCTTGCCATTTCGATGCACCTGCCGGACGCGCCGGCGCAGCAGACCAGCCATCCCGGCTCACGGGCGACATCCTATCTGCTGCCCGGCAACCATGTCGCCGCACCCGATCTGCGCGGCGCAAAGACGGTGAACCATTGGTACCAGCTCGCCGGCGTGGATGTCGAAGCCGGTCCAGCTGCTGCCGCCGTCGTCACACTCGGCGACTCCATCACCGACGGCTTCGGCGTGCAGCCGAATACCGACAGCAGGTGGCCTGACTTTCTCGCCAACCGGCTGAAGTCGAACCCCGCCACGAGAAATGTCGCTGTTCTGAACCACGGGGTCGGCGGAAATCGCGTCCTCGTCGACGGGCTTGGGCCCAATGCGCTTGCGCGGTTCGAACGGGACGTGCTGAGTCAGCCAGGCGCCGATACCCTGATCATGCTGCACGGCGTCAACGATCTTGGGTCGCTCACACGCGAGGCACCGGCCAGCCCCGAAGCTCACCGCGTGCTCGTGGCGCAAATGGTCGGTGCGTATCGGCAGATGATCGGAAGAGCCCGCGAGCAGGGCATGCGCGTGCTCGGAGCCACGATCCTGCCCTATGGCGGCTCGGCTTATTATCATCCGGATGAAGCCAACGAAGCGGATCGCCAAGCCGTTAATGCGTGGATCCGAGCCCCGGGGAATTTCGATGCCGTGATCGACTTCGATGACCTGCTTCGAGACCCGTCGAACCCCACCCGGCTACGGCCCGAGTTCGATTCAGGTGATCACCTGCACCCGTCGATCGCCGGCTACCGGAAGATGGCGGAGGCTGTCCCAATTGCGCTTTTGAAGCCGAGGGCTTCCTCCCGCCCCTGCTGAGCCTCAGCTTCGGTCGCATCCCCGAGCTTCCGGAGCCTGTGCCGCCGGCTGCTTTGTAGTCACCGGTCACTCTCAACCGCAAAAAGAAACCCCCTCCGCCCGTGGGGCGGAGGGGGCAATTCATCGCTTCAGTTGCGCTTAGAAGTTGCCGCGCACCACGAAGGAAATGCGGCGATCGTTTGTAAAGAAAGACCGAGGCCCCTCCCGTCCGTCGGCAGTGAACACCTGGATCGTTTTTTGGATCTCGTTGTTCAGGTTCACACCTTGGACACCCACCTTCAGCTGATCGCTAAGCGAGTAGAATATGGATGCGTCCAGAGTTCCCGTGTCGTCGCTGTAGATCGGGAAGAAGGGCACGATCACGTCCCGGGCCGTCAGCAAGAACTTGGAGCGCCAGCTGTAAGATGCACGAGCCGAGAGGCCGTACTTCTCGTAGAAGAGCGTAGCGTTCACATTGTGCTTCGAGAGCTGCTCGAGGGGCAGGTTGCCGCGCCCACCAATATCCGGCTGCTGCGGATCGGCGATGATCGCATTGGGTATGCCCTTGCTCTTGACGTAGGTGTAGTTCGCGTTGACTCCAAATCCAGACAACGGCCCCGGAAGGAACTCGTAGGTCTGCTGGTAGGCCGCTTCGAACCCTTTCACCTCACCTTGCCCGCTGAAGTTGGCAGGCCCGGTGACGGTAATCGCGAACGTTTGGCCGTTGTTGGTGACCGTGCGCTCCGTCACGTCGCGGAAGAAGACGTTCGAGATATCCTTGTAGAAGCCGTTCAGCGTTAGCGAGCCCACCCGCGCGAAATACCACTCGATACCGGCGTCGAACGTTTTGGCCGTGGCTGGGCGGATGAACGGGTTGCTTGCACTCGCCTGGAAGGTGCCACCGGGGTTGGCGCCGATCCTCAGGAAGTTCTGAGTCTGCCCAATGTCGGGTCGCGTCAGCACCTTGGACGCACCCAAGCGGACAATCACGTCCGGACCGACGCCGATCTTCACGTTGAGGCTCGGCAGCCAATGGTCGAAGTTGTTCTCCGCTACGGACGGGACGTTTGCTCCGTTCGCGAATGCCTGCGCCCGTGCAAAAGCTTCCGGTCCGTTGAGACAGAGCTGCGGCAATTGCGGGGCAGGCGTTCCCGGCGGAGACCCTGCCGGGGGCAGGCGGGGCGCACAGAACTGCTCGAATGTCTGCCCGCCGCCGATCGCGCCCCTTGGGGGAAGCGAGATCGAGCCGACCGACACTGCCTCGGTGGCCACGTAGCGGACGCCGATATTCCCGTCGATGCGGACATCGCCGAAGACCGGGTCATCGCTGCCGAAACTCAGCATTGCGTAGCCGGCTTTGGTCTCCTCGGAGACCGTGGTGATCTCGCCCGGCAGGAACGGGGTACCTTCGATCACGCCTGGACGTGCGGCAAGGGGAACCCAGCCACTACCACCGCCCGTCGGCCGGTTCCTGTTGTTCCGGCGTCGGTTCCACTCCTGATTGACTGCCAGGAAGTCTTGGGTGGCCCCGAAATAGCCCTGGATGATATCGCGGCCATAATAGAAGGTGGGTGGCGGGGCGGCTGATTGGCCGCGGAAGAAGTTTCCGAAACGCTCTTGCTTCAGCGGCAAATTCGGCGCTTCGTTGAGGTAAACCGCCGTTGCGTTGCCCGACCAGATTTCGCTGAGCACGCCCCAGTTGTAGGTGGTGCTGCGCACATTCTGATCACGATCGGCATAACGGCCACCGACCTTCAACCGGCGAAGCCCCGGGATGCGATCTTCAAAGTCATAGGCGACGTCGCCCCTGAACGCGACTTCCTCGCCCTCGCTGTCCTCGATATGATCCATAGCACTGCGCCAGAAGTAACGGCTTGGATCGTTGAAATATTGCTCGTCCGTCTGACCCTCCAGGCGAGCATTTGGGGCTGCCCACGCAGCACGCGTCGTCTGCGGCTTATGCAGGACCGCCGTCGGGATATCACCGGTCAGATCGAGTTCGGTGTCAGCCAAGAAGGATGACCAAATCGAGAAGTCAAGGTTCTCGGTGGTGGAGTCAACATATTGGGCGTCGAAATTGAACGACCATTGTTCGTTCGGATTCCACTTGAAGTTGAACCCAATGTCTTGCGTCATCGTGTCTTGAAGGACTTCACGGAAAATATTGTTGAACTGCGAACCACCGGTGGGGAGGTTGGTATCTGCAGTCCCGGAGCCAAAGGTCCGCCAGCCGGTGCCTGGCAGCGTGATGAAGCCGCGCTCGAAGAGGCCGTCCTCATCATATTCGTAATTCCTGAATGGTCCCGGCCGAGCCGGGGTCGCCGTGAAGCCTGCGGTTGCTACAGGGCAAACTGCAATCGTCCGGTTTCCACCCCCACGCGGGAAGCCGTTCAAAGTGGTGCGCGGATCAGCTTCGTTCTGCTGACACCCTACGGGATAGGTGTTGTATTCTGACAAGTCACCGCCGATCTCGCTAACCCGCTCGTTCCACGATTGGCGCGCTTCCGAACGGAGGAACTGCAGAGTGGCAAGCATCGTGCGGTCGTTGCTCTCCCACTGGAGCGCTCCCGCAAAACCGGCGCGCTCGCGGTCGAATTCCTGTCTCCGTCTTGTCGCACCGATCGGAGCGAAGGAGAGCGGACGGAGATCGGCGAGGCCATCCCCATTGCCGTCGGTGTCAGACGGGAGTTGGTTCCGGGCAACGCGGTTGGGGAAGTTGAAAGGCTGGAGTACGATGGCGCCATCGCGGGTCTGAATGTTCTGCACCTGCACGGCGTCGGCGCGGCTCTTCACCTGCGAATAAGCAACGCTGCCGAGCAACCCGAAGGTGCCGATGCCCGTATCCCAGGTGTTGGTAGCGAGGAAGGAGAATGTCGGAGTGACCTTCTTGATGAAGTCAGAGTAGTTGGCCTCAGCCGAAAAACCAATGTGGAAGCCGCGCTTGTCGAACGGAAGGCGGGTGTTGAGATTGATCGTGCCGGCAAGGCCGCCCTCGATCATTTCCGCAGTTACGTTCTTGTAGACCTCGACTGAGCCGACCAGCTCGGCGGGAACGTCAGCAAAGCTGAGCACACGGCCAGCATTGGCCGAGAAGGTATCACGACCGTTGAATTCCGAGCGGACGAAGTTCAGACCGCGGATGACGACGCCTGAACCTTCAACGGAGAAGTGGTCTGGATCGTTCGCAGCGGCGAAGCGGTTGATCGCGACGCCGGGGACACGCTGGAGGGCTTCGGTCACCGAACGGTCCGGAAGAGCGCCGATGTCCTCAGCAGTGATCGCGTCGACCACGGTGTCGGCGTTCCGCTTGATGCTCTGCGCGTTGGCAAGGCTCTGACGGATGCCGGTGACGATGATCTCACCTTCTTCGCCGGCCTCGTCCTGCGGAACCTCAGTGGCGCTGGAAACGCGGGTTTCCG
>JADDQD010000170.1 GCA_016781555.1 Pseudomonadota bacterium | reverse complement strand
AGGGTCGGATAAATCGTGACTTGTTCAGCGCCGAGCCCCGCCGCGCGCGCTGCGGCGGCGCGGGCGAGGCCCGGCGCCTGGGTGGGGGCCCAAATCTCGAGCCGGTCACCGGTCGCGCGCGCCGTGGCGGTCAGCGTCTCCAGCGGGGCGTTTGGCGCCACTCCGACCCGATATTCGGTGCGGAAGAAGTTGCCGTCGGCATGAGCGGCCTCGACGTCGCCGTAGCTGAATATGCGCGTTGCTTCGCCGCCAGCAAGGGCCGCATCGAGCGCGTCGTTGATCCCGGCGCTGTCCGCAAGGCCGCCGCTCGTCACGAAAAACGGCTTCATGGCCTCAACGGCGCGATTGGCGGCCCACCAGTTGGTAGCCACGGCCGCAGCCCAGCCGGGGTTCTCAAAGACGGCGAGCACCCCCGGGATGCGCTTTGCTGCCGCCTCATCGATGCGAACGAGCCGGCTGTCGCCGATTGGCCCTTGCCGGACGGAAGCGTAGACCATGTCGGCGAGCCGGATATCGGCGGCGAACTGGGCGGATCCATCCACCTTCGAAGGCAGGTCGATGCGCGGCAAAGGCTGCCCGACGAGCCGATTTTCGATGCCCCCGCGTACCGGCAGGTTCTCCGGCAGGTCGTGATCGGCCGCCGCTTCGGCAAGCTCGCCAAAGCTGATCTTGTCGGCTCCGTTCACCACGAAGCCTTGAGCGGTATCGAGGAGCTCCCAGTCTACGTTCCAGCGCTCGGCAGCAGCCTTGCTGAGAAGTGCCCGGGCGGCAGCGCCTGCTTCGCGCATCGGCCCTTCGAACGCGCGGATCGAAGTTGAGCCACCGGTGAGCATCAAGGCAGAGCGCGTGGCATATTCGCGCGCCGCCCAGTGACCAATCCCCTGCAGCGCTGAAGGAACCGCCCCCAGCTCCCCGGCTAGGACCTGATTGGCGTAAAGCGGGCTCAAAGGCGCAGGCTCAACCGAGATCGTCCGCCAATCCGCCCCGAGCTCGTCGGCCAGGATTTGCGGCAGACTGGTATAAACGCCTTGGCCGATCTCCGCCTGAGGCACCGCCACGATCACGCGGCCGTCGGTAGCGATTTTCAAGAAGGCGTTGAACACGGTCTCGCCAGGTCCGGCGCGGAGGTTCGGTTCATATTTGCGGGGCCAGAGGCTCCAGGCGAGTACGAGGCCCGCGCCGACGCCTCCGCCGATCAGCAAGCTGCGTCGACTTAGTCCCGTACCTGTCCCTCGGATCGCCATTGCGGGCGTGATAGAGGCTGGACTGATCCAGTGAAAGTGCTTGCTCGGCCGGGCCGACCGAACAAGCAGGCGTGAGTTCACTCGCCTGCGAGCTCGGCCCGATACCGCTCCCGAAGGCTTACCTTGTCGATCTTGCCCGTCCCGAGCTTGGGCAGCGGCTCCTCGTGCACCCAGAGCTGGGCCGGGACCTTGAACTTGGCAAGCCGAGCTTCGAGAAAGCGAATGAGATCGGCTTTGTCGAGCGTGCCGTTTTCGCAATAAACCACCGCCGCCGGAACTTCTCCGAGCCGCTCGTGAGGAATTCCGAAGACGCTGGCCTCGGCAACGCCGGGGTGGGCGTAACAGGCGGCTTCCACCTCCTGGGAGCTGATATTCTCGCCGCCGCGGATGATGATGTCTTTCTTCCTGTCGACGATGAAGAGGTATTCGTCCTCGTCCAGATAGCCGATATCACCAGTGCGAAAATAACCATCTCCCGTGAAGGCCGCGCGCGTTGCTTCCGGGTCGCGCCAATAGCCGCGAAAAAGGCAGGCGGCGCGGATGGCGATTTCGCCGCGTGCGCCCGCCGGAAGATGGGTGTCCCCTTCCCCGAGGATCGCCACTTCGACGATCGGTTTCTGCGGCCGGCCGGTCGAAGCGGGCTTGTCCGCATAGTTCTGCCAGAAGTTGCCACAACCGGCTGCGTTCGTTTCGGTGAGCCCGTACCCAAGAGCAGGCTGTGCGAAGCGGAAGCTTTCCTGAAGTCGCTTCACGTGGCTGACCGGGCGTGGCGCTCCGCCCGCGGCGATGTCGGTCAATGACGAAAGATCGTATTTGTCGCGATCGGGGTGCTGCATGAGTTCGAGGCTCATGGTCGGCACCCCCACGAAATAGGTTACCGTTTCCGCCGCCATGAGCCGCAACGCCTCGCCCGGGTCCCACTTCGGCATCAGCACCATGCCCCGCGCGATCACGAAGCTGTTGAGCATCACCGGCACTTCGCCGGTGACGTGGAATAGAGGCACTGCAATCAGCGTTAGCGGTGGGTTGGGGGGCGGATTGCCCTCGCTTTCCTTGATGGCCAGCATCGTGACGAGCGCAATCGAATAGGCATAAACGCCGCTCGTGACAGCGCGGTGCGTGGACACCGCGCCTTTGGCGGAGCCGGTGGAGCCGGAGGTGAACAGGATTGTTGCATCGTCCTCAGGCGCGACCGCGGGAAGCTCCGCATCCTCACCGCCTTTGGTAACAAGCGGCGCGAGCGCTTCTTCAATCCGACGCTCGATGGGCAGCGTGACAAGCTCGGCTGCCGCTCCCGCCGCTTCGATCCGCTTGGCGCGCGGTGCGTCGGCGATGATGAGTTTTGGTTTCGTTAGTTCCAGCGCGTGGGCGAGCTCATCGGGCTGCCACCAGCCGTTGAGCAAAGTGGCAATCGCACCGGCCTTCATCGCAGCCATGTAGCAGACGATCCATGCCGGTGCGTTGCGCATTGCGATCGCCACCCGGTCACCCTTGCGGATGCCCCACCGGCCCACCAGCGCTTTCGCAAGCCGTGTCGCCTGCTGGTTGAGCTCGGCAAATTTGAGGCGCTCCCCGTCGGCAATAACAGCGATCGTGTCGGCATGGAGCGCACAGAACACGTCGAACAGCAGCGGCAGTGTAGGCGGCAGGTTCGTCACGATTGCCCGCCCTTGATCGTCGCTCCCGATCTGGATGCGGCCGTTCGGCCCCGTTACCGCGGATAACAACGCATCGAACTTCCGGTCGAGTTCGCTCGGCAAACCTCTTCTCCTTGGCCTTCCCGTTTCTTTTTCTCGCCTCTATGAGAGCGGAAAGTCAAAGGGGAAAGCCTTGATCCTTCCGCACTTAGCCGCAGCGGCGGTTGACGTTACGTCAGCGCTGCGATGGGAAAATATGGGGCTCCACCCGGTGGCGCTCGATCTGGGATTTTTCCAGCTGCGCTGGTATTCGCTGGCCTACCTTGCGGGCATCGTCATCGGGTGGTGGTACCTTTTAAAACTCATTGACCGCCCGGGCGCGCCAATGGCAAGGCGCCATGCCGACGACATGGTCTTCTACGCCACGCTCGGCGTGCTCCTCGGCGGCCGGCTCGGCTACGTGCTCTTCTATAAGCCGGCTTTCTACTTGGAAAATCCAATAGAGATCCTGCAAGTCTGGGACGGCGGCATGTCCTTCCACGGCGGCGTGATCGGGGTAAGCCTGGGTATCCTTTACCTTGCGCGCAAGCACGGGCTCCATTGGCTGCGCATTCATGATTATGTCGCCTGCTGCGTGCCGTTCGGTTTGTTCTTCGGAAGGGTCGCCAACTTCATCAATGGCGAGCTTTGGGGCCGCCCAACGGACGTAGCATGGGCAGTGGTGTTCCCAAGCGGCGGCGAGGTGCCGCGCCATCCGAGCCAGCTCTACGAAGCCGGCTTGGAGGGCCTCCTCCTGGGCCTCATCCTCTGGTACCTCTTCTGGCGAACCGACGCTCGGTATCAACCCGGCCGTCTCGTCGGGACCTTCATTCTCGTATACGGCATCAGTCGCTTTTTGGTGGAGATGGTGCGGCAGCCGGATGAGGGGCTTGAGCATCTCGCCTGGGGTCTCACCATGGGGCAGACGCTGACGCTGCCGATGATCATCGGCGGCCTATACCTCATCGCGACTTCGAAAGGCCGGCGCGAGCGGGTCGACCCGATTGCAGGTAATGAAAGCATCGCCTGACGAACTCACACTCGGCGACAGGCTCGCGCGGCTGATCGCCACCAGCGGCCCGATCAGCGTCGCTCACTATATGGCCGAAGCGAACGCTCACTATTATGCGACGCGTGATCCGCTGGGGCAGGCCGGCGACTTCATCACTGCGCCCGAAATCAGCCAAATGTTCGGCGAACTGGTCGGCCTTTGGCTGGCCGACCTCTGGGCGAGGGCGGGAGCCCCTTCCCAAGTGCGCTACGTGGAACTGGGCCCCGGGAGAGGGACGCTGGCGGCGGACGCGCTCAGGGCCATGCGCGCTGCGGGGCTGCAACCGCCGATCCATTTCGTCGAGACGAGCCCGGTACTTAGGCAATTGCAGGCATGCCAGGTGCCTGCCGCGACTTTGCACGACGACCTCACCTCATTGCCCACAAATGCGCCGCTGCTCGTCGTGGCGAACGAATTCTTCGATGCGCTTCCCGTCCACCAGCTGATCGCGACGGGCAAAGGGTGGCACGAGCGGCTGGTCGGGCTTGACGACGGACGCTTCGTGCCCCTGCCCGGCCCGGCTGCGAGCGCGGCCGCCATTCCGGATCACCTGCGCTCGGCGCCACCAGGCTCGGTAATCGAAACATCGCCGGCTTCGGTTGCGGTGATCCGGCAAGTCGCGGAATTGATCGCCCGCTCAGGTGGCGCACTCCTTCTCATCGATTACGGTCACGCGCGGACGGCCGCCGGCGAGACTCTTCAAGCCGTGGCAGGTCACGAATATGCCGATCCTTGGACCGATCCCGGCGAGCGCGATCTCACAGCGCACGTCGACTTCGAGAGCCTCGCATCGGCGGCTCAGGCTGCAGGGCTCCGGCCCTTCGGCCCGCGGGGGCAGGGGGAATGGCTCGAAACCATGGGCATTGGTCTCCGCGCCGCCGCGCTTTCAAAAGCGGCGCCGAGCCACGCTGAGGAGATTGCCGCCGCCCGCCATCGCCTCACCGGCCCTCAAGAGATGGGTGCCTTGTTCAAGGTGATGGCGCTGCTGGCACCGGCCTGGCCGGAGCCGGCGGGGTTCTGATGGGTGAGATCAGCTATAGGATGGCGGGCCTAGCCGATGCACGGCGGCTGTCGCACCTCGGGCGACGCACGTTCACGGAGAGTTTCGGCCACTTGTACACGCCGGACAATCTCGCCGCATTCCTTCACAATCATGATGAGGAGCGATGGGCGGGCGAACTCGCGGATCCTTCCTTCGCAGTGTGCCTCGCCGAGGCACACTGCGAACGGGTCGGTTACGCGAAGCTTGGGCCGCCGTCCCTTCCTTTCGAGCCGCGCGGCGCGTCCATCGAGCTTCGCCAATTTTATCTGCTTGGCCCGTGGCATGGCCGAGGCATATCGCAGGCGCTGATGGAATGGGTGCTGGCCGAAGCGAAAGCGCGGGGAGCGGACGATCTTTATCTGTCGGTCTTTGTGGACAACCACCGTGCCCGCCGCTTCTACGTGCGTTACGGGTTTGAATTTGTGGGCCTCTACGCCTTCATGGTGGGCGATCACGCCGACGAGGACCATGTCATGCGTCTTTCGCTGAGGGAAACCAATGAGCGTTGAAGTGATCGCCGCAAAGGTGCTGGGGGCGGTGCCGCACGGTTTTCTCGGCCGCCGTGGGGGCGTGTCGAGCGGTATCTTCGCCGGGCTCAATGTCGGTCTCGGCTCGGCAGATGATCGTGACGCGGTTCGTGAGAACCGACGTCGCGCCACGGCTGCAGTCGCGCCCGGCGCAGAACTCGTCACGCTCCACCAGGTCCATTCGCCGACCGCAATCCGCGTCACGGCTGCCTTCGAGGGCGACCGGCGGCCGCATGCCGATGCGCTGGTGACGGATAGGCCAGGCCTCGCATTGGGTATCCTCACCGCAGACTGCACGCCCGTCCTGTTCGCCGATGCGAGCGCTGGGGTGATCGGCGCCGCCCACGCCGGCTGGAAGGGGGCGTTCGGAGGCGTGGTCGAAGCGACTGTGGCTGCCATGGAAGCTCTTGGTGCGCGTCGCACCGGGATAGTTGCGGCAGTTGGACCAACGATTGCCAGGAAGTCCTACGAAGTGGACGAAGCCTTCTTCCGCCGCTTCGCCGAGGCAGATGCCGAAAACGACCGCTTCTTCTCGAATGGCCGTCCTGGCCGGTACCAGTTCGATCTTGAGGGCTATGTCGTTGCCCGCCTGGCGGCTTCCGGGCTGACGCGCATCGAGGCCCTTGGCCTCGACACCTATTCCGATCCCGATCGGTTCTTCAGCTACCGCCGCGCCACGCACAGAGGTGAAGGCGATTACGGCCGCCAGATTTCGCTTATCGCGCTTCCGGCGAGCGGAGAGGTTGCCGCTGGCCTTGACGGGGGCTAGGCAAGATCGAGCGTCCAGCGCCCATCGGAAGGGGAGCCTAATGCAAGACGAATCCGAGCTTACCGGCGCTACGGCCCGACGTCGTCCAAAGCCCGACGTTCTTGAAATCGGCGGACGCAAGCTCAAGCCGGCGACGTTGATGATGGGCCACGGCTATGATCCCGCTCTGTCGGAAGGTTCGCTCAAGGCACCGATCTTCCTCACCTCCACCTTTGTTTTCGAGAATGCCGCCGCCGGCAAGCGCCACTTCGAAGGAGTCACTGGCAAGCGGCCTGGCGGTGCAGAAGGGCTTGTTTACTCGCGCTTCAACGGACCGAACCAGGAGATCCTCGAGGATCGTCTCGGCGTGTGGGAAGATGCGGAGGACGCGCTCACCTTTTCAAGTGGCATGTCCGCGATTGCGACCTTGCTCCTCACCTTTGTTCAGCCGGGCGACGTGATCGTTCATTCGGGTCCCCTTTATGCGGCCACCGAGACCCTTATCGGTCGAATCCTCGGCCGCTTCGGCGTGCAATGGTTGGACTTTCCGGCCGGTGCCACGCGCGAAGAGATCGAAGCGGTAATGGACCGGGCGAAGAGCCTTGGGCGCGTCTCGCTCATCTACCTCGAAAGTCCAGCCAATCCCACCAACGTCTTGGTCGACGTCCAGGCCGTTGCCGCGGCGCGCGATACGCTGTTCGCCGAGCAGCGGCCGCCGATCGCCATCGACAACACCTTTCTCGGGCCGCTCTGGTCGAAGCCGCTCGAGCATGGTGCCGATTTATCGGTTTACTCGCTGACCAAATATGCGGGCGGCCACAGCGACCTCGTTGCCGGCGGCGTGGTTGGAGCGAAAGCGCTAATCACGCCGATTCGAATGATGCGCAACACGATCGGCACGATCACGGATCCGAACACTGCTTGGATGCTTCTGCGCAGCCTCGAAACACTTGAGCTTCGGATGAGCCGAGCCGGCGAAAACGCGGCCAGGGTGTGCGGCTTTTTCCAAGGGCACCCGAAGGTCGAGAGCGTCGGCTATCTCGGCTTTCTCGAAAGTGGCTCGGACGCGCGGCAGGCCGACATTTACCGTCGCCACTGCAGCGGTGCCGGATCGACCTTCTCTCTCTATTTGCGCGGAGGAGAGCGCGAGGCTTTTGCATTCCTGGATGCACTCAAAATCGCAAAGCTCGCGGTCAGCCTCGGCGGCACCGAAACCCTGGCGAGCGCGCCGGCAGCGATGACCCACCTCTCCGTGCCCGACGAGCGCAGGAAGGCACTCGGCATCTCCGATAATCTCGTGCGCATCTCGATCGGTGTCGAGGACGCGGACGACCTCATCGCCGATTTTGAGCAGGCGCTGCGCGCGATCTAAGCTCGCCAGTCGACGATTTCCCAACCTTCGGCCCGAGCGACTTGCAGCAGCCGGTCGTGCGCGTTCGCCGCCACGGCCTCATCCGACCAGCGGTGGACGACGGCATCCGACACGTGGTCGGAATAAAAGCGAATGTGCACGGCCTCGCGCGCCAGTCCTTCGCCTTCCAGCCAAGCTTGGATCATGGCGAGTTTTGAATCGCCGTAGCAGTTGCTGCCCTCGATTCGCGCGATGATCCGGCCTTTGGCGTCGAGCGATGTTTCGGTGGCGATGACATCCTTGAAGCCCAGCCGCTCGGCAATTGCGGCGGCGTAGATTCGATAGGAAGCGGTCGCCATGACGAGGCGCCGCCCCGCCGCCCGGTCGGCCGCAATGCTCGCCCTTGCTCCGGGCATGATGTTGGTAGCGATCTGCCTGTCGGCGAAGCTTTGGATCACCGGCTCGAGGCGATCGGGCGCGACACCTTGACCAACGAGGAGAAGGTAATTGACTTCCTTGAGGCGCGCTCGGTCGATCCATCGCACCGCGTAGGCGAGCATCGACAGCGAGACGAGCGGCAGCAGGAGCAGGCGCCAGGGACCGAGCCGAAGCGCCGCATGAACCAGAAAAGGCGTGTAGGTCGCCTTCCGGGTGATGGTCCGGTCCATGTCGTAGATCGCGAGCTGGCTTTTCATCACCGGTCTGCAAGCACAGCTGAAGCCGGCATGTCTACGGGATTTGGAACGTGCTTGCTCGCTGGGCATTATTGCACCAGTGTCCGCTATGATGAGTTCCGCTGCCGATTTCCGACAGAGCGTCGACGGCGACCGAAGGGCTGTGCGCTTTTCGGGGAACCTCACCCTTGCCTGCATCAGCGACCTGCCAAAGCGCCTCGATGAGGTGGATGGCACACGTCTCCTAGTGGACCTATCGCAGGTCTCCCGGATGGACACGGTTGGGGCCTGGCTGGTTCACCGCCTGGTTCGCGGCCGCGAGGCTGAGATTGTCGGAGCCAAGGAGCATTTTCAAGTCCTGCTCGAACAGGTCAGCCAAGCCGATCAGCCAGTGAAGGTGCGACCCGACCGCACGCCGCCACTCTACCGCGTGATGGGCCAGATCGGCGACGCCACCTCCATTGCGGGGCGCACGCTGCTTGGGCTGCTCGGCTTTTTCGGCGCGGTTCTCGTCTCGATGGCCGCCCTCATTCGAAATCCGCGTCGCTTTCGGTTGAATGCGGTGACACAGCAATTCGAGGTCGTCGGCATCCATTCGCTGGGCATTGTTGGCCTGATGAGCTTCCTCGTTGGCATCGTCATCGCGCAGCAGGGGGCCGTGCAGCTCCGCCAGTTCGGTGCCGAGGTCTTCACCGTGAACCTGATCGGCCGGATGTCGGTGAAGGAACTTGGCGTGTTGATGACGGCCATCATGGTGGCTGGGCGCTCGGGCTCTGCCTTTGCCGCGCAGATCGGCTCCATGAAGCTTGCCGAAGAGGTCGACGCGATGCGTACCATCGGCCTCTCCCCGATGGAGGCGCTGATCATCCCGCGGGTCCTCGCCACTTCGTTGCTGATGCCGCTTCTGGGCTTCTATGCGGCGCTCGTTTCGATCGTCGGCGGCGGCATTTTCAGTTGGCTTGCGCTCGACATCCCGCCGGTCACGTTCGTTCAGCGGATCCGTGAAGTGGTGCCGATCACCGACCTTTACCAAGCGCTGATCAAAGCACCGGTGTTCGGCCTGATCATTGCCATGGCGGGTTGCTTTCAGGGGATGCAGGTGGAAGGCAATGCCGAGGCGGTGGGCCTTCGCACCACTGCGGCGGTCGTCCAGGGGATCTTCCTTGTGATCGTGCTGGATGCCTTTTTCGCAGTCTTCTTCACCTCGATCGGCTGGGTCTAAGGTGGCGGACAGCATCATCGAAGTTCGCGGTCTCGTGAACACGTTCGGCGAACAGACCATCCATCAAGGGCTGGATCTTGATGTTCGTCGCGGCGAAATCCTCGGGGTGGTTGGTGGCTCCGGCACCGGCAAATCCGTGCTGATGCGCTCGATCATCGGCCTCCAGCAGCCGCAAGGCGGCCAAGTGATGGTCTTTGGGGAGCCGACGCTCGACCGCGACGAGGAGGAAGTGAAGGATATAAGACGCCGCTGGGGAATTCTCTTCCAGGGCGCGGCGCTGTTTTCGACTCTCACCGTCGCTGAGAACATCCAGGTGCCGCTGCGGGAATATTTTCCGCGGATCGACCAGCAGCTCCTCGACGAAATCGCATCCTACAAGATCGTGATGAGCGGCCTTCCGGGCGAGGCTGCACCGAAATTTCCGTCTGAGCTGTCGGGAGGCATGAAGAAGCGCGCCGGGATCGCCCGCGCGCTGGCGCTCGACCCCGAACTTCTCTTCCTGGATGAGCCCACTGCTGGCCTCGACCCGATCGGCGCCGCTGCCTTCGACCAGCTGATCCGGGATCTTCGCGATGCGTTGGGCCTGACCGTGTTTCTCATCACCCACGACCTCGACACCCTTTACGCTATCTGCGACCGCATTGCGGTGCTGGCAGAGAAGAAGGTAATCGCGGTTGGAACGATTCCGGAATTATTGGCTTTGGACCACCCATGGATACAGGAATATTTCAGGGGTCCGCGCGGCCGAGCCGCCGAAACAACCGTAGCCAACAACGTTAGCGCCTGATGGAAACTCGTTCGAACCATATCCTCGTCGGCGGCGTCGTTCTCGCGCTGATCGTTGCCGTGCTCGCGTTCATCATCTGGCTGAGCCAGGCTTCCGGCGAACAGCGCAACGAGTACGACATATTCTTTCGGCAGGCGGTTGATGGTCTTGCCCGCGGTTCCGCGGTAAGCTTTTCGGGCGTCCCCGTGGGGCAGGTCACCTCGATTAACCTCGAGCCGCGCACCCCTGAATTTGTACGGGTGCGAATTTCCGTCGATCCGACGACACCGATACTTCAGGGAACCACGGCGACGATCCAGGGCGTCGGCTTCACCGGGGTTTCGCAGATACAGCTCGACGGCGCGGTTCGCGGCGCGCCGCCGATCACGCAGGCCGGGCCGTATGGCGTTCCGGTCATACCTACGCGCCCCGGCGGCTTTGCGGCGCTGCTCAACAGCGCGCCGGAGCTTCTGAACCGGGTCTCCACTCTGACGGAGCGGCTGACCGAGCTCCTGTCCGACCGAAACCAGGCGTCCATCGCCGGCATCCTCGATCACGTCGAGGAAATGAGCCAGAGCCTTGCCGACCGTTCGCCCGAAATCGCAGCGACGCTAGCCGAAGCACGTATCGCGATCCGTCAGGCAGGTTCTGCCGCCGCCGAGTTCGAGCGGCTCGCGGCGACCACCAACTCCCTCGTCACCCGCGAAGGCAGACCGCTGATCAACGATCTTCGTCACACCATCCGGGCAGCCGAGAACAGCCTCCAGAGCGTGGACGCCATGGTGAGCGAGGCGCGTCCTGGCGTCCAGGCGCTCACGAAACAGACCATCCCCGAAGTCGGGCAGCTCGTGCGCGACTTGCGTGAGACAACTTCGAACCTGCGCGACATCACCGGGCGGGTTGAGCGCCAAGGCGTCACCTCGATCATCGGCGAACCCAAGCTCCCCGACTACGAGCCGAACAGGAAAAGATGAGACAGAGCCGTCACCTCCTAGCGCTCGCTGCAGCGCTCGCCCTTTCCGGATGCGCCCTCTTTTCGGGGCCAAAGGTTCCGCCGACGTTGATGACGTTGAGCGCCGAGCAGGCGCGTGCCGCCGCCACCACGCGCACCGCCGCGGCTGGCGAGGCGATCACGGTGGTGGTGCCCACCGTGCCCGAGGAGCTGGAAACGCTTCGCGTGCCAGTGCACGAAAGCGACACCGCGGTTGCTTACTTGAAGAACGCTCAGTGGGTCGAAATGCCCGCCGACCAGTTTGCTCGGCTGCTCAGCGAAACCATCGCTGCCACAAGCGGACGCGTAGTGCTCGATCCGCGGCAATTCACCTTCGATCCAGGGACACGTCTCACCGGAACACTGCAGCGCTTCGGGCTCGACGGGACGCGCATGGAGGCGGTTGCTGTTTTTGACGCTGCACTTGGCCGTCGTGACGGTGGTGTTTCGACCCGGAGATTTGAGGCGCGAGTCCCTGTCGCTGCGGCAGATGCAGCCTCAGTCGCACCCGCGCTGAACCAGGCCGCCAACCGCGTTGCGACCGAAGTCGCTGCCTGGGTCGGCAGCTGAGGCGACACTGCTAAACCAAGCTCTTTGAGGCCTGCTCGAACACGTCCTTTGACAGCCCTTGGCTCGCGACGACGCGCTGGAGTTCCGACCGCACCAGGGCTTGCCGCTTCTCGTCGAAGCGGCGCCAGCGACCGAGCGGCGGCACAAGCCGCGCCGCCGCTTGCGGGTTGAGCCGGTCAACCGCCAAGATCATGTCGGCAAGGAAGCGGTAGCCACGCCCGGAGGCGTTGTGAAATGCGCGTTGGTTCGTTGCAAAGGCGCCGACCAGCGCCCGTAATCGATTTGGATTGGCGAGCGTGAAGTCGGGATGGCGGGAAAGCGCCTCAACTGCGTCCGGCGTGTCCTCCCTGGTCGAGAGCGCCTGCACCGTGAACCACTTGTCGAGGACGAGGGCATCACCGCGGTATCGCTCGTAGAATGAAGCGATTGCTTGTTCCCGCTCCGGAGCTGCCCCGTTTGTCAGCACTCCCAGCGCGCCCTGACGGTCGGTCATGTTGTCGGCGTCCATGAACTGGCGCATCGCTATTCCGGCCGCATCTTCGGCTCCGCTCTCCGCAAGATATGCGAGCGCCACCGTGCGGAGCCGCCGGGCGCCCTTTGCCGCCGGAGAATATTCGAATCGATTGGCGCTGCTTGCAGCATACGCGCGGCGCCACAACGTTTCGAGCTCGGCGCCCAAGTCTCTTCGCAACGCTTCGCGGGCCGCGTGCACCAAGTCCGGATCTACTACCAGCATCTGGTCGCCGATGAAGGCTTCGGTGGGAAGCAGCACCGCTTCGCCGACGAAAGCCGGATCGAGCTCCTCGTCCGTGAGCGTTTGCCGGACGGCTTCTATCACCGCCTCATGGTCCGCCCGGCCAGTGGAGATGGCGCTGACAAGCGTGTCCACCATCAGTTGCTGCATCGCTTCGTAGCGCGCGAACGGATTGTCGTCTCTGGCAGACAAAAAGGCGAGATCGCCCGGGCTTCGGTCGCTCTCGACGACTATTGGCGCCGAGAAATCCCGGTTGAGCGAAAGCACAGGACGCTCGCCAATGCCCTCCCAAGTGATCTCCTCCATATTCTGTTCGAGCAGCACCGTTTTCTCGGCGATCTTGTTGCCGCTCCGCTCCCCGAACAGGGCGATCTTGAGCGGCATCGGCATCGGCTGCTTAACGGGCTGGCCTGGCGTAGGAGGAATGTCCTGCTCCAGGCGGAGATGAGCGCGACCTTCGCCTGCGCCGTGCGTCAAGCTCGCGCGCACCCGGGGCGTCCCCGCCTGGAAGTACCAAAGGCGGAAGCGCGCGAGGTCGACGCCGGTCGCGTCCTCCATCGCCCGCACAAAATCCTCGCACGTTGCGGCCTCGCCATCGTGTCGCTCAAAGTAGAGATCGCTCCCGGCGCGGAATTTCTCCGGCCCGAGGATCGTGTGCATCATGCGGATGACCTCGGCGCCTTTGTTGTAAACGGTCGCCGTGTAGAAGTTCGAAATCTCGATATAGCTTTCCGGCCGGATCGGATGAGCAAGCGGCCCCGCATCCTCTGGAAACTGGGTCGAGCGAAGCGTCCGTACGTCCTCAATCCGCTTCACTGCCGCCGAGCCCTGGTCCGCCGAGAATTGCTGGTCCCGAAACACGGTGAAGCCTTCCTTGAGGCTAAGCTGGAACCAATCGCGACAGGTAACCCGATTGCCCGACCAGTTGTGGAAATATTCGTGGGCAACCACCCCGGCGACCGCGTCATAATCCTGGTCGGTTGCGGTGTCCGGATCGGCAAGGATATAGCGGGTGTTGAAGATGTTGAGGCCTTTGTTCTCCATCGCGCCAAAGTTGAAGTCGGAGACGGCAACAATGTTGAACACCGCGAGATCATATTCGCGGCCGTAAACCTTCTCGTCCCAGGCCATCGACGTTTTTAGCGCGGCCATTGCATGGTCCGTGCGCGGCAAATCCTCTTCGCGAACCCAGATGCCGAGATCGACCGTCCGGCCGGAGCGAGTGATGAACTGATCCCTGTTCGCCACAAGGTCGCCGGCTACCAACGCGAACAAGTAGCAGGGCTTTGGGAAGGGGTCGTGCCATTCGGCCCAGTGCCGGCTTCCTTCGAGCATGCCGTTCGCGACCGGGTCGCCGTTCGAAAGCAGAACGGGGTAGCGCGCCTTGTCCGCGGTCATGCGCACGCGATACTGGCTGAGAACGTCCGGCCTGTCCGGAAAGAAGGTGATCCGCCTGAAACCTTCTGCCTCGCACTGGGTGCAGAGAATGCCGCCCGATTCGTACAGCCCCATCAGCTGCGTGTTCGCTTGCGGCGAAATCTCGACAATCGTCTCAACCGTGGCGCCACCATCGGCAAGGGGAACGGTAAGCACATCGCGTTCGTACCGGTGCTCGGTCGGCTTGCCGTTCACGCTCACCGCGACAAGGTTCAATCCTTCGCCATCGAGCCGCAGTGGTTCATCATGCTCCCCGTTTCGCTCCACCCGCAGCGCCGCTCTGACGAGGGTGCGTTGCGCCCCGAGTTCGAAATCGAGCGAGATCTCCGGCACCAGCCAGTCGGGTGCTCGATAGTCTTCGCGGAAAGTGGTGGCCGGCGGCGTGGCAGGGGCGTTCTGGGCATCTAGCATGAGGCCGATCTAGGGATGGGCTACTCCCCGCGCAATCGCAGCGCTCCTCATGGATGGGGGCGTTGCCTGAAGAACTGCAATAAAGCGCCGATCTACGCCGAGCGTCCGCTCAAGCGGGTCGCCGATTTAACGCGCGCGAAACCGACGCGGAGGTGATAGTCGGACTGTCGAGAGGAATGTGAGCCATGCCGACCGCTGATTCCATCTTGAAACGCGTCCTCGAACGCACCCCATCTTGCGCGAAAGTCGGCGTCTTCGACATGGACGGGGTCTTCCGCGGCAAATACATGGCAGCGGACAAGCTTGCCTCGGCGCTCGAGAAGGGCTTCGGGTTTTGCGACGTGGTGCTCGGCTGGGATTCGAGCGATCAGCTTTACGACAATATAAATTTCACCGGCTGGCACACGGCCTACCCGGACGCGGAGGCGCGGCTGCTTCCGGAAACGCTACGAACGCTTCCGTTCGAAGGGGGTATGCCGCTCATTCTCGGGGAGTTTTCCGGGCGGGCAGAGGCGATCTGCCCACGCGCTATGCTCCGGCGCGTGCTCGGCAGAGCGGCGGCCATGGGCTTCGAGGTGAAAGCAGCGGCCGAATTCGAGTTTTTCGTTTTCGAAGAAACTCCGAACTCCGTCCGCGACAAGGGCTATCGCGGCTTGAAGCCGATCACTCCCGGCAATTTCGGCTATTCGATGCTCCGCTCGGGAGTGCATGCGGATTTTTACCAGGAGCTTTGGTCGGTCTGCCAGGAAATGCGGATCGAACTTGAAGGCCTGCATACCGAAACCGGCCCAGGCGTTCTCGAAGCTGCGATCCGGTTCGACGATGCTTTGGAGGCGGCCGACAAAGCCGCCCTGTTCAAGACGGTCACCAAAATCCTTTGCCAGCGGCGGGGCTGGATGGCGACGTTCATGGCCAAGTGGTCGCCGGACTGGCCGGGCCAGTCCGGGCACCTTCACAGCTCGCTCCTCGACCGCCAAACGGGCGCCCCCGTCTTCTACGATCCTGACGCTCCCAACTTCATGACTGAGCGGATGCGCTGGTTCGTGGGCGGACAGCAGGCGCTCATGCCGGAGCTTCTCGCGATGGTGGCGCCGACGGTGAACTCCTACACCCGGCTTGTACCGGGTTATTGGGCTCCAACGGCGGCGACGTGGGGCTTCGAGAACCGCACCTGTGCGCTTCGCGTGATCGGCGGGTCAGCGCACTCGCAGCGGGTCGAATACCGAATCGCGGCCGCGGACATAAACCCCTACCTCGCGCTTGCTGCCGCAATCGGCTCCGGATTGTGGGGCATCGAACGCAGGATCGAGCCCGACGAACAAATGGTCGGCAACGCCTACGCGCAGCAGCCACCGCCCGAACGTGCCTTGCCTTCGACCCTTTGGGAAGCGGCGCAGCGGCTCCGATCCTCCGAAGGCGCCCGTGAGCTCTTCGGCGCGGAGTTTGTCGATCATTATGCAGCGACACGCGAATGGGAGGAGCGCGAAGCCAGAAAAGCGGTGACGGATTGGCAACTCGCCCGGTACTTCGAAATCATCTGACGCTTGGGACGCTTGGGTTGAACGATCTTCTTTGTATTTCGCCGGTCGATGGACGCGAATATGCGCGGCGGCCTCTCACTCCGCCCGCTGAATTGGACCGGATCATCGACCGAGCCCGGCGCGTACAGCGCGAGTGGACCACGGTTTCGTTGCAGGAGCGCTGCAATGTCATGCGGCGCTTCCTCCAAGCCCTGAAGGACCTCAACGCGGACGTCGTTCCGGAACTCGCGTGGCAAATGGGGCGACCGGTTCGATATGAGGGTGAGCTTCGCTCTCTGACGGAGCGGGTGGAAGGCATGATTGCGGCCGCCGATGCAGGGCTAGCCCCCTTTTGCCCTGAGCCCGGCGGAGCCGCGACCCGGTACGTAGCGCGTGTGCCGGCAGGGCTGGTGCTTGTCATCGCACCGTGGAACTACCCTTTCCTCACTGCCGCCAACACGATCGTACCGGCCTTGATCGCAGGAAATGCCGTCCTCCTGAAGCACGCGGCCCAGACGCTGCTGGTCGGCGAACGCTTTGCGGAGGCGCTTGCAATGGCGGGCTTGCCGGAGGGGCTGTTCAGCAACCTCTTCCTCAGCCACGAAGACACCGCACGCCTGCTCGGGTCGGGCCTCATCGACCATGCGACCTTTACCGGGTCTGTCGAGGGCGGAAGAGCGATCGAGCGCGCAGCCGCAGGCAGCTTCACGACGCTTACGCTGGAGCTCGGTGGCAAGGACCCCGCTTATGTTCGGCCGGACGCGGAGCTCTCAAGCGCAATCGAGGGCTTGGTGGATGGAAGCTTCTACAATAGCGGCCAATCCTGCTGCGGGATCGAGCGGATCTATGTGCACGAGGCGGTGTGGCAGCCGTTTCTCGAAGGTTTCGTTGAGGCGACGCACCGCTACCGCTTGGGCAGTCCGCTCGATCCGGAGGTGAGCCTAGGACCGATGTCGAGTGCGCGGCTCGCGGGGCAGGTGCGGCAGCAGATAGGCCAAGCGGTCGCTGCCGGCGCCGTCACCCACATCGAGCCGCAGCTGTTTCCTGCGGACAAGGAAGGCTCACCCTATCTGATGCCCCAGGTGCTGACGTGCGTCGACCACCGCATGAGCGTGATCCGCGAGGAAAGCTTCGGCCCTGTGGTAGGGATCATGGCGGTCGCGGACGATGCCGAGGCCGTGCGGCTCATGAACGACTCGGATTACGGCCTCACCGCATCGATCTGGACGAGCGACTTTGAACACGCCCGGCGGCTGGCGGCGCAAGTGGAGGCTGGAACGGTTTACGCGAACCGGTGCGACTATCTCGATCCGGCGCTTGCCTGGACCGGCGTGAAGAATAGCGGCCGCGGGGCTTCGCTCGGCAAATTCGGCTATGAAAGCCTCACCCGGCCGAAATCCTTTCACCTGAGCATGCCCTGATGGCCCTGCCGCGCGCCAATTGGAATTATCCGACCTCCATCCGGTTTGGGGCGGAGCGGATCGAAGAGTTGCCTTGTGTTTGCCGCGAGCTCGGAATGGAGCGCCCGCTGCTGGTAACCGATCCGGGCCTCGCTTCGCTTCCCATGGTGGCCGCCGCAGTGGCACGCAATGGAGCCGCCGGAATAGCTACCGCATCCTTCTCCCATATTCGCGGCAATCCGGTGGGCGCCAATATCGAACAAGGCGTCGCCGCTTATACCGCCGGCGGTCACGACGGCGTGATAGCATTCGGCGGCGGCAGCGCGCTTGATGCCGGCAAGGTGATCGCCTTCATGTCAGGACAGACGCGGCCCCTGTGGGATTTCGAGGACAAGGACGACTGGTGGGCGCGGGCGGACCCGGCCGGCATCGCGCCGATCATTGCCGTGCCGACGACTGCTGGGACCGGCTCCGAAGTCGGGCGAGCCGGTGTCATCCTCGACGAGAGGCAGCAGGTGAAGAGGATCATCTTCCACCCGAAGATGATGCCGGCCGTCGTGATTTCGGACCCTGAGCTCACGGTCGGGCTCCCGCCTCACATCACGGCGGCAACGGGCATGGACGCGTTGTCGCACTGCCTTGAGGCTTACTGCGCGCCCGGCTTTCACCCGATGGCTGATGGTATCGCTGCCCAAGGCGTCAAGCTTATCCGCGAATGGCTCCCGCGGGCGGTTGAGGATGGCAGCGACCTCGATGCACGGGGGCACATGCTGGTCGCAGCCTCGATGGGCGCCACCGCTTTCCAGAAGGGGCTCGGGGGCATGCACGCGCTTTCGCACCCGATCGGCGCGATCTACGACAGCCATCACGGCCAGACCAATGCGGTGCTGATGCCATACGTGCTCGATTTCAATCGCTCTGAAATCGAGGACCGCGTTGGGCGCCTCGCTGGATTCATCGGCTTGGGGGAGACGAGTTTCAGCGCTTTCTTGGATTGGGTTCTCGACTTGCGGCAGCGCCTCGGAGTTCCGCATAGGCTCACTGAACTTGGTGTCGCCGGCGAAGCTGTGGACCGGCTTGCTACGATGGCGGAGGCCGATCCGTCTGCAGGGGGGAACCCTGTCTCGTTCGACGCTGCTGCTGCTCGGAAGGTCCTGCACGCCGCGCTTGAAGGGCGCGTCTGACGCTAAGCGGCTCGCGGCTGATCTAGGTTAGGTTAACCAAACCATGCTAAGGAGCTGTCATGACGCAGCCACTCCAATGCTCGATCGCCACTCCGTGGGGCTTCCATGTGACCTTGTTGGACGATGTCTGCCCGCGGTGCGGGTGGGGCGCGCACCACCCGGGGCCAGCGTGGAGCGATGGCGTTCAGGAGCAGGAGGATGGGACCCTCTCCGAGGACTGATCCGCAAGTTTGACGACCTCCGCAAAAATTGAGGCTCGGTCGCGGGCCGCTCCTGATCCGCCTTCAGCCATAATCGTCCGGAAATGGCGCAGGCTCATGCGCTTGGAAGCATTAGTTTTGGGAGCCTAGCGCCCGCCTCGCGCGTTGGCGCGCCCATGGTCATCATCAAAACTCCAATGATTATCCTAGGCGCCGCTCTTGTCTGCAGCGCGTGTGCCGAACAGCCGCAACCCCACCCCGACCCAGTTGCATTGGAACGCCTGCTGACGAGCCTCGAGGCGCCGTCCGCTGTTGCTGCTGAAGCCGCATCTATGGCCGACGCTCGATCCGGCAGGCGGCGCAAGCTTGAGCGGCTGGAAAACTCGATCAGCAAACTAGACGCCGATCGGGTAGATCCGCGGCTTGCCATGAAGCTGATCGTCCGCTGAGCCGAGGTCGCACCAGTCCCACGGACATTCCCGTCGGCTGGAGCAGACTGCGCTAAATCTGGTCTGTTCGCACTCAGCCTGTCGAAGCCTGTCCTGAGCGACGCCCAGGCGGCGTCGAAGGGCCTGTCCTGAGCGACGCCCAGGCGGCGTCGAAGGGGGCTGTCCTTCTTTCCCTGGAAGGGGCAAAAACACGGCTTCAAAGGGTGCCCATGACAGCCAGTAACCTTCTCGACCACGGGTCGCTGATGCCCCAGTGTTTAGCGGCTGGGGCGCTTTTCTATCGCCTTGACCCGACAATGTGCCGCTATGTCCTTTCCTTCGGAAACTGTTGGCCTGCTGGGGGATTGGGCCGCGCATGCCTTGGTACTATTTCGATGTGGTCGAAGGGCACGGCATTGCCGAAGACGAGGATGGTCTTGAGCTTGCCGATGCAGAAGCAGCTCGGCGTGAAGCGCTGGCCGGAGCGCGCGGCATTCTCGCGCATGAAGTGCAGGGGGGGCGGATCGACCTTTCGTGGCGGATTGAGGTCAGGACCGAGAACGGTGAAGCCTTGTTCACCGTTCCTTTTGGCGAAGCCATCGAAATAGCGTAGGCGCAGCCTCGCTCGTCAGCTCGCGCTGCGTTCCTCGCGCGCGCTGCCAGACCGTCAGGACATGCTGCCCACGTGTTTCAACATCTGAACCGGTTGCTTCGGACGACATTTGGACGAGCTAACATTCGTCAGCCGAGTGCGAAACATAGACTTTGGTCCATATCGACCGCGGCACCGCATGTCTCTTGTGCGGCCTACCACGCGAATGCTGGCGGAGATAAAAAGGATTCGAACTCTCTCTGCCATGCTGGAAGTGGCACGGAAGTGGCCTCGCGTAGATCAGTAAGGGTTCGGTCGAACGTGGAGTTTGGGCGAAACAGGCCGGCCCCGACTCGGAGGCGTGCTTGGTCCAACCATCGACAGGTGGGATGCCGTTTAAACGAGACTTTTAAAGGACTAAGCGTGGATCAACCAAGCGGGAGCGTCGTTGGCTGGATGCAGGGCCGGCCTTTTGTCGCCCGCGCAATCACGGAGCTTCACGATGCGTCAATTGCAACAATCAGAACTCATCCACGTCAGCGGCGGCGCCGGCAGTTGCCCACAGAAGGGTGACCAGAAGATGATGGGCGGCGACCAAAAGCGCAACGAGCACAAAATGAAGCAAGGAAATAACGGCTTCGGTAATGGCGGTAAGGACGGCGTTCCCGGAAGGTCCAACAAGAGCGACAAGTGCCGCTAAGGGACTATTGTTCTGCTTAAGCGGGACGAGCAGTAGAAAATAAACGGCCTACTATATACTTCGCCCCCGTCCCGGATTGTGCCGGGCGGGGCGCTTTCATGTGGTAGATGCGCCTTCTGAAAGCCACCGCTCGAGTGCCGAGGGCATCCACGGACGAAATGGCCATTCTCTTGTCCGCTTCTCTGACGGGTCTCTATCATGAGGGGCCCATCCGCTGGCTACTTCATTCAAGGCCCTCAGCGCTCCGCCTCACTGCCCGCTAGCAGCAGTGCCCTTCCGGATGAGCGACGGAAGGAGGGCGAGCCCTAGTTAGCCTCGAATGAGTTGAACGTTTCCAAGGGAACGAGCCTAGGGAAGTGGCGGAGACGGAGTCCGCCGAACTATCCTCCACAAGCAGCCGGGAACATCCCAAAGAACACCGCAAATACGCGGAATATTGCGCAATATGGAAAGAGGTGTGTCCGCGACTGTCCCGTTGCGTTCCCATAAAACCGCGCTATTATCAGGGAACGGTTTTGGGAACGCGTAGCTAGAGCCGCCAATTTGGCCACTCAAGGCTGGTTCGATTCCCGGAGAGGGAGCCATAATGCCTCGCAAGCTCAGCAACACACTCACGCCACTGTCAGTCAGAAATGCAAAGCCCGGACGCCACGCGGACGGCGCGGGGCTGCATTTGCTGGTGAAGGAAACCGGCGCGCGCTCTTGGGTCTATCGCTTCATGCTTAAGGGCAAGTCGCGCGACATTGGCTTGGGCGCGGCTGGACCGGGCGGCATTTCTCTTTCGGCTGCCCGCGATCTGGCATCGGCATTGCGGCTCAAGGTGAAGGCCGGGATTGATCCACTGGAGGAACGCCAGCGGGAGGCCGCTGAGGCCGTTGCATCGGCTCAGGCGGCAGCGATAG
>JADDQD010000179.1 GCA_016781555.1 Pseudomonadota bacterium | reverse complement strand
CAGACCTTGACCCGTTAGAGAACACAATCGGCGCTTAGCGGACATCCCCCGCCGCACCTCCGGCCTTGGCGAGGTCCTCCGGAGGCGGCTTAGCCGCTCTTCTTTCGCTTGTGCTCGCTAAGTAGGCGTCGATCTCGGCGATGCGCCGGCGCTCCGCGGGTGTCCTTCGCGAGGCCTCTCAGACGGCATGCAGCCCAGAGGCTCCTCCGCTCAGACTCAAGCGCCTTCAGGTACAAATCGGCCATGAGATCTCCACTAAGCTTTCATGAGCACGAGGACAGCTGACGTATGTCTACGCCTGGGTCGAAGCAGACTTACCCGCCGGGCCAGTGCCTTACTCTCCCGCGTTAAGCGGCGGCCTTCGGCTTCCGCCCACGCTTCGGCTTCGCCACTGGGCCAGCAGCCGTGCTCGTATCCACTGTGCGCTTTCTCCCCAGCCCAATCGACTGCGCCATCTCGCTGCGGCGCTTGGAGTATGCCGGCGCAACCATCGGGTAGTCGCGGGGCAGCCCAAACTCAGTGCGGTACTGATCCGGCGTTAGTCCATGCGAATTCTGCAGGTGCCGCTTCAGTGTCTTCTGCTTCCGTCCGCACTCCATGCAGATGATGTAGTCTGGCTTTATCGAGGCGCGGGCCGTCACGGCGGGCGTCTTCTCCTGCTTGGGCTCTTCCGTCGGCTGGCCAAGCGAGGTGAGCGCGCCGTGGATTTGCTCGATGAGCCTCGGCAAGTCGCCGACGGAGACTGAGTTGTTGGAGAAGTGGGAGGACACAATGTCCGCGGTGAGCTCGATGAGGTTGAGGTTTTCGGCCATGGTTGTTTTTCCTCGGGTGGCGATGAAGGCGGTTGCCGCCTGCCTTAGGCTTCCTCCGAGTAAACCCAAGTCTGCTGTTGCATGAGCTGGTAAAGCTCCACGGCTATCACAAATTCATCCAGTTGCCGCTTTGGACGGGTAACCTAGGACGCGGGCGCCGCGGCGTTGCTTAGCGCGCCCAGATGCCCTGCCGCCGCTCCACCCCCGCCCGCTCCAGCCGCGCCGCCTCACGATCAAGAAAGCACGAACGGTAGCAGCATCGAAAGACACATAAGGTTGTTTCGGTAGTTCGGATAATTCGACGAGGCAGGGCCTCGCCAGCCTAGTGGAGCCCCATAAACAGCCGCCGAACCTTCGGCTCCGGTTCCGGCATTGACGGAAGAGCGGCCCTGGTGCGCGCTGTAAGCCGCTCCTGACGTTCCTGATCGGCCGCGACCTCCTCCGGTGTCGGAACTGAGGATGATTTGCGGCTCCGGATGAAAGTGCGAATCCCGGTTTGCATCAGATACCTGTGCGCCGGACTTGGTTGAGGCTGCATTAGCCTCGTTGGCGGAATTGCCTCAGCTGAGCCGGAAATGCGTGTGACCATATCAAACGAAGTGGCCGCGCTTTCTGCCATGGCTGCATAGTTCAGGATGGGGCACCACCTGCTCGCGAGACGACCGCGCCGAGGACGGAAGGATGGAGCGGATTCGTGAACCTGCAGCCAACCTGATCCCAACGCGCCCAAACAACTTCCGCTTCCATGGCGGACAGGCCCGGTAGCGTTACCCACACGGGTGATCCAACCGTGATGCCGCCAAACGTCTCGATGCGGAAGCCGTCAGTGGAGACGTCGAGCAAGGTTACGGCCACCTTATTGTAGCCGCTTCGACGCAACGCGGCGGTGCCATGCACCGACCTTCGCTCTGCCTACCTCCTTGATCCTCCATTCGTCTGCGCCATATCGCGGCCATGCCAGGATTAACTCAACGCTTTCGGCGGAAGCTACTCATCCTCATGGCGGCAACTGCCGTGGCAACGTTCGTCGTGCTGGTGCTGGGCTCCCAGCTGCTGTCGTAGGGTGCTCGAACGCCACCCGCTCCACCGACGGGTAATTGCCCTGGCGGCTGCCATAGGTGCCATAGGTGCCAACCTTATTTTGCGTTGCGGGCCCGCGCGCCGCAGCCGCTGTTGGCGGCCCCCCGCTGTACCTATTCTAACTAAAAATACGGGTGGTTAGGGTGGTAAGGGTGGCAGGCACTAAATACCCGTGCTTGTGCAGTGACTTAGGCCTGCCACAAAAAAGGGAGCGGACGTGGCAACGGCGTGGCAGCGAGGGACTAGAAGGACGGCTAAACTAGGAGGCTGCGGCTCGCCCAACGCGGGAAGACCCCCTGCCGCCGCTCCACCCCCGCCCGCTCCTGCCCCGCCGCCTCGCGATCAAGCTCCAGCGCATCTCCCGCGATCACCTTGGGCTCCTTAGGGCCTCGAGATTGCACCTTGGCACATCGTCGTCTTCGGGCAGCGCAAAAGAGGGACATTTCCTGGCGAGAAGAAGCAGAACTACTACATCCCGGAGAGCGTCGGGATTGCATGCGGATTTCTCCTCCTCGCGCTTCACAGCGCGGGTTTAGCGACATGACGCACACTCCGAACCCAATGGGCTTCCTCAACCGCCTTTGCGGACGTCTGGCATGGGAAAAGCGGGTCATGGTGGTCGTAGCTGGGAAAGCCGCTGCCGAACGGTTTGCGCAAGTGCCACACGGAGGCGCGGACGCGCACCCGTGGTGCCATTCGGAACGGCAACTGCCCCTTACCATGTGGGTTGTTGGTGTGGATTCCTGCCGGGGACTGATCGATGACGCTCGAGGTCGACTTCTACTTCTCGTTTCGAAGCCCTTACTCCTACCTCGCGATCCCACAGGTGGAGGCGCTCGCGAATGAATATGACCTGCGCTTCAACATGCGGATCGTGCGGCCGATCGCTGTCCGCATTCCCGGCTTCTTCAAGCGGGTGAATCCGCTCTGGCCCCCTTACGTAATGCGCGACATCCGCCGCATCGCCGAGCGACTGACCATTCCCTATGGATGGCCGAGACCCGACCCGATCGTGATGGATATCGCCTCCGGCGAGGTGGCGGCCGAGCAGCCCTACATCTACCTGATCAGCCGGCTGGGCGTCGCCGCGGACGAGGAAGGACAAGGGCTGCCGTTCGTGTCGGCTGCGGCGTCAGTCATCTGGTCAGGCACGGTTGAGGGCTGGCACGAAGGCGATCATCTCGAGCGCGCAGCGGCCGAAGCCGGGCTGGACCTCGCTCGGCTCGAGGAGCCCATCGCAAGCGCCCCCGCCCGCTACGACGCCGTGATCGAGGCGAACGAGGCCGCCCAAATCGAAGCCGGCCATTGGGGCGTGCCGCTGTTCGTCTTTGATAGCGAACCCTTTTTCGGGCAGGACCGGCTTGAGGATCTCCGCTGGCGGCTCGAGCAGCACGGGCTGACCCGGCGGGCCTAGCTGCCGGGCCGCTTCCGAAAGCTTTGCGGAAGAGCGGAAGCTGCCACGAGGTGCGGTCGAATCTGCGGCCATTTGGTCATTTCGACTTCATTTGGGCCGAAACAATGAAAGAGTGCTTCGAGGCTCCGGGCTATCAGCGGGTGTTCCGGAATCGTCTTGTAAGCATCTACGGTTCGCATCTCCGGTGGGCCAAGCACATCAAAACAGGCGAGACTGATGTCAACTTCAACCTGGAACTGGACAGAACTCCGTCGCTCCCGGGCAAGGAACCGCTGCCGCACATGTTCACCAGACTATCGAGATTTTAGGCGGGATCTGAGGGGGGACCAAGCGACCTCGATCACTTCTTCACGACGATGAATGGCCAGTACATAGACTGGGTGAGGCGCTACGGCTTGGGATCGTTCAGTCGCTCGAAGATCGATCATATTCAAAGACAGCAGCGTGCACCTGGTGGAGCCATAGACGACAGGGGCTCCTGAGCTCCCCCGATCGAACTCGAGCCGCTAAACGCCCCACTTGTGTTGCGGATTGATGCTCGCAATGATCCGCGACGAAGCGCCGCATCCTTTGTGTGGCAGGGGAGGATGGCTTCCGCAAATCTGACCAGCGTATCCGCATTCCTTTGCGGCGGCCGAGAAGAAGTGGGCGCACCTGAGGTCGTCATCTATGATCAGGAGCTTTGACTGTAAGGGCTGCGGTTCCGTGGATGATATGGACTCGTTGCGGTCAAGCTCAGAAGTCTCGACGCCGCCCGCGTCGATGCGACTGAAGGTGTCATGCATGGCGGCCTCCATGGCGCAGAGCTTTCGCCTGGCGACGCTCGTTCGTTCGATTGCGGCGACGCTCTCGACCCTGCGAAAGCCGGAGGGCGATGGCCTGCAAACCACGGGTTCCGTGTGAGTGCAGCGCACGCTGCCAGGTGACGAACTCTTCGATTGAGAGTTCGTAGCGGCGCCGTGCTTCGCGGAGCGACAGCAGACCGCTCTCTACCGCAGTGACGACCTGAGCTTTGCGCTTGGCGCCCCAATGCTTCTCACGGAACGGTGGCAGGTCCTGGCGGGTCATCAGCTCGCCATCAGGACCGCGCACAGCTTCGGGGGTTACGGTCTCGTTCTCGTTCTCGTTCGTATGCGACATCTTGGCCTCATCGGCAAAAACGCCCCACCGCGACTCAAAAGTTTTAGGTGCGATGAGTTAAAACGGAGCAAACAAAGAGGGTTACCGCCGTAGCGGCACCAGCCATCGCCGGAAATGCATTCCGAAGTTGGTCGCACGAAGCCTGCGGGACCGCGTCGACGGGACTACTCGCCCAAGGAGGGGCGCTGCCTGGAACGATGTCGCTCCGCCGGAGACAGACGCGCCGCCTCTGCCTTGAAAGCGGCATCGAGCATCGGCTGACCAAGCCATACCACCCCTGGACCAACGGACAGGCCAAGCGGATGGTCAGGACGATCAAGGAAGCGACCGTCAAATCCTTCCGTTACAACTCGGTACAGGAGCTGCGAAGGCACATCCGCGACTGGTTGGCAGCCTATACTTCGCCAAGCAGCTCAAGGCGCTCAAGTTCCGAACCTATACGAACCCGTCGAGGAACTCTGGAACTCGAAGCCCGACATCTTTATCGTTAAACCGAACCACATGCTGGGACTGAACACCTAGGTCCATTATGCCCGCGATAACGACAGCTATGAGATCGCTTCCAGTCGCCTGGCGCTCCAACGCTCTCGCAATCGCCAGATCAGGACCTTCGCGCTTTCAGGGGTCGGGATGTAGCTGAGATCGCGCCCAGCTCGTTGGCGGGGCTGGCGAGCGCGGAGCCTTGCCGCCAGACGCCCAAACGGAAGAGAACACGGCGGCTGGGACGCCCCAGACCTGAACCGGCCTCCTCTTCTCGCCCCGGACCCGCTGATCCTGTCTCCAGTTGCAGGAATGGACGAGCGGTGCACCCGGCGAAGGTTCTGGCTACAGAAGTTGTGCAACCCGCCTGATGCTCTCGGGAATGTCTAAGTTCCAAACATCAGCGTATCGCAGTCAGAAGTTGTCGCACGACCGGCATCAACTCGCTGGGCCCTCGGTATCCGTGTGTGACGAGGCTAAATGCGCCCTCGCTATCCGGGCCGATTAAGAGCGTCAGAAAGCCTCTGATCCCGGACCGCTGTGAGGTTGCGTAATCCCTGAAAGTTTCCTCACGTACCGCAGTTGATCCGAAGCATTCCACGAACTTACTTTCGTCAATGCCAATTCCAGCCGCAATCTCTGCCAAGACCGCTGCGTCGGTAACGTCCCGGTTCTGCGCATAAAATGCTTTTTGAACGCCCTTGAAGAATGGATACTCCAATCTCGCGTCCTCGCGCCGGACGGCGACAACTGCTCGAGCTGCGGGATCGGTATCATAGACGAAGCTTGTTCTGTCGAAAAAGCTGAAGTCGAAAGGCTGCCCGGAAGCCTCATGGACATGCTCCCAATGGCTTTTCACATCTGCTTTTGCCGAATCTAGTCATCGGCTCGTTGGTGCCTGGCCTGAGCCCGCCCATTACCAGGCGAATCGGAAGATCTTCGCCAAACTCCTCGCGAATGAGGTCGATGGTCGGCACGAAACCCCAGCACCACGAACACATCGGATCGGCAAAATAGATAGCCTGGAGCGCTCGTCCGGTCTCCATCAGAAGCGCTCGGTCCAAGGGCGAAGATCGAGCTCGAATGTCCATGCGCTTCGATGCTGAACGTGCAGCTGGTAGAAGGCCTCAGCTATTTCATCTGGCGCGAGGAGCGCGTCGGCGCAACGTTCGGCGGCAAGGTCGCGATACCGCTCTGCACCGATTTGGCCGTCGATGATGACGTGTCCCACGTGAACACCTTGAGGTCCAAGCTCCAGGGCCATGCTCTGCGCAAGCGCGCGGAGGCCAAATTTGGGAACGGCGAGATTCGCAAAGCGCGCGCTTCCCCTCAACGATGCCGTTGCCCCGGTAAACAGGATCGTGCCGCCACCGTTCTCCACCATCGCCTTGGCAGCGAGCTGCCCGACACGGAAGCCGCCGAGGCAACCAACGCGCCAGCAGCGCTCAAAGTCGGAAGGCTCGATCTCGAGAATACTTCCGGGCACGAATGCTCCTGCGTTGAAGATCACGAGGTCGGGTGAGCCGATCTCCCGGCCAGCCGCTTTGAACAGCGCTTCGACAGACGCTTGATCGGCCGCATCACAGGAAAAGGTTCTTACATTCTCCTGCGGCTCTGCCTCGTTGAGCTTCTTCAGCTTTTCCTCGTCCCTCGCCGCCATGGCGACCTCCATGCCTGCTCGGGCAAGCCGCTTTACCAGTGACCAACCAAGCCCCTCGCCTACACCGACCACGACGGCTGATTGTGAACGGGTCTTCTCAGTCATGGGACCAGCGATCGGAAAATCGCCGCATCAACAACGAAAACGTCCGCTGCGCCCAGATCGAAACGGTTCCTTCAGGGCCGCTGAAAAGATGAGGCGCTCGGCGATTGGAACGAGGGAGCCAATTGCCAGAGCCAGCGCGAACTAACTCGGGGCGGCTACGACTTTGGAGCGCTTCAGTCATGGGCTCCTTGTAAGCCGATCGTCCAGCCTTCGCCATGGGTCGAAAGCCCACATGCAATGGCAGCCGCTTCTGCCGACGAGAGTTCCCTGATGAGACCCCTCCCCTTCCCTGCACTACGTGAATAGTTTCCCTGTTTAGCTCGCATCGAATTTGCCTCAGAAGCCACAGAAATCAGCCACCCCTGAGCCGTTTGACAAGCGCAAGAGATGCTACTTTCGCAGCATTTCCCTGTAAATTCCCGGAGAACAGGGAACCCGGGTGGAGACTGGTTCGCAGCTGACTGCGTGACGCACCATGCTTTTTTGTGGTTGGAGACGAAGCCTTCCAGAAGGCCGTTTGAACCGCGGGAGACAGGCGCTTTTCCGGGCTTAATCGGATGACACCCCGCGTCGGCTACAAGGCTGTCGAGCCGGTGTTTTGATCTCACTAAGGGCCGTCGCAAGCAGTTGTCTCCAACCCCCGCCCGGCGCAAAGGAAATTTCCGAAAAGCGCCAATGCCGGCCGTAGAGAGCGGTTCTCGCTCATCCCAAAAGCGGACCTTCATTCAGGTTGAGCTGGATACCTGTGCGATTCAGGAAGGCGCACGCCTTCGCTGCTGATGTCAAACATTCCTTGGGTTTCGGGGGCGCTCTACGCCAGGATGCATTCTGAAAGCAGCTCGGCTCCGATCACCCGGCGGCCGATGTCGCGCAGATGGGCGTGGTGTGTGAAGAACAGGACCTGCGTCGACCGGGCGAGCTCCGCTAGCACTCGTAGACCGGCCTCGGCACGGCCGTCGTCGAAGTTGACGAAAAGGTCATCGGCGAGGAACGGCACCTGCACTCCTGCGGCGATCGACTGCTCGACAGCGGCGAGCCGGAGCGCGAGGAATAGCTGGTCGGTGGTGCCTTCGCTCATCCCATCGACGGGGACCAGGGTCTCGCGATCCTCCCTGAGGCCGAGCAGCCGAGGGACGGCAGGCTCGTAATCGGCCTTGAGCTCGACGAAGCGGCCGAGCGTGAGGATATGGAAGAGTTCGCTCGCGCGCCGCAGCAACGGACCCTGCCGGCGCTCGCGATAGCGATCCATTGCCCAGCGCAGCATTACCGACTGGGTGCGCTTGAGCATGTAGATTTCCGCCTGGGCCGCCATCTCGGCCCGAGCCGCTTCGGCGTCGGCCGCTGCGTCGACCGCCGCCTGCGGGCGCTCGTCAAGCGCGGCGAAGGTTCTGCGCGCTTCCCCGAGCGCGTTGGCAGCCGCCGACAATTCCTCCGTCAAGGCGGAAAGGTCCCCATCAAGCCTATCGGCGTCATTCGCCGCCTCATCGGGATCGCAAGCCTCCCAGGCGGCGAGTAGATCCGCCAGTGAATAGCCGTCGCCGCCCGTCAGGATCTGCCGCTCGGCTTCGGCGAGACGCGTCCGCGCATCGCGCCGGCTTCGCGACGCTTCGATCAAGGAGGGAAGCTGCACGGGATCGTCGAGGCCGGCCCGCGCCAGCAATGGCGCCAGGGCCGAAAGAGAGGTCTCCCGCGCGATCCCCGCGGCGTCGACCTCCGCCTGCCGGCGATCCCGCTCACTGGTCA
>JADDQD010000276.1 GCA_016781555.1 Pseudomonadota bacterium | reverse complement strand
CAGTCATGATCAAGATTTCGGCGGTTTTCACCAGGCGAATGATTCTCGCCTTGTCGATTGAGTCCGCGAGCTGCCCCGCCAGCGCCGAAAAAAGGAAGAAGGGGAGGATGAAGACGCCGCCGGCAATCGCGTTGAACGTCGCCTCCTTCGTTTCATCGTTGAAGACGCGATAAGTGACGAGGATCACCATCGCGGTCTTGAACAGATTATCGTTGAACGCGCCCAGGAACTGCGTCACGAACAAGGGCAGGAAGCGGCGCCGGCCGAGCAGCCTTAAAGATGCTTGCATGGTCTTAAAGGCCGGCCGTTGCCGCGCTACGCTTCATGGGCACCGGCTATTAGCGGCTATTCCGGCCGCGTCCAGCGGCAGAACATCCCTCCACAGGCACGTCCCGTTCGGCTAGAGCGGGTTTCAAGATGCTGACGCTCCCCAACATCCTGACGCTGTCCCGCATCTTTGCGGTGCCGATTCTGGTGTTCCTGCTCTGGTCGCCGAGCTGGTTCGAATATGCGCTCGCTTTCGTCCTCTACTGCCTGATGGGCATCACCGACTATTTCGACGGCTACCTGGCCCGCGCCAATGCGACCGTCTCGCGCCTCGGCGTCTTCCTCGATCCGATTGCGGACAAGATCATGGTCGCGGCGGTGATCGTTATGCTGATCTTCACGCGCCGCGCGGGCGGCGAGCCGGTCATCCACGGCATTCACGTGATCGCGGCATTGATCATCCTGCTCCGTGAAATCACCGTCTCGGGCCTCCGCGAGTTCCTCGCGGGCCTGCAGGTTTCGATCCCGGTCAGTCAGCTCGCTAAGTGGAAGACGACCTTTCAGCTGGTCTCGCTTGGCGCACTTATCCTCGGCGGTGCTCTGCAAGAATGGGTATGGGTCCACGACGTCGGCCTGATCAGCTTGTGGCTGGCGGCGCTTCTCACCCTCGTCACCGGCTGGGATTATTTGCGCGTCGGCCTGAAGCATATGGATTGAGCCCAGCGTTGGCTGGAGCGTGCGGCCGGTCTGCGCCGATCAGCTAACCGGGAGCAGCAGGGCGTCCACCACGTGCACCACGCCGTTCGCATGGCGCACGTCCGGGATCGTGACGGTGGTTCGGTTGCCGTGCGTGTCTATCACTGTCAGGCGATCGCTTTGGGTCGTCAGCCTGATCGAGCCACCCTGCAGCGACCGGTATACAGCCGTGCCGCCGCCTGCCCGGGCATCGGCGGCGATATCAGCTCTGGTCTTGGCGCCCGACACTAGATGGTAGTTAAGAACCTGTGTGAGCAACGCTTTGTTCGTCGGAACCATCAGCGCATCGAGCGTCCCTTGCGGCAGTTGTGCGAAGGCTTGGTTGGTCGGTGCGAAAAGGGTGACGGGCCCAGCCATCCGATCGGCAAGGCCGGCTGCGCGCAATGCGCTGACCAGCGTGCTGTGATCGGCCGATTTTGCAAGGTTATCGAGGATCGGGAGAGCAGGGTCCATGGCTGCTCCCCCGACGGAGGGCTGCGCCGGCTGTGCAGCTGAAGCGGTAGCCGCGGGCGCTGCCGGTGGCGAAGGCGCTGTGCAGCCAGCAAGCGCGGCCGATCCCAACAGGAGGGGAAGCAGCAGCCGAGCGTCAGTCAGTTTCATGAATACTCCTCAGCGCCTCGGCAAGAAGCATGAATTCTTTTTCGCGAGGCGAGTTCCGCCGCCAGATCAGCGCGATCCTGCGAGCCGCGTGCACGGCCTCGAGCGGCCTTGCGACTACGCCCGTACCTTCCAGGATTCCCGCCTTGACCGCCATTGCCGGGACCATCGTCAGGCCCAGGGCATTGTCCACCATCTGGATCAGCGTGTGGAGCGAAGTGCCGAGCATGGTAGCGCCCGCACGCAGTTCCGGCCGGTTGCAGGCGGCGAGCGCGTGCTCCTTCAGGCAGTGCCCATCTTCGAGCAGAAGGAGCTTGTCCTCGTCGATCGCGGCGGGCGTGAGCCGGTCCGGAAGTGAGGCGGCGAGGGACGGCGGCACCGCCACATAAAGCCGATCTTCGAACAGCTCCGCTGCCTCCACGTCACCGCAGGCATAAGGAAGCGCGAGCAGCACGCAGTCCAGCTGGCCGCGGTGGAGCGAATCGCAGGCAGCCTGGCTCGTCTCCTCGCGCAGATAGAGCTTCAAGTCGGGCCACTCCCGCCGCAGCTTGGGCAACAGCCGCGGCAGGAGAAACGGGGCGATCGTCGGGATGACGCCCATCCGAAGCTCACCGGACAGGGGCTTGCCTGCGGCGCGTGCCATGTCGGAAAGCTCCTCCGCTTCGCGAAGAATGCGCCGAGCCTTCTCCGCAATTCGAAGCCCCAAAGGGGTGAAGCGCACCACCCGCCGTGTTCGCTCGACTAACGTGACGCCAATCAGAGATTCAAGCTCGCGGAGGCCGGCCGACAGCGTGGACTGCGTCACGAAGCAGGTCTCGGCCGCCCGCCCGAAATGACCTTCATCATTCAGGGCCACGAGGTACTGGAGCTGCTTCAGCGTGGGGAGGTACGTGGTCACACTCATCGCCTGTTTCGATCAGTGGCGACGACGTAATCAATTGGAGCGATAGCCGCCAGCCCCCCTATAGCGCGCGCAAATCCCCCCACTTTCAGGAGAAAAACGCATGCTGACCGTAGGCGACAAGCTTCCCGCACTCACCGTTCCCGTCCAGCAGGGCAGTGCCCTTCCAGCGGGCGAAACGCTCGACCTTTCCGAAACTCACGCCAAGTGGAAGATCCTGTTCTTCTGGCCGAAGGATTTCACCTTTGTCTGCCCCACCGAGATCATCGGCTATGCGGAGCTCGCGCAGGACTTTGCCGATCGTGACGCGCAGCTGATCGGCGGCTCGACCGACACCGATTTCGTGCATCACGCGTGGCGCAAGGCTGATGAGCGGCTCGCCGCAGCCGACTTCCCGTGGATTGCGGACCATAAGCGCGAGCTCGTCCGGGCCCTGGGCATCCTGCATCCCCAAGAAGGCGTCGCTCTGCGCGCCACCTTCATCGTCGATCCCGACAACATCATTCAGCACATAATGGTGAATGGCCTCAATGTTGGGCGAAACCCGCAGGAGACCCTGCGCGTCCTCGACGCGCTGCAGACCGACGAGCTTTGCCCGTGCAACTGGACCGAGGGCGAAGAGGTGCTCCGCCCGGCGGCCTAAGAGCCCATTGCGGCCGGGGCTCAGCGCGGCTTGCTTGAAGCCGACGCTGGCCCCCGGACTCCTAACAGCACGGGCGGCGGGTCGGCCGGTGAGCCAGACCCAAGCCGTGCGAGGGCGCGGCCTTGCGCCGCCGCCTTGTGTTCCAGAGACCGTCAGCACGATAGCTCGAACGCGCTCACGAAGGCGGTAGCGTGCCGTCCTGCCACGCTCCAAACACATCCAGGAGACTTCCAATGTCGCTCAAGCAGTTCGCCGACACGCTGCCTGATTACGCCAAGGACCTGCGCCTCAACCTCGGTTCGCTTCTGAACGACCAGACGCTGGGCGATCAGCGGAAATTCGGGCTTCTGCTCGCCTGCGCCCACGGCACCGGCTATCGCCCGGTCGTCGCGGCGGCGGAAGCAGAAGTGGAGGGAAAGCTTACCCCCGAAGCCGCAAATGCTGCTCGGGCGGCAGCTGCGGTGATGGCGATGAACAACGTTTATTACCGGTTCGTGCACCTTTGCTCGAATCCGGAATATGGCACGTTGCCCGCGCGGCTGAGGATGAACATCCTGAGAGATCCGGGCATTGCAAAGGACGACTTCGAGCTTTTCAGCCTGGCCGTCAGCGCCATTAACGGCTGCGGCATGTGCATCGACAGCCACGAACGAGTGTTGCAGCAGCATGGCGTGAAAGCGGAAACCATTCAGGCGGCCGCCCGCATCGCCTCGATTGTACAGGCCGTGGCGACGGTGCACGCGACGCTTTGAAGCCGGCCGCCGGGGTGAAGGGTTACCCGCCCAGCGTCATCGCCGCCGGGGGGCAGGGCGGGGACCGTCACCCTCGACACCCGCGGCTGCCAGCAAAGTGGTAAGACTGACGGTCATCCCTTTGAGGCTGCTTCCTTTCTCGACATCGATCCACTCGTCCAGCGAGTGGGCACGGCCCGCTCGTCCACCGGACCCGATGGTGATGGCGGGGATCCCAAGGCTCATCGGCAAGTTCGAATCGGTCGACGAGGAGGTGAGGCTGGGCTTCAAACCGTGCGCACTGGCAGCCTCCAGCGCATATTGAACAAGCTCCGATGACGCAGCCGTGCTGCCGGCGGGACGGTCGCCGATGACCTTCAACTCCGCCGTCACTTCACCTTCTTTGGTGGATCGGGAGCGGTTTTCGGCCGCTACGGCCGCCGGCATGATGCCAAGAAAGCTTTTCTCCAGTTTGCCGAGCTCGGCGGGGCTGACCGATCGCATGTCGAATTCCATGAACACTTCGTGCGGGATCGAATTCACCGACGTGCCCCCACCAGTGACGCTCGCCGAGTAGGTCGTTTTGGGCTCAGCCGGGACGTCGATCTTGTAAAAGTCGAGGACGGCCTGGCTCATCGCAGCCATCGGGTTGACGAGCCCGAAGGCGCCGTAGCTGTGCCCGCCCGGTCCCTTGAAGGTGACGCGGTAGCGCTTCGAGCCGACCCCGCCGTTCACCACGCGCGCGGCATCGGTTCCGTCCATCGACATGAAGTATTTGATCCGGTCTTTGTATTTTCCTTTGGTGAAAAGGTACCTCACGCCCCTCAGGTCGCCCGGCCCTTCCTCACCGACATTGCCGATGAAGAGAATGTCGCGATTGGTCTTGACGGCGGCTGCGTCCAGCGCACGAACATACCCAAGCAGCACCGCGAGGCTGCGTGTATCATCGCCAATGCCTGGCGCAGAGAGGCGTGTTCCTTCGCGGCGGACCTTGACGTCGGTTCCTTCGGGGAAAACCGTGTCGAGATGGGCAGCGATGGCCACCATCGGCCCACCGGCCGGTCCGGTGCCGCGGCGAAGGCCCATGACATTGCCCTCTGCGTCCATTTCGACTTCGCTGAGTCCTGCTTCCCTCAGCATGTTCAGGTAAGCCTTTGCCCGGGCTTGTTCCTTGAAGGGCGGCGCGGGGATCTCGGTCAACGTGACGATATCCTCGATCACTTTGTCGTGACCGCGGTCGAGGGCAGCAACGGCCGCCTTGTACCGTGAGCCGGCGATCAACTGCTCTATTCCCGTGGCGGGCCCGGCCGCCTTGGCCGCCGCCGGAACGGTGGCAGCAGCCGTTAGGAACAAGAATCCGAGAAGTGCGCTGCGCATCGTGCCTCCAAGCAAGCGGTGCGACACCATTGACCATGTCGCTCGCGGATTGCGACCGGTTTTCACCGCCGGCCAAGACCTGTTTGTAACCGAGGCCCGGCATCGGCCGAATAAAGCCTACCGCATGCATCTCGCGGAGGCATCATGCCGTAGCTAAGCTGTAGTTCAGCTGAACTGCGTGCCCGCCTCCTCGCGGCGCGCCAATCCTAGCACTTCGGATCCGAAATGTCTGTGAACAAGAAAAGGGGAAGAGCGACCACCGGGCGCTTCGCGACGCGCGAAGAGCTCACCTGCCATGTCTGGTCGATTTACCGTCAACAGGTGTTCCCCAATATCCGTTCCGTCGCGGGAGCCTGCGGTGTGAGGATGGAGGTTGTGAAGGCCATCGTGCAAACGGAGGAGGGCTTGAACGAATATCTCGCCAGCGGCTGCCCAACAGGCGCGCCCTGATCGACCGCTAAAGGGATGGCCCGCGCGAAAATTGGCTGACGGAACACTCGAAAGGGCACCCCGTTCACCACCCGTGGCAGACCTCAAGTTCGTGCCCCCGATGATGCCGACGTTGGTCGAGCAACCGCCTTCCGGAAACGATTGGCTGCACGAACTCAAATATGACGGCTATCGCACGCAGCTGGTGATCAGCCCCACCGGCATTCGCGCCTTCACCCGCGCCGGGCAGGATGCGACAATGCGCTATCGCCCGCTCATCGAAGCCGCCGCCGAGCTTCCGTGCCGCGCGGGGATCCTCGATGGTGAGGTGATCGTCCAGGACGCGCAAGGAAGGCCTGACTTTGATGCGCTCGCCTCGGCCATCGCAAGAGCACCCGAGCGGCTCATCTTCATGGCTTTCGATCTGCTTCACCTCGACGGTCGCGATCTTTTAAGCGAGCCGCTCGAGGCGCGCCGCGGCTGGCTTCAACAGGCGATCGGCGAGTGCGGGCCTCAGCGCCCAATCCAATTCAGCGCTAACATTGAAGGCGGTGGCGCCGATTTCTTCCGGGCGGTGGATGCCATGGGCCTCGAGGGTATCGTCTCCAAAAAGCGTGGCAGCCGCTACCGGAGCGGTTCTTCGAAGTCCTGGCTCAAGATCAAGGCCTTTGCCGAGGGAGAGTTCGTTGTCGTCGCCGTCGAACGCGGGGAGAAAGCACCGGTCGCCATCCTCGCGCGCGAGAGTCAAGCGGGGCTTGAACTTGCCGGCCCCGCCTGGGTGACGCTGGCCGAGCCGGAGCGGGAGCGCTTCTGGAGCGCCGTCGAGGCGCTGAAGACGAAACAGGCGGCGGTCGCCATGGTGCGGCCGAAGGCGGGCAGCTTCGTTAAACCCGAGCTGCGCGTGCGGGCCCGCTATCTGCGGGGCGGGGCGACGCTCCGCCATGCCACCCTGCAGGCGATCGTCGCGTCGGCACATCCCGCAGCAGCGAGTTTGAAGCCAATCCCGAGTTCGGCGAAGCCAGGAGGCGAGCCAAGCTACAAGAAGCCGAAGCTTCCGGAAAAGGGTGCCATCATAGACTATTACGGGCACATGGCCGCGTTCCTGCTGAAGCATGCGGGCCGGCGGCCGCTTAACCTCTTCCGCTGCACCGCAGGACACTGCTTCTATCAGCGCAACCGCAATCATCCCGCCGGCACCACATTCGAAGCGCCCATACGTTTCCTTCCGATCGAGCAGAAGAACGGGCGCACCGAAGATTACCTCTATGTAGATGATGAGGGAGGCGTGATTGCCTGCGCCCACGCCGACGGCATCGAATTCCACGGCTGGGGATCGCGGGTGGATGATGTCGAGCGGCCGGATCGCATCGCCTTCGACCTCGATCCGGGTGAGGGTGTCGGCTTCGAGGCGGTGAAAGAGGCGGCGCTGATGATGGGACGGGTTTTGGGTGAACTCGAGCTCGACAGCTTTCCGTTGCTGACGGGCGGCAAGGGGATCCACGTGGTGGTTCCGCTTACCCCCGAGGCCAATTGGAAGGAGGTGCGGGAATTTGCCCGTAGCCTATGCACCGAGGTTGCCGCGGCAGAGCCCCGGCTTTTCACCGTCAGCCTGCCAAAGACGGAGCGCAAGGGACGGATCTTCCTTGATTATTTGCGCAATCAGCGGACCGCCACTGCGATCCTGCCTTGGTCACTTCGAGCCCGCCCCGGTGCGCCCGTCGCAGCACCGGTCGGCTGGGACGAAGTTCCGAGCCTGCCCCGCGCCGCCCGGTTCACGATTGCCGATGCGGAACTCCTCTTTCAGCGGGCAAGAAGCCCACAGCTTCGCGGCTGGGGCCAGGCTATGCAGCGGCTGCCCAATCTCCGGTGAGATGAACGCTGCGTGACGCCGGTATTCAGGAAGAAATCATCGGCATTCTGCCAAAGGGATACGAACAATTGAAAGGACTGCGCGATGAGGAAGATCTTATTGTCTGTTGCCGCCGGAGCTCTGCTCGCGGGTGGCGCGCCAGCCCTCGCCAAGAAGGGCGGCCATGGTCACGGCGCCCACAAGGCACAGAAGCATCGTGACATGGATGATCACCGCGTGCGGGACGAGCGGCGCTTCGAGCGCTTTGATGATGAACGCCGTGCTGAGGAGCGCTTCGGCGAGACGCGCTTCGCCGAAAGAGGGCGCGGCTGCCCGCCCGGCCTTGCCAAGAAGAACAATGGCTGCCTTCCGCCCGGCAAAGCGCGCAAGCTCGGCGTCGGCGATCGTATCCCCGCTCGGTTGGACGAATATAATCTGCCGCAGCGCTACCGGGAGCGTTATCGGGACAGCGGTGATCACGCCTATCGCTACGAAGACGAGCAGATTTATCGGGTAAACCGCAGGTCGGGCATCGTTGAGCAGATCATCTCCGTCTTGGGCTTTTGAACACCCTTAGTCGGCGGCCCGGTTGAGGCCGCCGGCGAACTGCATGGCCGGTTTGTCGCGACCGTAGATGTCCCTGCGGAAAACGACTCCATCGGGGGCAGGTGCGGCGGTAAGGTAAGTGATGTAGACGGGCACGGGCGTTGGAAGCGGCACTTCCTGTTCCGGCTTGCCTGATTTGGCGGCGGGAGGAGTCCCGAACAGCCACTTCGCCAATCGGGGCGCGTCCTCGAGCCGAACGCAGCCGGCGCTCTGCCGGCGATCCGCTTGCCCAAATAGTTTCTTTTCCGGCGTATCGTGAAGGTAGACGCCGAAGTCGTTGGGGAACATGAATTTCATCGCTCCCATCGAGTTCCCA
>JADDQD010000017.1 GCA_016781555.1 Pseudomonadota bacterium | reverse complement strand
CGAGTCGAAATAAAAGGCGCCGCTCGCCCGCTGCAGGAACAGATTGTAGACGTCCTGATCCGTCCGCTCCGCTAAAAACTTGAAGTTGTGGTCGCCGGCCTGGAGATTCGCCTGCAGCTGGATGTTGAGGTTCCGGGTATTGAGCTCGTTCGCTTGCCGACTGATATCCGGGCCGAACACGATGCTGCCGGTGCGGCTGGGGCAACGCGTCAAATCCCTGTCTGATGTTGGGGCAAGGCAAACGGTCAATTGGCCGAACTCACGCCCGAGCGGCGGCGTCTGATCGCGATTGTAATCGCGGAAGCTCACACGCGCCTCAGTCGAGAAGTTGTCGGACCAGTCGGAGTTTAGCTGGAAGACGCCCGAGTGGACCATCTCCTGGAGTGTGTAGGTGTTCGAGAACAAGCCCAGGCGCGGCGAGGTCGGCGATGTCGAATTCGAAGCCTCAATCTGCTGCGTGCCCTTGTTGTAGATGTATGTCAGCGCCGCGCGGTGATTGTCGCTGATGTTCCAGTCGAGCTTGGCCGTGACGCGATCGTCGTTCTCAGGGAGACTCCTCAGGATGTCGCCAGCGTCGAAACTGTAAACCGATCTCGCGATATTCTGGACCTGCCCGATATCTGCCCGAGTGACACCAGGGACGGTGTTGGCGAAGCCTTCACCCGCCGGGCCAAAGTCTGTCGGCTCCGTTTCGCGCGTGCGCTCCCAAGCGACGGCAAAGAACAGATTGTCGCGGAAGATCGGGCCGCGGAGGAACAGGCCGTAGGCTTGGTTCTTGATGTCGAGCGTCAGGGGGACGCCGCGCACTTTATCGCCGGTCAGATTGTCGTCATTGTACGTGTAAAACACGCCACCGGTGAACTTGTTGGTGCCGGAGCAGAGCTGAGTGTTGACCGCTCCTCCCTGGAAGTCGCCTTCGGTGATGTCGGCCGGAGCAACCGCGACGCTGAACTGGCAGATCGCATCGAGCGGCACAGGGCCGCGTGAGGTCGGGAGGCCGCCATTGTTGAGGCCGAAGTCGTCGGAGAACTGCACGCCGTCGACCGAAAAGCGGTTGAACCGCGGATTCTGCCCGGCAATCGAGAAAGCGCGTGAGTTGGTGAGGTCGATCTGCGCGAAAGGGCTGCGGCGGATGAGGTCGCGCACGTCGCGGTTCACAGAGGCGACACCCTCGATGTCGTCACGACTCAGGACAGTGACCGGACCGAGCGACACGCTTGCTCCAGCCAGACGGCTGCCCGTGACGACGATCTCAGCGGTTTCCTCGCCGGCGGCCGTAAGTTCAATCGGCAGGCGCGCCACGTCACCTGCGGTAAAGAACAGATCCGTGACGGTGACCGAATTATATCCCGCGGATGTAACGGCGACGCTGAACGGCCCCCCGAACCGGAGCCCGGACGCACTGAAATTACCTTCAGCATTCGATGTGGTGCGGTTTACGGTGCCAGACGGCACATGCGTGATAATCACCTCGGCGCCAGCCACCGGAGCACCGCCAGCGGTGACGGTTCCGCGGATGTCGGCCGTGGTTTCCTGCGCGTAAGCCGCGGCGGGAGCAACAACAGCCGCCGCCGCACAAAGGAGCTTGAATCTGTTCATTGGAATGTTCCCCTAACGAGGCCCCTAAAGGCCTCCCCTGAGTCATCGATATGTCGATGAACTGGTGCTGGCAACGGTTAAGCGGAGCATGTTTCGCTTCTGTGACAAAGCGTAACCGTGTTGCCGCACCCGCGGGGCGAGGGGCGCCTCAGGCTTGTGCGTCGAGGCGCCGGCCGAGCGCGACCAAGGCCGTAATCAGGAGTGGGACTATGAGGATGCTAAGCACCACCTTGGCGGTGGCCTGTCCGACCATGAGCTCGGTTATTGGACGAACTCCGTAAAAGGAGATGCTTATGAAAATCAGGGTGTCGACGATCTGGGAGACCGCGCTTGCGACCGCAGCGCGAGCCGCAAGCCAGCTTCCGCTTGTGCCGCGCAGACGCGAGAAGATGTAGACGTTGAGGAATTGCGATACGCCATAAGCAAGGATGCCCGCCGCCATGAGACGCCAGCTTTGGCCGAGGATGATGGGAAAGGCGGGCTTGGCCGGTTCAAACATGCCAGGGTCCGTCGGGAGCTGGATGACCAGCCAGATGAGAAAAATTGCAGTGATCAGCGGGACAAACCCGAACCGCACCAGCCGATTGGCGGTTTCGCGGCCGTAAAGTTCGGCCACGGTGCTGGAAAGCACCACCAGCAGCAGGAAGGGGAAGATTCCCGCCTCGACCGCAAGCGGGCCGAGGCTGACCTGCTTCGCCCCGAGCACTCCCGCAATGCACACCATCCCGCCATAAAGCACCGTGAAGATGAACAGTGATCGTGACATTTGCGGGGCTGGTGTCGTTGCCATGGCTTTGCCTAACGGCTTTGCCGGGCCGCAAAAAGGGCTTTCCGTTCCCGGTGCTTCGCGGCATCAGTGCTCCGGTGACTGACACCAGCCTGGACGTCCTTGCCATCGGCGATGCGGTGGTGGACGTCATCGCCACAGCCGACGACGCTTTCCTCACCGAGGAAGGACTGACCAAGGGCTCGATGCGTCTCATCGATGCGGCGGAGGCGAAGCGTCTCTACGCGCGAATGGGGCAGGCGCGCGAGACCAGCGGCGGATCGGCAGCAAACACCATGGCAGGGCTTGCCGCGCTGGGCGGTCGCGCCGGCTTCATCGGGCAGGTCGCCAAGGACCAGCTCGGCGACATCTTCGCCCACGACATCCGCGCGCTCGGGGTCGAATATCGAACGCCGCCCAGCGGCGTAGGCGTGCCGACGGGGCGCTGCCTGATCCTTGTCACGCCGGACGGGCAGCGGACGATGAACACCTTCCCGGGCGCTTCGCACGACTTGTCTCCCGCAGCGCTGGACGAGCAACAGATACGCAGCGCGGCCATATTGTATCTGGAAGCTTATCTCTGGGTCCCGGAAGGGCCGCGTGCCGCCATGGGGCAAGCCATTTCGATGGCTCATGAAGCGGGGCGCAAGGTTGCCTTCACGCTGTCCGATATCGCCTGCATCGCCAAGCGCCGGGACAGCTTCCTCCAGCTCATTGGCGAGGGCGCAATCGATATGCTGTTCGCCAATGAAACGGAGATCATGGCATTGGCAGGCGAAGTCGATTTAGAGGGTGCGCTCGCTGCCTTCGACCACCAAGTCCCTCTGCTCGTGGTCACGCGCAGCGAAAAGGGCGCGATTGCGTCGGAAGAAGGCCGACGCGTTGCCGTGCCCGCGGCGCCCGTGGGCAAGGTGGTCGACACGACCGGCGCCGGCGATCTCTTTGCCGCGGGCTTTCTAGCCGGCCAAGCGCAGGGGCGAGGCCTGGAGCAAAGCCTCAGGATGGGCGCTGTTGCAGCGGCCGAAGTCATCTCCCACTTCGGGGCGCGGCCGGAAGCGGACTTGAAGGCGCTCGTCGCATGAAGCGCCTTGCGGTTTATTGCGGGTCCAACATGGGCACCAATGTCGCCTTTGCCGACGCGGCGCGCCGCCTTGGCGAGGAAATGGCCGCGCGCGGTGTCGAGCTCGTTTATGGTGGCGGAAGGCTTGGCCTTATGGGGGTAGTCGCCGACGCCGTGCTCTCGGCGGGCGGCAAGGCGCACGGGGTCATTCCTCAGGCGCTGATCGACCTCGAAGTCGCACATACCGGCTTAACGGAGCTTCACGTCGTCGGCACCATGCATGAGCGAAAGGCGCGAATGACTGAGCTCACCGATGCGTTCGTGGCGCTGCCCGGCGGGATCGGCACGTTCGACGAGCTGTTCGAAGCCTGGACGTGGAACGCGCTCGGCTATCATGCCAAGCCCTTCGCCTTGTTCAACGTCGGCGGCTTCTGGGACGGGATGCTGAGCTTCCTCGACACAGCCACGGCAAGCGGTTTCATGTCGCCCGCGAGGCGCGCGCAACTGCTTGTGGCGGACGAAATCGGCGAACTCATCGACATCCTCAGGGAAGCGGCGGGAGCGACGGAAAGGAAGATAACTTGGTGAGCGCCGACCGGAAGAATCCCACGTGAACAATGTGCTTCTCAGCCTCGCGGGCATGGCCGTGATTGTTGCACTAGCAGTGCTTCTCTCATCCAATCGGCGGGCCATTCGGCCCCGCGTCGTCGGTGCCGCCTTTGCCCTTCAAGCCGGCATCGCTGTGCTTGTTCTTTACACGCCATGGGGGATCAGCATGATCCGAGGCATGGCGCAGGGCGTGGCGAACCTGTTGGGCTATGCCAATGCCGGAACGGAATTCCTGTTCGGCGGGCTCGTCAAAGACCCGCTCGGGCAGAGCTTCGCGATCCAGGCGCTACCGGTGATCGTCTTCTTCGCGGCGCTCGTTGCGATTCTTTACCACCTTCAGATCATGCAGCGGGTGGTTCGCTGGGTGGGCGGCGCCATCGGCTGGGTGACGGGAATATCGCGAGTAGAGTCGCTGGGCGGCGCGGCCAACATCTTCGTTGGCCAAAGCGAATCGCCGCTCGTCATCCGCCCCTATCTCGCGGCACTCACCCCCTCGCAGCTGTTTACCGTCATGACCGTCGGCATGGCGGGCGTGGCCGGCACGATCCTTGCTGCATATGCGGCCCTGCTTGGACCGCAGTCGCTTCCCTACCTTCTTGCCGCCGCCTTCATGTCTGCACCAGGCGGGATTCTCATGGCCAAGATCATGATGCCGGACGAACCCAGGCGCGAAGCGGAGCTGCCGCTCGAGGGACCGCCTGGGGAGGAAAGAGTGGAACTCTCCGAGACCTTCGAAGAAGGTGAGCGGCCCGCCAACGTCATCATGGCGGCCGCGCAGGGGGCGCAGACGGGGGTAAGGCTCGCGGTTGCCGTCGGCGCAATGGTTCTAGCCTTTGTCGCGCTGGTTGCTCTCGCCAACGGCCTGCTTTCCGGGATCGGCGGCTGGTTCGGGGTGGAGGGACTCACCTTCCAGAGGCTGGTCGGCTACTTCTTCGCACCCATCATGTATCTGATCGGCGTTCCGTGGAACGAGGCCGGCATTGCCGGCGGGCTGTTCGGCACCAAAGTTGTGCTGAACGAGTTCGTCGCCTTTATCGAGCTCGGCGCCTTGCAAGCCGGATTGCTCAGCGATCGAAGCCGCGCGATCGTTACTTTCGCACTCTGTGGGTTCGCCAATTTCAGTTCGATCGCCATCCAAATGGCCGTGACCGGCGGCCTCGCGCCCAACCAGCGGCCGATGATCGCCAAGCTAGGCATAAAGGCGCTGGTCGCAGGCTCGCTTGCCAACCTGATGAGCGCAGCGCTCGCAGGGCTGTTGCTCCAGCCCTGAAGCCTCCGTTGGCTTGGAACCGGCCAAAAGCTATATGAGCAGCATGAGCACTCTCGTATCCAGGCCGCTTGCCTCCGTGTCGCTGGCGGCTTCTCGTGAGGACCCCGAAGGTTTCGCCCGCGCGCTCGGCGGATCGTTCGAGCGCTACGGCTTTGCCATCATTTCCGATCACGATATTTCCCCCGATCTCATCGCCCGCGCCGATACAAAAGCGCGCGCCTTTTTCGCCCTGCCGGAGGAGGTGAAGCGCGGCTATCACGTCCCCGGCGGCGGAGGTGCGCGCGGCTACACACCATTCGGTATCGAGACCGCGAAGGGGGCGACCCAGCACGACCTGAAGGAATTCTGGCACGTCGGGCGCGAGCTTCCCGCCGGCCATCGCTTCAACGAAGTAATGGCCGCAAATGTGTGGCCGACGGAGGTGCCCGGGTTTCGCGAAACCTTTCTCGACCTGTTCGCTGCCTTCGACATAGCGGGTCTCAGGATCCTGGAAGCGATCGCCCGTCATCTCGGCCTGGCACCGGATTTTTTCCACCATACGGTCCAAGACGGCAATTCGGTGCTGCGGCTGCTTCACTACCCGCCGGTCGCCCCCGACGCGCCTGGGGTCCGTGCCGGCGCGCATGAGGACATCAACACGATCACATTGCTGCTGGGTGCCGAAGAGGCGGGACTCCAGCTTCTGGATCGCGATGGTCAATGGCTGCCGGTGTCGCCTCGCGAAGGCGAACTCGTCGTCAATATCGGCGACATGCTGCAGCGCCTTAGCAACAATGTGCTGAAATCAACTTCGCACCGGGTCGTGAATCCGCCGCCCGAGCGGCGCGGGCGATCGCGCTACTCGATGCCCTTCTTTCTCCACTTCCGGCCGGACTTTCTCATCGAGACGCTGCCCAACTGCATTTCCGAGGACAGGCCGAACCTTTACCCGACGCCCATCACCGCACACGATTTTCTGCTTGAGCGGCTGCGGGAGATCAAGCTGGTCTGAGGATCGCCAGAGGGAGGCTCAGGCCGGCTCAAGCAGGTTCGCGGGCCCGAACCCGTCCGGCAGAAGCTCGGAAATCGTTTGAACGGAAACAGTGCGCCCATTCCCGCTTGCCGAAATTACCTCCACGTCGCGGCCGGAAACGTGTGCAGCCTCGAGGATCGACTGCCGGCAGCCGCCGCAAGGCGGCACAGTCGCATCCCCGCCAAGCGTTCCATCCGCGCCCACTCTGCCACCCGCGACCGCGATCCGAGCCACTCGATCGAGGCCGAACGCCTGCTGCGCCGCAGTGAGAGCCGCGATTTCAGCGCATACGCCGAGCCGGTAACATGCATTTTCCATGTTCGATCCGACGGCGATCTCCCCGTCGACGGATACGATCGCGCAGCCGACGCTGAAGCCGGAGTAGGGAGCATAAGCGGCAAGGGCCGCCTGGCGCGCGCGCTCGATCAGGGGTTCGACCGGCGGAGATGACGTTGGTTCGATGCTGGTCATAGATGGCGAACTCGGCTCCCCTTCAGCGAAACGGCGGCTCGTCGAAGCTTCGGAGCTTGCGCGAATGGAGCTTGCCCCCTTCGCGTTTCAATCTTCGCAGCGTCTCAATGCCGATCCTGAGATGCTGGCTTATCGCCCGCTCGTAGAATGCATTGGCCTGCCCCGCGAGTTTGATCTCGCCGTGGAGCGGCTTGTCCGAAACGCACAGCAGCGTCCCGTAAGGTACGCGGAAGCGATAGCCCTGCGCGGCTACGGTGGCTGATTCCATGTCGATCGCTACCGCTCGCGACTGATTGAAGCGCCGTGCGGACGAAGTATAGCGCAGCTCCCAGTTTCGGTCGTCGGTCGTGACCACGGTCCCGGTTCTGAGGCGCTGCTTCAACTCCTGCGGGGCTTCCCCCGTCACCTCCGCTGCTGCGTCGAACAGGGCCTGCTGGATCTCGGCGATGGGCGGAACCGGGATTTCGATCGGCAGGACGTCGTCCAGCACATGATCGTCGCGCAGGTAGGCATGGGCGAGAACATAATCACCGATGGTCTGGCTTGGTCTTAGGCCGCCGCAATGGCCGATCATCAGCCATGCTTCCGGGCGGAGCACCGCCAGATGATCGCAAATTGTTTTCGCGTTGGACGGCCCGACGCCGATATTTACGAGCGTGATGCCTTCACCATTGTTCGCAATCAGATGATATGCGGGCATCTGGTATTTGCGCCAGCCTCCCTCGCGAATTTGGGCTTCGGCATCAAGGGTCTGCCGCGTCACGTAAAGGCCACCGGGTGCGGACAAGGCTTGGTACGGGCTGTCGTCCCGCTGCAATTCGCCCACGGCCCAGCGCACGAACTCGTCCACATAACGCACATAGTTGGTGAAAAGGAGGTACCTCTGGGTGTGCTCGGACGGTGTTCCGGTGTAGTGACGCAAGCGCCCCAAGCTGAAGTCGACCCGCGGCCCGTCGAACAGGGCAAGTGGCCGGTCCGGTCGCCGACTATGGTCCCACGCGCCATCGGCAATTTCGTCGCCGATATTCGCAAGCTCGGTGGTGGGGAACCAGCGCCCAAGATCCGCCGCATGCACCCCGTCGAGGCGGAGATCGTCGGTGCCGTCCAGCACGTAGGGGTAAGGGATCTCGCTTGCGGAACGGCCGATCGAAACATCGACGTGATAATCCCGCACCAAATATTCGAGTTGCTCAATAAGGTAATCGCGAAACAGGCGCGGCCGGGCGACGCTGATCGAATAGCGCCCTGGCTGGTTCAGGCGCCCGAATGCTCGGGCCGGGAACTTGGCGGGATGATCGTACCGATAGTCGATGCGAAGTTCGGGATAGGCGAAAAGGCCGCTGCGGCGCGCCTCGCTGTCGGGCCGCTCCCCTTTGGTCAGATAGCGCGCAAGGCCGCTCCTGAGGCTCCGGACGGATTCGTCGAACATCTCGGAAAGACGGTCGACCAAGACCGGAATTTCTTCCATTTGAGTCATTGAAGTCTAGACATCCTCCTGCCGCGGCACGGCCGCGCAGCTTCCCTGCTCCCCATTCGCACCGCATATGTCAATTGAAGCTGCCGCCAGCGACGCGCAGCAGCACCGAAACTGCACCTGCCGGCAGCAGCAAGGGCGCCACCCTCTGGAACCGACGAGTTCCTGCCTGACAGGCACACGGACCCGACCACGGCTTCGGCATCAGCGAGCGGGATTGCGGC
>JADDQD010000015.1 GCA_016781555.1 Pseudomonadota bacterium | reverse complement strand
GTCGGAAGCGACGTCGCTTCATTCTACCAGGCGCGAGCCTTTCGTCCGCTCTGGGTTGGGCGCTCAGGCCTCAAACCCGAAGCGCACCAGCTTCTCGCCGTTCTATCACGATCGGACCGCGATGGCCTTGATCCGGCGCGTTATGGCGTGCGCCGGCTGATCGTCGCGTTCCAGGCGGTCCGAAGCGGCGACCGTGCTGCGCTCGCCCAAGCCGAACTCCTCCTGTCTCGCGGCTTTGCCGATTACGTGGTTGATCTGCATCGACCAACCGAAGATGCCGGTGTTTACTTCATCGACCAAGAACTGGCTCCGCCGCGCCTGACGACCAGCCAAGTCCTGCAAGCGGCTGCCGACGCCAAGTCCCTTGCCGTCCACCTGGCTGCAGTTCGGCGCATGAACCCGATTTATGAAGGGCTTCGGCAGGGGCTCGCGATCCAGCGAGGGCAAACGACAAGCGCAGGGCAGGAACAAGTGATCCGCGCGAATCTCGAGCGTACGCGGGCGATTCCAGCCAATCCGGGGCGCCGCTACATTGTCGTGGATGCCGCGGGGGCGCGGCTTTGGCTGTTCGAGAACGGGCGAATTCACGACAGCATGCGGGTGATCGTCGGCAAGTCGGGGCAGGAAACGCCCATGCTTGCTGGGCTCATTCGCTTCGCGGTTCTCAATCCCTATTGGAACGTGCCGCCTGACCTCGTGCAGACGCGCATAGCTCCACGCGTCCTCGGCGACGGGCTCGGCCATCTCCAGCGCGAGCGGATGGAAGTGCTTTCTGATTGGTCGCCAGCCGCGCACGTGATTGACCCTGCCGGTGTCAACTGGTCGGCCGTCGCCCGCGGGAGCTACAAACTGCGCGTCCGGCAATTACCGGGAGGCAACAACATGATGGGCGAGGTCAAGTTCATGATGCCCAACCGGCTCGGCATCTATCTTCACGACACTCCAGATAAGGCTCATTTCACCCGGGCCGACCGGCGCATCAGCTCCGGCTGCGTGCGCGTCGAGGACGCTCAGCGGCTCGCCCGCTGGCTGTTCGGCGGCACCCAAGTGAAGGCCTCTTCCCCGGCGCCCGAACAGCGCGTCGATCTGCCTGCCCCGGTGCCGGTGTACATCACTTACCTGACTGCGCTTCCCACCGCTGAGGGCATCACGTTTCAGCGCGACCCATACCGCCGCGACGCTGCGCTGCTGGCGCGCGTCGAACAGCGCAGGACACGAAAGCCCCTCCCCGCCTGAAGCAACCGGCGCTCGGCCCAGGCATTGATCAATTAGCGCAGTTCAGGACTCGATCTCTGCGCGAACGGAGGACGTCGCCCTGAGGAAGTCGGTTCTCATCCTGGTGAGCCTTGCGGTTGGCCTCCTGCTCGGAGCAGCGCTGATCGGCTCGCTGCGGCTCTCGAACCTGTTTGGCGGAGGGCCCGATCCGGAAAGCATCGCAGCAGCGAGCCTGCAATCGGTGCGGGAGCAAGCTCGGCTCACGCCGTTGACGGCGCGCTTCGTTGCCGTGGTCACTTCTTCTCAGAACCGCTTCGGCCTGACAGCCGAAAAGACGCTGATCATGCCGGGCATGGTCCGTTATGAAATCGACCTCGCTAAGCTTCAGCAGCGGGATCTTAGCTGGGACCCCGACAAGCGGACCCTGAGGGTGACCCTCCCCCCGCTCGAGCTTTCCAACCCGCAAGTGGAGCTAAATGAGCTACGCGAATATGGCGGCGGCGGAGTGCTGACTGCTCTTACCAATGCCGAAGACCGGCTCGACCTTGCCAACCGGCAGCGTGGGCAGCAGGGACTGATCCGCCAGGCGCGCGAGGCGCTGCCGATGCGTCTTGCCCGGGACGCAGCAAAGCGCGCGGTGGAGCGTAGCTTCGCGATGCCGCTCAAAGCTGCAGGACTGGACGCGGAGGTGGTCGCCCGATTCCCCGACGAGGGGAAGCGGGACCCGTCCTTCCTAGATCGATCCCGGCGCATCGAAGATGTGCTGAACGAGCGACGGCAGGCGCCTTAGTAAGCCGGGCTAACGGCCGCCAGGCAGCGGTCGGATCTTGGGTTCGCCGGTACCCTCATCCAAGCCGCTCGCGGCCAAGAGCTGTTGGTGGAAAGCCGAGTGCCGCCGGGCCTTTAGAGATTGTTTGTCAATTTCAGCGACACTGCCGCCCGTGTCGGAAACGCTTACACCCACCAACGCCGGAGCTTCCGAACAGTGATCAGGCTGTTCAAACATTATGTGCCGCACACGGTGCTGCTGCTTGGGCTTATCGACTTTGCCGTGCTGGTGCTCGCGGTCGAAGCCGGCTGGCTGTTGCGTTCGTGGCAGATCGGCGCAGGGATTGAGCTGTTGAGCGGCCGGGTACCGGAGATGCTAACGTTCGCACTGACGCTGCAACTCGCAATGGTAGGCGTCGGCGTCTACGGCCTTGAAGCGCTACGGTCGATGCGCTTCGCCGTTGCCCGCCTTGTTGTCTCCATTTCACTTGGCGTTCTCCTCCTCTCCCTCATCTTCTTCCTCGTGCCGGCAATCACCTTGTGGCGCTCGAATCTCCTCTACGCGATGCTGTTCTCCCTGCTGGGGCTGACGCTCGTGCGTGTCCTTCTCGGCCACTCGCTCGATGGCGAAGCTTTCAAGCGTCGGGTGCTGATCCTCGGCGCTGGCCCGCGCGCGGCTCGTGTGGAAGAGCTGGCGCGCCGCAACGGCGCCAGCTTCACCGTGGTCGGCTATCTCAGCATGAACGACGCGCCTAGCGCAGTCGCACACGCCGTGAACCGCGGCAGCATTGCCAACCTCGCAGATTACGTGGTCCGGCTCCGTGCAAGCGAGGTGGTGCTGGCGCTGGAGGAACGGCGCAACGCTCTGCCGCTGACCGACCTTCTTCGGATCAAGACGACGGGCGTGTTCGTGAACGACCTTTCTTCTTTTCTCGAGCGCGAGACCGGCCGGGTCGATCTCGACAGCCTCAATCCCAGCTGGCTCATTTTTTCCGACGGATTTTCCTCGGGGCGTCGCCTCAGCAGTGCTGGAAAGCGCCTGTTCGACATTGTCGTCAGCGCGATCATCCTTTTCCTTGCCGCTCCGCTGATCGCCCTGGCAGCACTGATGGTGAAGCTGGACAGCAAGGGACCCGCTTTCTTCCGCCAGCGCCGGGTGGGACTCTACGGTCAGCACTTCGACATGCTGAAGCTCCGCTCCATGCGGGTCGATGCCGAGGCGCCCGGCGTCCCCCTGTGGGCGCAGAAGGACGACCCCCGCGTCACCCGGATTGGCGCGATCTTGCGCAAGCTTCGCATCGACGAGCTTCCCCAGACCTGGAGCGTGCTGAAAGGCGAGATGAGCTTCGTCGGCCCAAGACCCGAGCGGCCGCAATTCGTCACCGACCTCGAGGCGCAGCTCCCATATTATGCCGAGCGCCACATGGTGAAGCCGGGCATCACCGGCTGGGCGCAAATAAACTACCCCTATGGTGCCTCGATCGAGGACGCCCGCCACAAGCTCGAATATGACCTTTACTATGCGAAGAACTATTCACCTTTTCTTGATCTCCTGATCCTTCTTCAGACCATCCGCGTCGTCCTTTGGCCGGAGGGTGCGCGATGACCGAATTCATTGGGCTTTGGAGTCACGCACTCGCGGCCATTCTGTTCGGTGCGCTCGCCGTATGGCAGCTCCGGCACTGGAATTTGGACCACCGCAATCGGCCGCTCGTTGCTGCCTTCGCCGTCATGTCGGTGTGGTCGATCTTCGTTGCCCTCCTCGGGCCGAAGCACCTGATGTCAGGCCTCGCGGAAAGTGCACGAAACTTCGCCTTTCTCGCGTTCATGTACGGCATCGTCCGGAGCGCGGCCGCAGACGGCCGGCAGCGGGCGGTGAAGGCCGTCTACACCACCGTCGCGGCGGTGATTGGCCTCCAAATCGTTATCGCCGGAGTATCGCCTCGTTTTGCGCATGAGACTCTGGTCTACGAGGCGCTGGCCGCGACTTCGAATATTCTCGGGCTGACGATTGCCACCGGTTCGCTCGTGCTGGTGCACAATCTCTATGGGCAGGCATCCCCGCATTCGCGCTGGGCGATCCGGCTGCCGATGATCGCACTCGCCGGCATGTGGGCGTACGATCTTCACCTTTACACCGTCGCTTACCTCACTCGCGGCCCGGTACCGGACCTGTTCGCAATGCGTGGAGCGATCCTAGCCATGGCAGCCCCGCTGTTCGTGCTCGCCAGCCGGCGAAACGCAAGCTGGAAGATGCAGATCTCCCGCGCCGCGACCTTTCAGTCCCTCTCCGTGATCGTGATCCTTGTTTACCTGATCGTGATGATGTCGGCGACGCGTGCGATGGAGATCGTCGGCGGTGACTGGGTGCGAATCGGCCAGATCGGCGTCATCGCGGCGATGACGCTCGCCGCGGCAATCCTGCTGCCGTCGGCTACGGCCCGGGCCTGGCTGCGCGTGATGCTTGCGAAGCATCTGTTCGAGCACCGCTACGATTACCGCCAGGAGTGGCTTGGTTTCACGCGAACGATCGCGGTCGGCGGAGACGATGCGGCACCGCTTTCCGACCGGATCGTCAAGGCGCTCGCGGATGTCGCCGGGTCCCCGGCGGCGCTTCTTCTGGCGATCGACGATCAATACCGAACCGAGCCCGCAGCTTACTGGAACTGGAGTCACCCCGTCGCACGCGGCGACGCAGCCGAGAAGGACTTCCTCCGCTTCGTCGAGACGACCGGCCGGGTGGTGGCTTTCGATGACATTCGGGAAGGGATCCTTGCCGCTCCGGACGGCGATGTCGTGGTGCCTCAGTGGATGGCGGCCAGTGGCGAAGCCTGGGCGGGCCTGCCGCTTCTTCACTCCGACCGGCTGCTGGGCTTCGTGATTCTCAAACACCCGCTCATTCGGCGCCCACTCGACTGGGAAGATTTCGATCTTTTCCGAACCGCGGGAATGCAGGCGGCCAGCTACCTTGCCGAAGCACGCAGTCAGGAAGCGCTCGCCAATGTGCAGCGATTCGACGAATTCAACCGACGGTTCGCCTTCATCATGCACGACATCAAGAACTTGATGAGCCAGCTCAGCCTCGTTGCGCACAACGCCGAGCGGCATGCCGCCAATCCCGAATTTCGCGCAGACATGATTGCGACGCTGCAAAGCTCAGTCAAAAAGATGAACGACCTTCTTGCCAGGCTATCGCGCGGCCGCAACGCCGGCCCCGAACCGCTGCGGCCGACCCCGCTCCAGCCCATCATCAGCTCTGTCGTGCAGGTGAAGCAGCGCGTGCATCCAGTGGTATCCTTCGTCGAGTCGGGCTTGAGTGCAGCGGCCGATGGCGGCCGGCTGGAGCAGGCACTCGCACATGTCGTCCAGAATGCCATCGATGCCAGCAGAACGGGTGAGCCGATTCAGATCTGCTGCGGGATGCGCGGGTCCGAGGCCGCTATTGAAGTCATAGACAGCGGCTCCGGAATGTCCGCCGAGTTCGTCCGAACCCGCCTGTTCCAGCCTTTCGCTTCGACCAAGGAGTCGGGCTTCGGGATCGGTGCCTTCGAAGCACGCTCTCTCATCGCTGCCATGGGCGGACGAATCGAGGTGGAGAGCCGGGAAGGCCAAGGGACCCGCTTCACGATCTTTTTACCCGCGGCCGAGGCACAGTCGGCTGCCAAACTTGAACGGATACGCGCATGAACGCCTACCCCAAGGCGAAATTGCTGATCGTCGAGGACGACGAAGGGCTGCAGCGTCAGCTTCGTTGGGCTTATGACGATTATGACGTGCTTGTCGCCAGCAACAGGCAATCGGCCGTGGATCTACTGCGCGCCGAGGAGCCAGCCGTGGTCACCCTCGACCTCGGACTGCCGCCCGACCCTGACGGAACCAGTGAAGGGTTCGCCACCCTCGAGACCATTCTTTCCGTCAAGCCCGACACGAAGGTGATCGTCGCTTCGGGGCATGGCGCAAGAGAGAGCGCGCTTCGCGCCATCTCGTCGGGCGCCTATGATTTTTATCAAAAGCCTGTCGATATTCACCAGCTTGGGCTGATCGTGCGCCGCGCCTTCCAGCTCCATGATATCGAAAATGAGAATCGCCGCCTCCTCGATCGAGTGGGAGACGATCGCACCGTGCTCGGCACGATGATCACCGCGGCGCCCGAAATGCAGAAGGTCGCGCGAACGATCGAACGCGTGGCCGATGCCGGCGTGTCCGTGATGCTGCTCGGCGCCAGCGGCACAGGCAAGGAACTGCTCGCGCGCGGACTTCATCAGGCGAGCACTCGCCGAGCGGGCGCCTTTGTCGCCATCAACTGCGCGGCGATCCCCGAAAATCTGCTGGAGGCGGAGCTGTTCGGCTACGAAAAGGGCGCCTTCACTGGAGCGATCAAGACTGTCGAAGGAAAGGTCGAAGTTGCTCACGGTGGCACGCTGTTCCTCGACGAAGTCGGCGACATTCCGCTTCCGCTTCAAGTGAAGCTGCTTCGCTTCATCCAGGAGCGAGTGATCGAACGGATTGGCGGCCGGAAAGCCATCACGGTCGACACGCGGATCGTGTGTGCAACGCATCAGGACCTGCCCGCGATGATCGCGGAGGGGAAGTTCCGTGAGGATCTTTATTATCGCCTGGCTGAAATCGTGGTGAAGATTCCGACGCTGAGCGAGCGCGCGGGCGATGCGGTTCTCCTTGCCAAGCACTTCCTCAACCGCTTCGCAAAGGAGATGAACCCGCAGGTGAAGGGCTTCACCCCGGGCGCGCTGGCGGCAATCGATGCATGGTCCTGGCCCGGCAACGTCCGGGAGCTCGAAAACCGCATGAAGCGCGCGGTGATCATGGCCGACGGAAAGCTCATCACATCCGAGGATCTCGACCTCGGACCTCCCGAAGAACAGCACCACGTCAACCTCAAGGCAGCGCGGGAGGAAGCCGATCGCAAGGTGATCCGCCATGCGCTTGCGCGGACCGAACATAATATATCCGGCGCGGCGAAGCTGCTCGGCATCAGCCGCCCGACACTCTACGACCTCCTGAAGCAATACGGGCTGCAGGCGTGATTGGCCGCCTTCTCCTCCTTGCCCTCCTGGCGGGCACCGCCTCCTGTTCCAACGCGCCAGGCGGCGACAGTGCTTATCAGCGCGGCCTTGCAGCGCTTGCCGAGGGGCAGCCTCGGACCGCTCGCATCGAGTTTCTGAACGCGATCAAGGAGCAGCCGAACAGCCCGAAGCTCAGGCTCCTCCAGGCCGAGACCTACCTGACCATTGGCGACGGCATCGCCGCGCAGGCGGAAATCGAGCGCGCGCAGCAGCTTGGCGCGCGCCCCGCCGAGACAAGCCACCTTATGGCACACGCTTTGCTGGTGCGGGGCGACTTTGCGGGCGCGGCGAAGAAAGCCGCCGCTGCTGGGCCCGAACACCGCGCTTATGCTTCACGGATCCGCGGGCTCGCCCTCATGAACAGCGGCGACCTTGCCGGCGCAGCTGGCGAGTTCGAGAAGGCAGTTGCCGCAGGCCCGAACGATCACCGCGTGTGGGTTGCGCATGCGCGCTTCCGGCGTGCCGGGGGCGACCTGGCTGGAGCCGCTGCAGCGGCCGACAAGGCGATCGCGCTCAAGCCCGACGACGTGGAAGCGATCGTTGTGCGAGGCGAGCTCACCCGCAGCCAATATGGCCTGCGCGCCGCTTTGCCGTGGTTCGACCGCGCCATCCAAATTGACCCCAGCAATGTGGTAGCACTGCTCGAGCGTGCGGCCACCTTTGGCGACATGGGCGCGATGCGCGCAATGCTTGCGGACACCCGCAAGGCGCTTTCGCTTTCACCCGGAAACGCGAGAGCCTATTTCCTGCAGGCGATGCTGGCGGCACGCGGGGGCGATTTCGAGCTTGCCCGGTCGCTTTACCAACGCACCGAAGGTGCATTTGACGCTCAGCCCGCCGGGATGCTGCTTGCCAGCGCAATCGACTACCAGACAGGCGCCCACAGTCAGGCCGTGCAACGGCTAAGCCGTTTAGTTGGAATGCAGCCTGACAATAGCAAGGCGCGCAAGCTTCTCGCGGCCTCGCACTGGCGGCTGGGAGACGCTGCCGCGACCGTGGCGACGCTCCGTCCGATCGCCGATCGGCCGGACGCCGACAGCTACACGCTGGCGTTGATCGGCCGCGCTCTCGAGAAGCAACGCAATTCCTCGGCCGGAACTTATCTGGCCCGGGCCGCTCAGCCGGAAGGGCGCACCGCCACTTCCATTGCATCAAATCCAGTGACGGACGAGGAACTCGCCCGGCTTCGCGCTACGGCGGCGAGACGACCGGCCGATCCGCAGCCGCAGATCCGGCTGGTCGCCGGCCTGCTCTCCCGCGGGCTCAGCGCGGAAGCGCTCCAGCTCGCGCGGCGCGTCCAAGCGGACCATCCCGGCGCGCCGGATGCCCACATGCTGGTGGGGGATGCACTTGGCACGCGCGGCGACTTTGCGGGTGCCGCGGAGCAGTACCGCAGGGCGGCAAACCTCGCCTTCACGGAGCCGG
>JADDQD010000225.1 GCA_016781555.1 Pseudomonadota bacterium | reverse complement strand
AATCCCAGCCGGGCACAGGCCTCGTTGACGATCAGCTCGCCTGACCGTCAAACGGGTGCTGAGCGTCAAGTTGCGAGCGGCTCGTGGTCCGCCAAGCGATGGTGTGTGATGGCAAAGGCTTCCCCGGGCGTGCAACCCATCGCCTGCGTGATGGGCGACATGGACCTCGTCCGCCCGCTCGGGCTCGCGGGCATTGCCTGCGCTGTGGTCGCCCCGCCCGGTAGTCCACCCACCCATTCCTGCTTCGTCCGGGCGGTCATTCCATGGGCCGACTTCTGGGAGGGCACCGAAAGCCTGGTGGAAGCGCTGGTTCGCTTCGGAGCGGCCCAGCCGGAGCCCCCGGTCCTCTTCTACGAGGAGGATTCGCAGCTGCTGCTGGTTTCCCGGCACCGGGACCGGTTGGCGGGCGCCTTCCGCTTCGTGGTCGCCGAAGCGGAACTGGTCGAAAGCCTCGTCGACAAAGGCCGTTTCCTGGAACTGGCCGAGCGCCACGACCTGCCCGTCCCGGCGACGCGGCGCATCCGACCGGCGGCGGACTCCCGGCCGCCGGATCCCGGCCTGCGCTTCCCGGTGGTCGTGAAGCCGCTGACGCGGGACCGCCGTTGGTCCGCGGTGGGCGGCGCCGGCAAGGCGGTGCTGGCCGAAACGCCGTCGGCGCTGCGAGGGCTGTGGCCGCGCCTTGGCGAAACGGGTGTCGATTTCCTGGTCCAGGAGCTGATCCCCGGACCCGAGACGCGCATGGAGAGCTACCACGTTTACGTCGACCGGCAGGGGGAGATCGCCGGGGAGTTCACGGGGCGGAAGATCCGCACCTTCCCCCTGTCCCTGGGCCACAGCACCGCGCTGGCGATCTCGGACGCGGCGGACGTGGCGTCGCTCGGGCGCGACCTGGCGCGGAGACTTGGGCTGCGCGGGGTTGCGAAGTTCGACTTCAAGCGCGGCCCGGACGGCGCGCTGCACCTCCTGGAGATCAACCCGCGCTTCAACCTGTGGCACCACCTGGGCGCCGCCGCGGGCGTCAACCTGCCCGCGCTGGTCCACGCCGATCTGGCCGGACTGCCGCGCGCGCCGGCCTCCCGCGCGCGGGCTGGGGCGACGTGGTGCCGCCCGTTGGAGGACTGGCGCGCCGCGAGGGCCGGCGGCGTTTCGGCGTTGTCGTGGGCGCGCTGGATGCTCCGCTGCGAAGCGAATGCGTCTTTCGACCCGCGGGATCCGATGCCCCTCCTTTCCGGCGAGGTGTACAACCGCGTCCGGCGCCTGGGCGGCGATGGCTTGCGGCGGTTGCGACGCCCGGCGGCGGCTGAGGCGCGCCGGGCGGGCGCCGAAGGCTGAGCGGGGGCCGCCGCGGTGAAACTGGCGATCGTCTCGGACATCCACGCCAACCTGGAAGCGCTTCGCGCCACGCTGGCGAGCATCTCCGTGCAGGGCGTGGACAAGGTGCTCTGCCTCGGCGACATCGTGGGGTACCACGCCGATCCCGGCGAGTGCATCGCGCTGCTCCGCCGGGCGGATGCGGTATGCGTCGCCGGCAACCACGACAGCGCCGTCGCCGGCCGCATCACGACGGAGGGGTTCAGCGCCACAGCGGCGCTGGGCGTCGCCTGGACGCGGGAGCGGCTGGACGCCGACGCCGTCGCCTTCCTGGCCGGCTTGCCCCGGCAAGCCTGCATCGGGGGCCGCGTCGTCGCGGTGCACGGGGCGCTCCTCCCCGAAGGCGGTTGCGAGATGAGGAGGCTCGACACCGAGGAGCGCCGGCGGCTGTGCTTCGAGGCGCTCGCCGAGCACCCGTCCGGGGCGCGGATCTGCGCCTTCGGGCACACCCACCAGCTCGGCGTTTATGAGCTCCGGGACGGCTTCGAGCGGATCCGCGCCGAGGACACTGTCCCCCTCCGGGACGACGCTCACTATCTCATGAACCCCGGAACGATCGGGCAGCCGAGGGGGCGTGAGCGCCGCGCGACCTACATAGTCCTGGATACGACGCGCCGCACGGCGGTGGTCCGGCGGGTGAAGTACGACATCGAAGCGGCACTGGCGAAGGCTCGGAAAGCTGGGCTCCTGCCTTCCCCGGTACGCCGGTCGCCCATCCGCGCCGCGGCGGCATGGGGCCTTCGGCGCATCGGCATGTACGATGTTGTGAGCCGCACGATGCGTGCCCGCGAGCGGGGTGAGGGTTGAGCTGCCCCGAATGGTGTCGAGCCGGGGCCGCGGATGCGGGCTGCGGCTCATCTGTGGTTCCGCTCCCACTCCGCGCGGAAGAACAGCTCGTCGGCGCGCCGTCCGCCGCGTGCGATCGGCACCCGGCGTGCGACGTTTTCGGCCGCATGCCACAGCCGCCGGCCCCAGAGCGGGACCGAAGGCGAACCGACAAAGCCTGCTGCTACGGAGACCGCGGCGTTCGCGAACCGGCTCTTATAGCCCTCGCCGCCCGCCCCGAGCTCGACGCTGCGGATGCCGGCGGCGGCGGCGGCCCGGACCATCTCGAGCAGCAGAATCCGACCGGGCGCGAGCTTCGCGTGCGCGGCGTCGTAGGCGGGGAACCAGTAGTGCAGGACCGTCGAGGAGCGCATGCCCATGTGCGCCGCGACCATGGTGTCTCCGGCCCAGAGCGCCGACAGCACGCCGGAGAACTCTCTCGTCTGCGCGGCGTGGATCAGTTCGAGCAGCTCGATCGTCCACCGGTGCGAGAACACGTCCAAGGGGCCGCCCCAGCGGTCTTGCCGATACTGGTGGCGCTTCCACTCGACCAGCCGGTGCAGCGAGCGCGCGTCCGGGTCGTGCATGACGAACCGCAGCGGCCCGAGTTGCCGCTCCAAGCGCCGGGCATGCGACAGGGTTTGGGTGACGACGCTGCGTCCAGCGGCCCGACGCCCCTCAGCATAGGCTTCGAAGCCGCCACTGGTCAGGTCTATGATCGGTGACTCGAGGACATGGCGATGAAACGGGACGAAAGGGCGCTGGTCGGCCCGCATGTTGGTGAAGTTGTAGACTGCGAGGCCGGACGCGCGGGTGAGGGCGCGCGCATCGCAGTCCCACCCGGGAGCTGCGATGATCGCTTGGCAATCGGAAAGCCCTCCGCCGACCGGCCGGCCCACGCGCCGGCACCGTTGAAAAGCGAAGAACCCGCACTCCACGCCGTCCCGCTCGATGACCGCCGCGACCACATCGTGCCGTACGGTCGCGACCAGCTGCGCGAACTCCGGCCGCAGAAAGGGGCTCGCAAGCGCCGGATTGCCGGCTTGAAACCCTCGCCACGCCGCAAGCTGGTCACCAGCAAGTTCCTGCGGACGCAGAACACTCACCCGCATGCGACGGCTCCGGACCGAAGCTCTGCTCGACGGATCCGTGGGCGGAGCTCGAAACTGGGGGGGAGCGCCTCGCGGCCAGCCCGCGAAGGACGTGCATCATGCTCCACAGACGATCCCGAGAAGGCTTCGGGTGCGCCGTCGATCCACTGCATGCGGAGATCGTGTGTGGTCAGCTTCCCCGGCGACAATGCGGTGCACCACAACGTGATCGCAATATCATAGTGCGAACTCCAGCGTTTTGTGTTGGGATGTACAATCCGGAGATTGCGAAAAATGGCTAAATGGCTGTGACCCCGCCCTGAGTCTCGTTGCTGGCGCAAATCCGAGGCGCGGAGCGACCGGAACAAGCGGCGCGGGCGAGGCATGACGCTGACGGGCAGCTAGCATTTTGGTTCTGTTCACGGCGTTCGTGTGGGTTTTCGTGTCGCTGGGCCGAGTTGGTTCGCCTTCTGGTGGCGCGCATTTTGATTGGCGCGTAGGTCCAACCGGCATCGGATCAGGTTATGACTGCAACGTATGGCAAAGGGCGCCCGGCGCGTGCGGGCCCGTCGTTCTTTTCCCCGCTCCGCAACCTCACGCGAACCGTCGCTTCCGGCATCCGGCCGTTTGTCGCACCTCTGCCACGATTTAGCGGGCCAGCATCACCGCACTCCTGCCGAGCGGGCGTGCTCCTCGAGCAGATGGCAGCGCTGCCCTTCGCGGATCTGGACGAGATCACCGGGGGCGCCACGGCATTGGTCCTCGCCCCCCATGCTGACGACGAAAGTCTGGGCTGCGGCGGGCTGATCGCCGAGGCCAACGCTCGCGGCCTTCCTCCCGCTGTCGCGGTGCTCACCGACGGGTCCATGTCGCACCCCTCATCCCGGAGCCATCCGCCCCCTCGCCTGCGAGCACTGCGCCGGGCGGAGGCGCGAGCGGCCGTCGCCGCCCTGGGCGTCGGGAGCGAGCGGCTGCATTTCCTGGACCTTCCGGATGGTCGCGCTCCGTGCGAAGGGCCTGGCGTGGAGGAGGCCGCCGCCCGCGTGGCGGATCTCGCGCGGGCCTACAAGGTCGGCACGATTTTCACGACCTGGGAGTGCGATCCCCATACCGATCACGTCGCGGCGCACGTGATCGCGCGCACGGCGGCCCGCCTCGCAGGCGCGCGGGTCGTCTCCTATCCGGTGTGGGGCTGGGCCTTGCCGCGGCGGACGCGGCTACCGGTCGCTTCGGTTGCCGGCGCGAGGCTGGACACCACCCGGCACATGCCGGCAAAACGCCGCGCGATCGCGGCGCACGAGTCGCAGCACTCCGGCCTGATCGCCGACGACCCGCAAGGCTTCCGGTTGCCGACTTCGCTGCTCTCCGCCGTGGACCGGCCCTTCGAAGTTTTCCTGTTCGAGCGATGAGCGACGTTGATCCATCCGGGCGCCGCCACGCAGCGCCCATCGCCGCGTCGGTCATCATCCCGGCGCACCAGGCGGCCGGGTTCGTGCACACGGCCATCCTCTCCGCCCTGGCGCAAACCCGTAAGGACATCGAGGTCATCGTCGTGGATGACGGCTCGTCCGACGGGACCTGGGACGCGATCGTCGCCTGCGCGGGCCGCGATGCACGGGTGGTGCCGCTGCGGCAGCCACGCTGGGAAGGGCCCTCCGCGGCCCGCAACGCCGGCATCCTGCGGGCGCGGGGGAGGTGGCTCGCATTGCTCGACGCCGACGACCTCTACTTGCCGAACCGCCTCGAGCACATGATCGCGGCGGCCGAGACGCTGGGCGTGGACCTCTTTGCGGACAACATGCTGCAGGTCGACTTCGCCACTGGGGAGCCGCTGGGAAAGCGCTTTTCCGATGCGGCCATGAACTGCGGTGAGCCCGTCCGCCTGATCGAGGCGGTCCGGCGTGACATGCCCGGCCGCGGGGCCCGAGGGGAGCTGTTCGGCTTTTTCCAGCCCCTCATCCGACGCGACTTCCTGCTCGCGCACGGCATACGCTACGCCGAGGACATCTTGGTGGGAGAGGACTTCCTGCTCTACTTCGAGTGCATCGCGCGGGGCGGCCGGTTCCACCTGACGCGCGCTGCCCACTATGTCCAGCGCCTTCGCCACGGCTCGCACTCCGGGCGTCGCGAGGCCATGCTGCACCTCAGTGCCGCCAATCGGCGGATGTTGCGGGTCGCGGCGCGGTTGCGCGACCCGGAGTTGACCGCGCTCCTGCGCCGGAGGCAACGGCAGATCGACATCGATTGCTTCACGCTGCTGCTGGAGCGGGGGCAGGTCGGAGCCGCCCTGAAGCGCGCCCACTGCGGCAGCCCCGCCAGACTCCTGCGCCACGCCCGCGCGGTCTGCGGAGCCGTGCGCCGGCGCTTCCGCGCCCGCGTTCCAGCGGTCCCGAGCGCGGCGATTCCGGCGGCGGGGAAGGCAGAGCCGGCCGCGGTGCCACGGCCGGTTTCCCCGGTGCCGCAGGCATAAAGCCGCGGAGCGGGCGACCGGAGGAGCGGCCGCCTTGGCGAGGCGGCCGCTTGTCTGGCATCCGCCGCATCCATGAACGTCCCTGTTCCCCTCGCGGCGCCCACGGGTGGGCCGCCGCGCCCGGCCGCCACCCGGGCCGGCCAATCCAGCAGCGCGACAGCCGTGTTTCCACGCGACAAAAGGAAGGCCCGACGGCCTGGCCACACCAGAAACCGGTGAACAGCCCGACCCTGCCGCGCGGGCGCCGGAGTTGAGGGCGCAGGCGGGCTGGATCGCGGCCGAGGCGGCGGTCGGGATGCTCGGGACCGTCCTCACCACCTTCCTGGTGTCCCGCATCATCGGCCCGGCCGAGGTCGGCCGCGCCGCGCTGGCCGGCGCCCTGGTGATGCTGGCGCAGCCTTTCGTCGGCTTCTGCTTCACCAACGCGCTGGTCCAGCGCGCGCACTTGTCCGGCGCGGATGTGGCGAGCGCGCTTTGGGTCAGCCTCGCCCTCGCCCTCGCCACTGCGCTGCCGCTCGCCGCGATCGGGCTTCTGCTGCCCGACCTACTGGGGCTCGGCGTCGGCCCGGTGCTGGCGGCGCTCGCGATGATGCTGCCGTTCAACGCTGTCGAGGGCACGGCGAACGGCGTCCTGCTCCGCCGCCGCACCTTCCGGGTCCTGGCGCTGCGCGGCATCGGCGCGCACCTCGCGGGACTGATGGCGGGCCTCTCGCTCGCGCTGGCGGGTTGGGGGGCATGGGCCGTGGTCGGGCAGCAACTCGCGTTCTTCGGCACGGCCGCCGCGCTCGCGGCCGTGTTCGCGCGGCTCGTGCCCGAGTTGGCGCTGCGCCGCGAGTCCGTGCGCGAGATGCTGCCTTTCGCGGCCACCGCCGCCCTCTCAGGCCTCGCCGGGCGCGTCGGGTTCAGGCTTTTCCTGCTCATCGTCGCGGGCGGCTTGCCCGCGCTGGCCGGCGTCCTGCAGATCGCCTTCCGCATCGTGGAGGTGGCGCGCGAACTGCCGTCGCCCTTCGTCCACCGCTACGGCCTGCCGGCGCTGTCCCGCCTGCGCACGGACCGAGCCGCGTTCCTTTCCAGGCTTTCGGCGCTGTGCAGGCTTTCGGGCTTGGTCTTCGCGCCGGTGTTCGCGGGCCTCGCCCTTTGCGCGGCGGAGATCCAGGCGGTGCTGCTGGGGCCCGCCTGGGCCGGGATCGTCGCGCCGGTGCAGACGCTTTCGGTCGCGCTCGCCTTCACCGCCTTCGGGCTTCCCCTCGGCATGGCTTTCCTGGCGGCCGGCATGCCGAAGGTGAACCTGGCGCTCACGCTCGCCGGCTTGGCTCTGGTCCTGGTGCTCGCGTTGTTGGTGCCCGACGGCAGCGACCTGGGGGCCGCCGCGGCCTGGGCCGCGATGCTGGCCGCGGAGTCAGCCGCAACGAGCGTTCTCGCCGCGCGGTGTTTGGGCTTTCGTTTGCCGCAGCAGCTCCGTGGTTTCGCAACGGCGCTGCTGCCGGCCGCCGCGACCACCGGGGCCGTGCTGGGCGCAGAAGCGGCCGGGGTGCTGCCGGGCATGCCGCCGCTCGCACTCTTGGCGGCGAAGGCAGTGGCCGGCGCGGCGGCGGGCGTGCCGTTGATCCTCCTCCTCGCCCGGCCCGCTTGGCGGGAAGTCGCGGGACCGGTGGCCGGCCGTCCGTGACGGGCAGGGGCGCGCACCGCGCGGGCATCTCGCCCCGGCGTACAGGACAACGACGACGCGAGGGCCTGCGGGACAAGCCAGACCCTCGCCAAGACGGGCGGCATCCGGCGGTGATCGCTCCCGCGATCCGCTCTTCGTCAAGGGCATCCCAAAACGAGCCCGCCCGTGCGGGACGTCTCGCACGGGCGCCGGATGTGCCCCGTACGGGTGGTCCTCGGGCTTTGAGACTGCCTTATGCGCCAGGTCTGGACCCCTATGGTCCAGGGCGGAGACGACACCTCCGGCCGATCCCCGGCCGCGGACGACTGGCGCGACCCTGACGACGGGAAACCCGCGACGGAGGAGGGCAGCCTCCTCCGCCACGTCGGGCCGCGCACCAGGGCGGACGCCCCGGTCCCGGAGGCGACGCGGGTCCTGCGTGAGGCGCGAGCAGCGCGCAGAGCTGCGGCTCTGAAGGCGGGCAGGCAGTCTAATGCACTCCCGGCAAAGGGGCTATGAGACGTCTCACTGAGACGCTGAGACGACTGAGACAGGCCCGCTGTGAGACGGGAATGAGACAATCGGGCCTTTTACATGGGGGTGAACGAGATGTGGGGAACTACCAACACCGCGGTGGAGACCCTGCCATTCGCCGCGTCCGCTCGGGGTCGGGATACCGCGCGCCGTCAGGGCCTTGGCGACACCGGTGAGGGTCCCGACACCGGCCGCACGGATTTCGGCCACCACGGTCGCCAGATCGGCGGCACGAGCCTTCGCCTGCGCTGACTTCACCGCTGCCGCTGCGCGGGCTGCATCCGGTGTGCCAGCCTGCAGGCGGGGGTTGCCTAGCCTCACGCCGCGGGACTTTGCAGCAGCCAGGGCCGCCTTGGTGCGAGCCGAGATCATGCGCGCCTCTTCCTCGGCTACGGCGGCAAGGATGTGCACGGTGAGGCGATTGACCTTGGGCATGTCGGCGGCGACGAACTCCACCCCACTCTCCATCAGGGTGGAGACGAAGGCTACGTTGCGGGCCAGCCGGTCGAGCTTGAGAGCATGCAGACCTGTGGGGTTTGGTC
>JADDQD010000013.1:6700-21458 GCA_016781555.1 Pseudomonadota bacterium | reverse complement strand
ATCAGGCCTTGCCCGAAGAGCCTCAGCGCGAACAGCCCGAAAAAGAGCGACAGTGGGCCCACAGCGGCTGAGATGGTGATGCAGGCGAGCGTCAGCATCAGGCCGACCGATATGCCGAAGCACAGAAGATCGGTTCCGTCGATCAGACGGCCGATAACCGGGAGAGCGAGTGCGCTTGCAACGGTCGCAAGCCCATAAAGGTAGGAGATGTCCGCCATCTCAGTGGCGAGGCTGACGCTGATCACGGGCAGGAAAACTGAGATGAAGAAGGTCTGTCCGGGGCTCGACCCCAGCGTGTACAGGAACCCGAAAACAAGTGCCCGCGGCTGTCGGCGGAGCAAGGAAATCATGGAAGCACCCGTCTCGTGAAGCTTTTGAGCAGGATTGAAACCCTGTGCGGGCAAATGGGTCCTCTCCCCACCCAACTTGCGTTAGCGCAATTTCCGAGGAACGCTGGGCCCGGCGAGCCGTTGAGCGGCCTGAGCAGGAGGCGCCATGATCATCAGGGCAATCAGCAGGCCGGCAGCGACTTTGCTCACCATGGCTGTTGAGCCGCCAGCCGGCGTGCGCGGTACATTCGGCAAGATCGATGTGCTTCAGCTGACCTCCAGGGAGCTGAGGGAGGGATTCGCAATCTCGCTCGCCGAGCTCGACGTGGTTACGCCGTTCGAACTTGCTGCCGCGCTTAGCAGCTGGGCTGCCCGACCGACCGCAGCCCAGATCCAGAAAAATCGCCTCGTGCGGCTCATTGACTGCCGCAAGTATCTCCTGCCCTGCTTTGTTGGTTACCAGGAGGTGCCTGGCATTGGCATGCTCCCCTTCATGAGCGACGGGCCTCCGGGAAAGTGGTCGCTCTTCTTCGAGGCAGACGGCCGCATGACCTTGGTCGAAGCTCAGGACCAGGGTTTGGCAGTGACGCCGGACAGCGAACTCATCGGAGCAGTGGCTGCCGTGGCTGCGGGGCCTGTCGCAACGGCCAAATCTTACCTGTTTGGTGGCTTTGGTGCTGGCAGAAAGAACAAGGTCGAAGCAGGAGACGGGGATCGGCGCGTTATCAGGATCAACGCGCGCGGAGATTCCTGAGACTCCAACCAGGGCTGACTCAGCGCCGCCGTGCTTCGGCGGCCGCTTGCGTCCAGACTTCAGTACGCCAGAGCAAGTCCGTCGTCGCGTGGGTCGCTTGCGGCGCCGTAGACGCGCTCGTTGCCGCTCATTCGGTGTTCGACGCACTTGTAGCGGCCGAACCCTCCGTCCGACTCGCCGATGCGCCAGCCCATATCGGCAAGTGCCTTCGCGGTGGCATCGGGAACACCGTTCTCCAGCCGGAGCATTCCCTGGGCACCAAGGCTCGGATCGTCCTCGCCCATGCTTTCGGAAGAACCCTCGTGATGCCAGCGGGGGGCGTCACCGGCAGCCTGAGCGTCCAGGCCATAATCGGTGCGGTTGACGATGATCTGGGTCTGCCCTTGCGGCTGCATGTCGCCGCCCATGACCCCGAACGACATCCATGGCCCTTCGTCGCGTGTCGCAAAGCCGGGGATAATGGTTTGAAACGGCCGCTTGCCCGGCCGGTAGACGTTGGGGTGGCCATCCTGAAAGGTGAAGAGCTGGCCACGATCCTGGAACATGAAGCCAAGGCCGTCGGCTACCAGGCCCGAACCCATGCCGCGGAAGTTCGACTGGATCATCGAGACCATCATGCCATCCTTGTCGGCGACACTGAAATAGGTGGTGTCGCCACGGGACGGCGCTTGGCCGGGCGACACGCGGTCATTGATCCGGTTCGGGCGGATCAGCTTGGCACGTTCGGCTGCATATTCCTTTGACACAAGCCAGGCGGTGGGAACCTTCGCAAAGTCCGGGTCGGCATAATAGCGGGCACGGTCTTCATAAGCGAGGCGCTTGGCCTCCGCCTGAAGGTGAATCGAGAGCGGCGACTGGAAGCCGGCCGCCTTCAAGTCGAACTTTTCCAGGATGTTCAGGATCTGGAGCGTCGCTATGCCCTGGGTATTCGCGCCAATCGCGTGCACGCCAACGCCGCGGTAGGTTGTCATGAGCGGCTCCGTCCATTCGGACTTATGGCCAGCAAGATCGGCGTAGGAGAGCCACCCACCGATGCGCTTGAAATAAGCGTCGATCGTGCGGGCGATGGGCCCTTCGTAAAAGGCGTCGCGGCCACCCTCGGCAATCATTCGGTAGGTTCTGGCAAGGTCCGGATTGCGGAAGACCTCTCCGACCTCCGGTGTGTTGCCGCCGGCGGCGAAGGTGGCGCGGGCGTTGGATACCTCCTCGATGCCCATTCCGGGGCGAGAGAAATTCGCGATGGCGCGCTTCATGTAATAGGCGATGACGGGCGGGACGGGTGCTCCTTCGGATGCGTGAGCAATGGCCGGTTCGAACAGCTCGGCCCATTTCAGCCGGCCGTAACGGCCATGGAGCTGCGACCAGGCGTCGACCGTTCCGGGAACTGAAACGGTGACAGCGCCGTAAGGCGGCAGAACCCCGTTCTTCGCTCTTGATCTGGCAGTCTCGAAGCTCAGCGAGCGCGGCGAGCGCCCGGAGCCCGCAATGCCTACAACCTTGCGCGCCTGTGGGTCCCAAAGCATGGCATAAAGGTCGCCGCCGATTCCGTTTGCAGTTGGCTCAAGGAATCCGAGGCAGGCGTTGATGGCGATTGCCGCGTCGACTGCGGATCCGCCGCGTCTCAGGATGTCGATGCCGGCTAAGGTTGCGAGCGGCTGTGAGGTTGCCGCCGCGCCATGTTTGCCGAACACGACCGAGCGGGTGGCGAAGCTCGCGCCGACCGGCCGGTCGCCGGCATGGACATGAGGCCATTGATCACGATCCGGGCTGGGAAGCGCCACGGGTTGCGCTGCCGACAATCCGCGTCCGCCCAAGCCCACCCCCGCGGCGGCGAGGGGCAGTGTGGTGAGGAAGGTCCGTCTTTTCATGGTGATCTCCCGGGGCGGCGCCTGTTCGGAATTGCCGCTGATAGCAACCCTTTGCTGAATGGCCGCTAACGAAGTCATTCAGCTATTTCTCAAGAGTTTCAGTGCATAAGCTCGGCTGTCGTGGCGGAGCGGCTCTGAGCTGCAACCAACGACCCCTCGCGTCGCGTATCGAGGGCGGGGCCGGTACCTTCGGGTGCCGGCCCCGATCCTTTCGCACCACATCAATCCTCGCAGTGTCAATCGAGATCCGCCTCTCGCTGCAGCGTTGGCAGTATTTCGACGATGACGTCGCCTTCCATCAGTTCACGGGCTTCCGGCTCCCAAAAGCCGTAGGGCCGCTCGTCGCGATAGATACGAACCCCGAGGCCCTGGGCGATCTTTGACAAAGGCTTGCCATGTTCCTCCGGGCGGACGGCCCGTTCAGCAAGCCTCACCCGCCCGTGGTTGGACGCGAGGTCCGTCAGGTAATCGGCAATATGGGGCCCGTGAGTTGAGCCGGCGAGAAGAAGGCCGGCAAAGCTGACCGGATTGATCACGGTGGTGGCGCCGGCTTGCCGTGCAAGCAGTTCGTTGTCCTCGTTTCGGACGGCGACGCTGATCGTCAGCTTTGGCGCGAGATGGCGCGCCGTCAGCGTGATGAGGATGGACGTGTCGTCGCGACCAGCCGAGACGATCAAGGCACGTGCCTTCTCGATGCGAACTGCCTGCAAAGTCTTGTCGCGCGTGGCATCCGCATTGACGACGGGACACCCTAAAGACGCGGCGCGCTCGAGTGCTTCCTGGTCCGCGTCTATCACGACCACTTCCTGCGGAGGAGTTCCCCGCGCCAGGAGTTCATCCACGGTTTCCGAGCCGCTCGTCCCGAAGCCGGCGACCACCAAGTGATCGCACAGAGTACGCTGGATCTGTTCCATTCGCCATCTCTCCCATGTGCGGCGGAATACGAAGGTATAGGCGGTGCCGATGAAGATCAGCACGAAGAAGATCCGGATCGGGGTGACGATCAGCGCGTCGAACAGACGTGCTTCATCGCTGATCGGCACGATGTCGCCATAGCCGGTGGTCGTGATGCTGATCATCGTGAAGTAGATGACGTCGATGAAGCTTACGTAGCCATCATGCCCGTCCTTCAGCCCGTCCCGTTCCAGCCAGTGCACTCCAACGGCGAGGAGCAGGAGCCCGAGCACCAGCCCCGCACGCCAAGCGATCTGAGCCCAAATCGGGAGCGCACTATTGCGGCGCAACGTGACTTGGTCGGGTCCGCGCGGCCGCACGCGCATCAGCCGTAGAGCTCCCGCAGCCTGGGCAAGGAGGGTGCATGCGTGAGATCGAGATGAAGCGGCGTCACGGCGACATAACCATCGGCAATGGCTTCAAGGTCCGTTGAATGACCAGGCGTTTCGATCATGGGACCGAGACCGAACCAGAAATATGAATAGCCGCGGGGGTCCGTGCGCTCCACGATGCGCAGCCGCCCATAGTCGCGGAGACCCTGCTGGGTTACTCGGATTCCCTTTACCCGATCGGGAGCGAGCGCGGGGAAGTTGATGTTGATGAGCGTGCGCGGGGCGACCGGCGCCGCAAGCAGAGGGCGGAGCACCTCCTCGGCCCAGGCTTCGGAAGCAGCAAAGGGAACGGCATCACCCATGCCTTGGCGGGCGTAGCTTTGGCTCAGGGCGACTGAGGGAATACCTGCGAGCGCGCCCTCCATGGCGGCTGAAACGGTGCCCGAGTAGGTAACGTCCTCGCCGAGATTGGCGCCGCGATTGACCCCCGACAAGATCAGATCGGGCCGGTGATCCTTCATCACATGGGCGATGGCCATCATCACCGAGTCGGTGGGCGTGCCGGTGACGCAGTATCGCCGGTCGCCTAGCTTCCGGAGGCGCACCGGCTGCGTCAGCGTAAGAGAATGGCCGGCACCGGACTGCTCCTCAGCGGGAGCGACGATCCACACATCGTCAGAGAAGCTGCGCGCGATCTTCTCGAGGACCTTGAGACCGGTGGCGTTCACACCATCGTCGTTCGTGAGCAGGATCCGCATCGGCCTGAGCTATGGCGCCCGGCACGCAGCGAAGCAAGGCGGCCGTCCGGCAACCATCCGACGCTTATCGGCGTTGGTTACCGGATCAAAGGAGAACAAGATGCAGGTTCCGCACAATACGTTTGTGGTGGTCGCCGACGGGGAGAAAATGCTTTTCTTCCGTAACGAAGGCGACGCTGAATATATGAAGCTGGAGATGGAACGCAAAGAGGTTCAGGATAATCCCGCCGACCGCGACCAGAAGACCAGCGAGCCGGGGCGCACATTCGACGCGTCGGGCGGGGCAGGGCGGAGCGCCTACGAGGAAACCGATTTTCACCAGCTGGGCGAAGACCGCTTCGCGGCCGAGACAGCCGCCATCCTCAAGGAGCGGGCGCTGCGCAACGAGTTCCAGTCATTGATCATCGTCGCGCCGCCGCGCACACTCGGCGAGTTGCGCAAGCACTACCACAAGGAAGTTGAAAAGCGGCTGGCCGGTGAAATCGCTAAGGACCTGACCGGTCACCCTGTGCCTGAAATTGAAAAAATTCTGAGCGCCGCATAAATTGGGATCGAGATGGCCGGCAAGCGCGCTTCTCCAGTTGCAACAGAATCGAGGAATAGCAATGACCCATCGCAGTAAGCTTTTTGTACGAACTCTCTCCGTCGTGCTTCCAGGCGCGGCACTGATTGCGCAGCCGGCGGCTGCACAGGCGCCACAGGCCGCGGCCCAAGCGCAGGGAGGGCAGGCCACTCAGGCAGCTCAGCCGGCTCAGCCGGCTCGTGCTGGCGTGGCGCCCGGCGCGAGGGTGAGCGATCCCAAAGGTGGTGAGGTCGGGACCGTCAGCAGGGTCGATGGACAGTTTGTGATCCTCAGAACCGACAAGCACGAAGCGCGGCTGCCGGTCTCGTCGTTCACGGCCCACAACGGAGGCCTGCTTGTCGCCATGACTCGCGACGAGCTCAACGCTGCCGTCGAAAAAACGATGGCCGAGGCCAACCAGAAGATCACCGTCGGCGCAACGGTCAGCGGTTCGGAGGGCGGCAATGTTGGCACCATCAACGCGCTTGACGAGCAATTCGTGACGGTGAAGCTCGGCTCCGGAAAGCTCGTGCGTTTGCCGCGCACAAGCATCGCGCCAGGGCCAAATGGCGCAGTGATCGGAATGACGGCTGCGGAGCTTGAAGCTGCTGCTGCTGCTGCTGCTGCGGCGGCGGCGACGCCCCCGGCCAAGGCTCAATAGTCACAGCGGCCGACCTGATACGCGGGTTCGCCCCGCTTCTGGTCAAGGTCTACCTCAAGGCACCTCCCGGAGCTGTTGGGACAAACAAAAGGCCGCGCTGAACGCCAGCGCGGCCTTTTTTCTTGGGCTTCGGACCTCAGGCGGCTGAGCGCCCAATCCGCCGACGGGCCACCAGCGCCGCCGCTGCGGCGCCAAAGAGGAGGACCATCGGCGGTGCGGGCACCGGCGTTCCGCCGGTGGACCCAGTCGAGCCCCCGCTCGAGGTGGATGAACTGGTGCTCGAACTCGTGCTGGCGCTTGTGCTGGCGCTTGTGCTGCTCGAAGTGCTGGTGCTGCTTCCTCCGAAGCTGCTCGAGCTCGATGTGGAGGACACGTTTCCGCTCGAAGTGGAGGTCGAGCCGCCGCTGGTGCTGGAAGTCGAGGAGACGTTGCCGCTCGAGGTCGAGCCGCCACTGGTGCTCGAGGTAGACGAGACATTGCCGCTGGAGGTGGATCCGCCACTGGTCGAGGTCGAGCCACCGCTGGTGGAAGTGGAACCGCCGCTGGTGGAGCTCGAGCTGCCGCCGGTGGAGGTGGAGCTGCCGCCACTGCCGCCGCTTGACGTGCTGGTGGAGGCAGTGAAGATCGCGCTGCTGTTGCCGCCGCCGAAGAAGGCACCGCTGAAGAAGCCGCTTCCAAATCCGCTGCCGAAGCCGCTGCCGTTGCCGCCAATGACGATTGGAACGCTGCCGCCGCTGATGACAGGCATCACTCCGGGCGGGAGAGGTGGGGGAAGCGCGATTGGCGGTGGCGCCGCGGGGTAGCTGACCGTCCGGGTGGTGACGGCACTGCCAGGAATAACCCGGCATTCCGTCCGAGCGACTTTTCGAACCCTTTTTACGCGCTTTGGACGGGCATGGGCGCGGTAATGCCGGACCGTCTTGGCCTTGGCCTTTTTTATGACGGCTGGCCGCGGTACTGGGTTTTCCGCAACGTGGACCGCACCCCCGCCGATGATTGCTCCTCCACATGTGCAGGCGCAGAGTTTCGCAAGAGCCATCTTTACCGACATGATAAGCACCCTGTTTGATTCTGGTGACAACCGGATATCAGGGGAAATCCTAAATATCCGGCGGCCTCCTTTGGCTATTCAAGACAGATGACAAAGATCAGCGAAGGTGCAAGGTCGTTAACCATGTTGTTGGACTAAACGGACCACTTTCGGCCCTATTGCGCAAGTTCCGTCCCAATGTTGAACAAGCTGCGGCAAGTCGTGAATGTGCTTTTGGGATTGCCAGCCCTGCAACAACGGCGAACCTGGCGCCAGGGCGCCGGATCTTGCTTGATCAGCCTCGCGATTCGCGTCGGACGTCCGACGGGGCCGGGCGGCAAAAATGTCACGCCGCCGCGCAAAATGGAGGGAAATTTCAATCACCTTTTGAGAGACTTGTGCTCGACGCTTGGCCTACGTATAGGGCCCGTGGGGCATGGGCCGACATTTGCGCCATAAGCAAAGCGGTCCGGGAAGGCAGCGACCGGCCCGTTGGCCGGCCGCGGAGAGTGGAGGGGTTATGGCAACGGCACTAAGCGAGATTTTCGAACCGCAATTTACCGGCGCGCGTGGAATTGTTCTGCCGACAGGTTATCGGCCGAGCGCAAACGAAGAGTTCATGAGCGTAGAGCAACTGGCTTATTTCCGCCACAAGTTGCTCAACTGGAAAGACGACATCATCCGCGAATCCCGTGACACCATGGCGCAGCTGAAGAGCGGGCCCATTCGGGAAGCGGATATCACCGATCGTGCGTCAAGCGAGACCGACTGGGCGATCGAGCTTCGCACTCGGGACCGGCAGCGCAAGCTCATTTCCAAAATCGACGCCGCGCTTCGCCGAATCGATACCGGGGAATATGGTTTCTGCGAAGTGACGGGTGAGCCGATCTCACTGGCCCGACTCGAAGCCCGGCCGATCGCAACCATGACAGTCGAGGCGCAGGAGCGTCACGAGCGCCAAGAGCGGGTTTCGCGGGAGGACTGACCGAGCTTTGGCGAGTAACCAGGCGCAGAGCCGCCTGAGCAGCCATGCGGTACAAAAAGGCGGCGCTTCTGGTGAGCAAGCGCCGCCTTCTCGTCTCTGGTGCCGCAATCAGATGCCGATAATGGCTTCCTTGATTCTCAACTTCTGCTTCTTGAGGCGAGAGACCAGGGCATCGTCCGGATGTGGGCGCTGGTTTTCTTGTGCGATACGTGCGTCGAGATCAGCGTGCTTGGTTTCCAATGCGGACATATGCGCGTTCTGCATTCCCGTCTCCTTCTGCTCTCCGAAGCCTTACTCCTAAACCTTTCCGGTGAGTCCTGTCTTCCACCGTTCGGCAGTCGCCTATCTTTGCGCGACGATCCGTTGACACTTAGTCTATATCCGAGATGAATAGAGATGAGTAGCCGCGGGGACGAAATGAACAGGGCCAACGACATCGAACCCGACAAGGCGATGCACCTTCAGCACCTCAGAATGGAGCATCGCGACCTGGACGATGCTATCGAGGCGCTGCGAAGGACGTCGGCGCCCGATCAGCTTCAACTTGCCCGCTTGAAGAAGCGGAAGCTGCGGCTCAGGGACGAGATTGCACTGCTCGAGGATGCGATGATCCCCGACATCATCGCCTGAAGGATTGGGAAGTCAGCCTGTCCCGTTTCGGGCAAGCGCACGGGTTTACCTTCTTTGGCCGTTCTCGCTGCGGGTTCGCTGTGGCATTGTCCCCGCATGGCCAACAAGGAAGCCCAGAGTCGGATCACGCCGAAGCTCATCGACTCGCTGTACGTGGAGGCGATGGTGCTTGCCGACGAAGCGCGCTCCTATTTCGAGCGCCAAGGGCGCGAGGACCGATTGGCACTAAGTCCAGTTGAGCGCGTCGGCTTTTCCTGCGAGTCGCTGAAGGTGACCACGCGATTGATGCATATCGTCGCCTGGCTGCTGACCCAACGAGCGGTTGAAGCGGGCGAGATCAGCCGCGCTCAGGCACGCGCTCCCGACCGGCGGCTCGGAGACTCACCCGAAAGCGACCCTCTGTTCGTCGAGAAGCTGCCGGAGAGTGCGATTGCACTGGTCACCGCCAGTCAGGAACTTTTCGCGCGCGTTCGCAGGGTGGAGGAGGGAAGCGGGACCCAGCCACAGGCGAGCCCGGCGCGTAGTTTGCTCAGTCGGCTGGAGCGTTCCTTCTAGGTTTGGCTTCCTTCGCCGGCCTAACTAGAGCGGCGGCATGAAGAGCTACGACTTTCATTATGGGCCGAGACTTGTCTCGGGAGCTGGTGCGGCACGGCAGCTCGGCCAGCTGATGCCGGCCGGCCGCTGCCTTTTCGTGACCGATCGGCACGTCCGGAGCCTCGGACTGGCGGACGAAGCGCTGGCGAGCCTCGCCGAAGCCAGCATCGAGGCAGTTATATTCGACGCGGTGGAGGCGGATCCATCGCGCGAGACTCTGCTGGCTGCTGTGGCAGCGGGCGAGGGCTGTTCGTGTGTCGTTGGCTTCGGGGGCGGGAGCCCAATGGATGTAGCCAAGCTCGCCGCTTACCTCATCGGCAGCGGCGATGATCTGGACATGGTCTGGGGTGTCGGCAAAGCGAAGGGCATAGGTCTGCCGCTGGCTCTGGTGCCGACCACCGCCGGCACTGGGTCGGAGGCCACTCCTGTCGCGGTGATCACCGTGGCGGGCGCTGAGAAGAGGGGTGTGAACAGCCCGGCCCTCATAGCCAAATGGGCGTTGCTCGATGCGGAGCTGACCCGGGGGCTGCCGCGCCATGTCACTGCCGCGACTGGTATGGACGCGATGGTGCACGCGATCGAGGCCTACACCTCGGCGCGGCTGAAGAACCCGATATCAGACATGCTTGCGCGCGAAGCGCTGCGGCTGCTGAGCCGCAACCTGTTGACGGCCTGCGAGGAGCCGGGCGATCTCGAAGCCCGGGCGAGCATGCTGCTCGGTTCGCACCTGGCCGGGGTCGCATTCGCCAACGCGCCCGTGGCAGGGGTTCATGCGCTTGCCTATCCGCTCGGCGGCCATTTTCATGTGCCGCACGGCCTTTCGAATGCTTTGATGCTGCCGCATGTGCTGGGTCACAACATGCCGGCAGCCATGGCCTTGTACGCGGAGCTTGCGGCCGTCGTGGATCCGACTCTGGTGAGCGATGGCAGGCAGGGTCAGGCACAGGCTTTCGTTGAGCATCTTTGCAGCCTTTCGCGCCGATCGGGTCTCCCGCAGCGGCTGCGTGAGGTCGGGGTCACAGCCGGGCATCTGGGCCTCCTGGCCTCAGAAGCGATGAAGCAAGAGCGGCTGCTGGTTAACAATCCATGCCCGATCAGCGAGGCGGACGCCCGCCGGCTTTACGATGCGGCTTTGTGAGCTGGCTGTCGCCATTCCAAGCCGCTCGCCTACGCGGACTGGGTCCGTGTGGGATCGGCTGTAACGGAGATCAGAAACACGAGCGTTCGCTATGCCTTGAGGCCGTTTGCGAACAATTCGCCTGAAGTTGCGGTTTAGGCCTACTTCGTGCACGTTTATGTGGCACGACGAAGCCGACGGCCGGTCGAGCCTCCACCACGCTGGCGAACTGCCTTCCCGTCGATCCTGAGCCAGCACATCGCCCCACGCTGACCGGTTCATGGCGAGCACGTTGATCGCTCATCGGCACAACTCGGCCTTTGCGGCTTCATATTCCTCGACCAGCCGACCGACATATTCCCCAGCCGGTTGCACCCGGTCGACAGCCCCGATTCCCTGGCCCGAGCCCCAGATGTCGCGCCAAGCCTTCCTGCTGCCCTCGCCGCTGCCGAAGTCCATGGTCTTGAGGTCGCCTTCGGGCAGATTGTCGGGGTCTAGCCCGGCGGCGACGATCGACTGGCGGAGATAGTTGCCGTGAACGCCTGTGAAGAGGCTGGAATAGACGATATCGGACGCCGACCCGTGAACGATTCCCTGCTTATATTCGGCACTTGCCGTGGCTTCTTCAGTGGCGATGAAAGGTGATCCGATATAGGCCAGATCCGCGCCCATGGCTTGTGCGCCGAGGATGGCGCGGCCAGTCGCGATCGCGCCCGATAGAATGAGGGGGCCGTTGAACCATTGGCGTATTTCCTGAATGAGCGCGAAAGGCGACAGGCGTCCCGCATGACCGCCTGCACCGGCCGCTACTGCTACGAGTCCGCCTGCTCCTTTTTCGACGGCCTTGCGCGCGAAGCGGTCATTGATGATGTCGTGGAGCGTTATGCCGCCCCAGCCCTGAACTGCCTGGTTCACTTCCGGCACCGCACCCAGCGACGTGATAACGATCGGCACGCGCCACGCAGCGCAGGTGGCCATGTCCTGTTCCAGCCGGGCATTGGAGCGATGTACGATCTGGTTCACTGCGAAGGGCGCTGAAAGCCGATCCGGATGTGCCCGGTCCCAGGCGGCAAGTTCCTCCGTAATGCGATGCAGCCACTCGCCCAACTGGCTCTGTGGGCGCGCGTTGAGCGCTGGGAAAGACCCCACGATCCCGGCCTTGCACTGCGCAATCACCAGATCCGGATTGGAAACGATGAAGAGGGGCGCACCGATGGCGGGCAAACGGAGGCGGTCGAACAAAGGGGGGAGGGTCATTCAGAGCGCTTAGCGAAGCGCAGCGGAGCCGCAAAGCGCGTTAAAAGCGGCTCCCGACCGTGAACGATATTCTCGGGTCCTGACCGGCGAGCGGATCAGCCCCGTCGGACAGCGGGAGCCCGAGCTCGATCCCCGCTTCGGCGCGGCCGAGCCAAAGGCGCAGTCCCCCACCAGCGGAGACCAGGGATCCCCCGCCGAAGCCGCCGCGGTAATTGGCCACGCTGCCGGCGTCGGCATAACCATAAAGCTGTGCACCCGTCAGCGGACGCGGCATCCCTTCAACATCGAAGCGGAGTTCGACGGACGCGGCCACACCCTTGTCTCCGGAAAATTCCCGATAGTCCCAAGCGCGGCCGAACGAGCGCCCGCCAAGGCCCATTTCCTCGCTGGCGAGGAGCGGGCCAGCCGCGACCTGCCCCTCCGCCTGCATCAGGAAGCTGAAGCCGAGGCCCAAGCGCTGCTCGTAGTCGCCCCAAGCTTCAAGCTTTGAGAAAGTGCCGTCAGCATCCCGGCGGGAGGCCAGCGGATCATTCGGACGCGTGGCGTCAAAAAGGGCTAGGCCCTGCACGGCCGCGATGCGGGCGCGGATCCGCCCACCCTCAAGCTGCCGTGTCGCGAAGGTGCTTGCTGTCAGCGTGCTCAGCCGATCGTCGCGCACCTTTACGCCTCTGCGTGATTGGCTGGAGTCCCTGACACTCAGGTGAAGGCCGCCCCACAGGCTGGCCGAACGTGCACGCACGAACGGATGGCTGAGCCCCGCCTCGACCCCAAGGCTGCGGCCCTTGACGTCACGACCGGCGAGCACGCCGCCCGGCTCAGAGTTGGCGAAATAGCCTCCCAGAGTGAGTTCGGTGCCCTCGGTGCCGATCTGCTTGGAATAAGCGGCTCGAAGCAGACCGAACTCCTTCGGTTCGAGCGGTGTCACGACGCCCGCGATCGTGAGACGATCATCATCCGTCAGCAAGCCGTTGAAGTCGACGCTAAGGCGTGCGCGCACTGGGCCAACCGCCGACGAGCCCCAATTGTCGATGAAAGCGCGTCCCTGAACTTGGTCGCGATAGGCTTTGAGCACGAGGACGTTGCGTCCTGAGCGCCTGTCGAGCCGCGCCTTTCCCAAGCGGACGCCGGGAACATCTGCGGCGAGCATCAACCGCCGCTCAAGCTCGGCAGTCGGCACGGGACCGCCGCTCGTGAGGGGTGTCAAATAAGGTCGAACCGCGGCCCCTGCACCGCCGTCGATCTCGATTTCGCTGATCGTGCCCTCGTCGAGGGCCACACGGAGAACGCCGTTGGCGACGCGCTGCTCGGGAATCCAGGCGGTAGCGAGGCCAAAGCCGGCGTCTCGGGCGACATTGGCCACGTCGGATGCAAGCGCCCTCAAATCGTCCGGTGAAAGGATGCGACCAACATAGGATTGAACCACGGCCGCAAAGGCGCCAGCCGGAAGGACGCGGGCGCCTTCGACGCGGATCGCGCCGGCCGTCACTAAGGTGGCGGCACTGCTCCGCTCAGCTTCGGGCGCGATCACAACCGACGGCTTCGCCCTGGGAGCGCCACGCTGCTCCTGCCGCAACTCCTGCTCGACGATCGACGGATCCGCCTGATCCACCGTCGTCTGATCAACTTGCGCGGCGCAGGGCGCGGCCATAATCAGCAGCGTGATCGCCGCAATAAGGTTTCCGAATATCTTGGTGCGCATTGCCGCTCGCTTTTTCCCGACGCGACTTCGCCTAGCAGCGACACCTTTAAATTCCGGTTATGCCTCTGCACCCAGCGCGGCTTACCTCCCGTTAACCGCGTCTCTGCACGGCTTGGCAAGCGACGTCAGCTAGCAGCGCAAGCAGGAAAATCCTGCCGCTCGCCCTCTTGCTGCGGCAGACGAGGGGGAACCCGCATGCGGAACATGGTAATTTCGATCGCTCCTGTGCTGCTGGCGATGAGCAGCAGCGCACTCGCGGCTCCAGCGGAATGGAAGATCAGCGAAGTCAGCGGCGATGTTCGATTGCGAGAGAACGGGCGCGTGCGCCCCGCTTTTCGTGGGGCGCTCTTGGCAAGCGGAGCGACGATCGCGACCGGTTCGGCCGCTCGCGCCGTGATCGTTCGGGGCGAAGAGTTCATCGTGATCTCGCCGCGCACCCAGCTTCGCCTTCCCGAAGCGGCAAAGTCGAACGGAATTATGCAAATAATCGAGGATTTTGGCACCGCGATCTTCAAAATCCAAAAGAAGAGCACGCCGCACTTCGGGGTGCAGACGCCGTACCTCGCGGCCGTGGTCAAGGGCACCACTTTCACGGTTACTGCCGGGGCAGAGGGAGCGAGCGTGCAGGTCACGGAGGGCGCCGTTCAAGTTTCAACGCTTGACGGAGGTGCCGCCGAGCTCCTGCGCGCCGGCGCAATCGCGACGGTCGGAGCCGACGATCTTTCGCAGCTCAGCATTGCCGGTGAAACCAACAAGGTCATACGCTCTGAGAACTCGGCCGCTCCCGCGACCGCGGCGGGAAAGTCCGGCGGGCCGGCGCCGCAGTCCGCGCGCTACGCAGGCCCGCCCGGCCAGGAGATCCGTATCGTCCGCGCCGTTAGCGAAAATCCCAAGTCTCTCAGCGAGGTTACCAAAGGCCTGGTGGAAGGCCACTCGGCTTCGGACATGGCCGTCGCAGAGTTCAGAGAGCAGGCCCGCCTGGCACGCCGCGAAGGATCGAATCCGGGCAAGGGCGACGGCAACGACGACAAGGGCAAGCCCGACCAGGGCAAAGACAAACCCACGGAAGGCAAGAACAAGCCCGTTAAAGAAAAGGATAAGCCGGCGGATGGCACCGAAAAGCCGTCGAAGGACAAGCCGGTCAAGGACGCGGACAAGCCAAGTGACGGCAACAAAGACAAGCCGGCCGGCGAGCCCAAGGACAAGCCGAAGGACGACGGTGGCGCCA
>JADDQD010000013.1:0-6584 GCA_016781555.1 Pseudomonadota bacterium | reverse complement strand
GACAAGCCGAAGGACGACGGTGGCGCCAAGGACAAGCCGGGTGACGGTGACAAGGAGAAGCCCAGCGACGGCGGCAAGGAGCGGCCGGACAAGGACGAGCGCGACAAATCGGATGATGATGGCAAGTCGGATGACGACAAGGGGAAGAGCGGCGGCGATTCCGGATCAAAGGACGAAGGCGGGGACAAGGGGTAAGAAGCGCGAGCTTCGGCAGCCTTCCGGCGTCAGCTCAGGTCAAGGATCATCCCGCTGCGCTTCCTTTTAGGCACGACGCGCGCTGTACCGTTCTGGGCGGCGGCGGCGGTGGGTGCGCTCGTGCTCCTCAGCGGTGTCGGCGAGTCTCTCGACCAACAGTTCCGCTCCAGTCGCGACAGTCTTCGTTCCCATGCTGCGAGCGGGGAAGTGCATGTCGTCGAGATCGACGCGCGCAGCCTTGACCGGATCGGCCGCTGGCCGCTGCCGCGAAGCGTCCATGGGGCGCTGATTGATCAGCTGCACGACGCAGGTGCACGTTCGATAGCATTTGACGTAGATTTTTCGGCTGTGTCCGAGCCGTCGGAAGACGCCAAGATGGCCGCTGCGCTGAAACGCGCCGGGGGAAGCGTAATCCTTCCGACCATCAGCCGGGCTGCCGGGTCAGGAAGCGCAGAGTTCAACGAAAGTGCGCCGATCAAGCCGTTCCGAGACCACGCCTTTTTGGGCGCAGTAAACGTAGTCCCCGACACCGACGGCTTTATCAGGCGAATGCTGCTTGGAGTTGAGACGTTCGGCGTGCCGCGCCCTGCGCTCCCGACGCTCCTTGCCGAAAGCACCGCAAAGATCGGTCAGTCGTTCGATGTCGACTACGCGATCGAGCCCTCCTCCATTCCGCGGCACAGCCTCATCGACGTTATCGACGGCAAAGTGCTGGCAGGTGCCCTCGCGGGCAAGCGCGTCATTATCGGGGGCACCGCAATCGAGATCGGAGATCGCTATCCGGTGCCCCGTTACGGCGTCATCCCTGGAGTGGTGATCCAGGCATTGGCCGCGGAAACTCTGCTGAAGGGGAAGGTTCCCGAGACATGGAATGGCGCCTGGCTGCTGGGCATGGTCCTGCTGCTGACCGGCTGGACGTTGCGCCCGGGCCTGCGTGCGCGGCGAATCTCCGCGCTCGCCGGAGCCGCCGTCGCGATCCCGATGCTGCCAATCGTTCCCGAGGCGTTTTTCGCCGCAACAGTTGCGGTTGCTCCGGCACTGGCGGCAGCACTGGCCGCCGTTGGCATCGCCGCGGCGGGGATCCTGGCCGACCGTGCGCGGGAACGGGCGCTCACGGATCCCGATACAGGTTTGCCGAACACGCGGGCGCTCGTCGCCTCGATTCGCTCCCTACCCCGGGCGAGCATCGTCGTTGCGCGGATCGACCGCTTCGCCGCAATTGCCTCAGGCCTCGGGCCTGACGCGGCGGGCAAGCTGATCCTGCGGGTGGCGGATCGGCTCCGCTACGCAAACGGCGAACGCGATATCTTTCGAACCGACGAAGCGAGCCTCGCGTGGCTGGAAGATGCGGGAGAAGAAGCCACTCTAGGGCAGAGGCTAGATGCCCTCGCTGCTGTCATGCGCGCGCCGGTGGAATGTGGCCGGCCCGTCGACGTGCCGCTGACTTTCGGCCATGTACGCGCGGACGGTCAGGACACCAAGCAGGCGGTCGCGAACGCGACGCTCGCTGCTCAGCAAGCTTCCCGAAAGGGGACACGCTGGGAAAGTTTCACCGAGGCCGACGGCGCGGCTGCCGATTGGCAGCTGTCGCTGGTCGGCGAACTCAAGACAGCGCTCGCCTCAGGCGAGATCCACAACTGGTATCAGCCGAAACTGGACTTGATCAGCGGTGAAGTAGTCGGTGCCGAGGCGCTGGTCCGCTGGGTGCATCCCACGCGGGGCGCGATAATGCCCGATAGCTTCATCCCCCTTATCGAGGAGCATGGCCGCGCTCGCGACCTCACGGCCCACGTGATCGGCCAAGCACTCCAGGATGCGCTCGATTGGCAGGCGAGCGGTTTCACCTTGGGCGTGGCGGTGAACGTCTCGGCGACCCTCCTCGCCGACCACGAATTCATCGAGATGGTGGGCCAGACGCTCCAGGCAAGCGGACTTCCGACCAGTCGGGTGACGATCGAAGTGACCGAATCGGCGGCCATGAACGACCCGAAGCGCGCGATCGCTGCACTGGAAAGCTGGAGCGCTCTTGGTGTCAGCATCTCGATCGACGATTACGGCACCGGCCAATCATCGCTTGCTTATCTTCAGAAACTGCCTGCAACAGAGCTCAAGATCGACAAAAGCTTTGTTCAGACGATCGGCAGCGACCGCCGCAATGCGATCATGGTCCGCTCCACGGTGGCGCTGGCGCACGAACTCGGCATGCGAGTTGTGGCCGAAGGTATTGAAGATGCCGAATGCCTTCAGCTTCTATCTGAAATGGGCTGCGACACCGCGCAAGGTTACCACATCGGGCGGCCCATGTCGGCGAGCATGTTCGCCGCTTTCGTGGCTGAGCGGAGCCGCCGCGCGGCTTGAGGCGCGCTGGCTGGAAGACATTGCCGTCGGACCTGGTCAGCACCCGTAGATCCGGTCGAGGACCGCGGAGACCTCCACCAGCCGATCGACGGCAGGATCGAAGCGTTCGCCCGCGGCAAGTCGTCGTGCCCAGTCCGCCGCGGCGCGCCCACCCCAATCCTCCGGCGGGCTCGCGAGTGTCTCCCGTGCCGTGCCTCGGTAACGTTCGGCCTTGAAGTCGTAGAAAGAACCATCGACGTTGTTGAGAGCAGCGCCCCCGCCGGTGCCGTAGAAGGCGGCGGAAATGATCGCGTCGCAACCGGCCTGCAGCCGCCAGGAGCAGGCAAGCTGGACAGCAGCCCCGGTCTCGAGACCGATTGTAGCCACCGCATAATCCTCCACCTGGAGTCCGCCGCGGCGAAGGGGCTGACCGCCGCTCATGAGTTTGCCCGAAACGGAGGTGACGCCCGGAAAATTGAGCGCCCAGAGTGCCAGATCGACGAGGTGTACGCCAAGATCCATGACGCAGCCGCCACCTGAAAGCGCCGGATCGTAGAACCAATCATTGTCGGGGCCATAAGCGTTGTGGAAGACCAGATCGACGGCATAGACCTGCCCAAGCTCTCCTGCGGCGATGAGCTTGCGGATCTGGCCCATCCCCTCGGTAAACCGATACGAAAGATCTACGGCCAGGAGGCGATCAGCGGCGCGGGCAGCGTCCACCACCGATCGGGCTTCCGCTGCTGTGCGGCCCAGCGGCTTTTGGCAGAATACGGCCACCCCGCGTTGCAGCGCGCTGATCGACTGCTCGGCATGAAGAGCGCTTGGGCTGGCGATAACCAAGCCGTCGAGATCCTGCTCGAGAAGCTCCTCAAGCGTGTGGAAGAGGGCGGCGCCGGGTGCAAGCTTCTGTGCTTCCGCGGCCATTTGGGCCGAGGGGTCCGCGATTGCCGCAGCCTCGATCGCGCCTGTCTCCACCATCTTTTCCATGCGATGACGGCCGATCCAGCCGACACCGAGGAAACCCACACGCGGGCGCGACGTCATGGCGTCACCAAAGCTTTCAGAAACCCGTCAGGGCGGTCGCGGGTGGCGTTCAATGCCTGGTCCAGTTGGTCTAGCCTGTAGCTGTGGGTGTAGAGCGGCGAAGGGTCGAGCCGGCCGGAGGCTATTGCTTCGACCGCTTCACGAATTCCGTCGGCATAGACTTTGGGGTCGCGCTCGTGGGCGTTGATCACATCGATCCCGCGCCAGTTCCACAGCCACATGTTGACCTGACGCGGCCCATCCTGGTGATAGCCAGCAACGATCAGCTTGCCGCGCTCCCTGACCAGTTCGGAGGACAGATCAAGTGGCCATTGCTTGCCCACGGCCTCGATCACCCGGTCGCAGAATCGCCCCTCGGTTAGCGCCTTGACCCGTTCGATGATCCCATGATGGTCGTCCATCGGGATCGTCTCTGCGGCGCCGAACCGGCGGGCCACGTCGAGCGAGAAGGAACGGCGGGAGATCGCAATGACTCGCGCGCCCGCGTCGGTTGCGAGCCGCGTCAAAATCGCGCCAAGAAACCCGATCCCGACGATCGCGACGGTTTGCCCGGCCTGGATGTCGCTGCGGCGGAAAATGTTCATTGCGCAGCCGAGCGGCTCGCCTGGGAACGGCTGGCCGGAAAGACGGTCGGGTAGTCGCACAACGGCTTCCGCCTCGGCGAGGTCGAATTCGGCGTAGCTTTTGTAGGAAAGCGCTGCCACGCGGTCGCCTACACAAAGGCCTTCGACGCCCTCCCCGATCGCGTCGATCACACCCCAGCCCTCGTGACCCAGCGAGCCGGGTTCGGTGGGAAATTGCATCCAGTCGGGTCCCTCCCATGGCGTCAGATTGGAGGCACAGACTCCGCACCCTTCGAGCCGCAGACGCACCTGACCCTTACCCGGCTCGGGAAGCGAGGCCTCTTCCACGCGGATCGTCCCCGGACCAGCGAGAACCGCCGCACGCATGGTCGTTTTCGCGGCCAGCGTTTCGCTCATCGCTCCATTCTCCTGCACCTTTCCTGAAACAAGGCAGATGCAAGTACGGTCTCGAAACGGTTCGTCAACCGCGGTGCAACTTCGCTATTCGGTTGGATCTTCGTCGTTGCCTTTCAAAGGCTGCCATCACATCAAACATATGCCACTAAGCTAAAGTGATTCCCGATCCGTCCCCCCAAGCCCTCGATCAGCTTCCAAGCCCGTCTCTGCTGATCGAAAAGAGCCAAATGCTTGCTAATGTCGAGCGGATGCGCGCGGCGTTGGCGCGTCACGACGTGGACCTGCGGCCGCACGTCAAGACCTGCAAAAGCCCTCCCATCGCGCGGCTGATGGCCGAAGGCTGGTCGGGCGCGGTAACGGTGTCCACCCTGCGCGAAGCCGAGGAATTCCTGTCGGCGGGGTTCCGCGACATTCTTTATGCGGTTGGAATCACGCTCCACAAGCTTCCGGAAGTCGAGCGCCTCACTCGTGCCGGCGCGGATTTGTCGCTCATCCTCGACAGCCTCGAAGCTGCCGAGGTGGTCGCCGCCTACTGCCGAGAGCGTGATCTGCGCCTGCCGGTCCTGATCGAGATCGACAGCGACGGGCACCGTGCGGGTGTAGCGCCCGACGATCGCGAGACGCTCGTCTCGATCGGCACTGCGCTTCACCAGAAGGGTCCCGAACTGCGGGGCGTGATGACGCATGGCGGTGGATCCTATGGTGTCGTGGGGGAGGCGGCACTCGCCCGCCATGCCGACCTCGAGCGCTCGGGCGCGGTCAAGGCCGCAGCTTTGCTCCGTGGCGCCGGGCTTCCCTGCCCGGTGGTGAGCGTCGGCTCGACGCCAACCGCGCTTCACGCCAGGGACTTGACGGGTGTCACGGAAGTCCGGGCGGGCGTGTACGTTTTCTTCGACCTGGTAATGGTCTGGCTTGGCGCATGTGCCGTTGGTGAAGTAGCGCTTTCCGTGCTCACCCGCGTGATCGGCCACCAGCGGACACGCGGCTGGATCATCGTCGATGCGGGGTGGATGGCTTTGTCGCGTGATCGCGGCACTGAGCATCAGGCGGTGGACCAAGGCTATGGACTGGTTTGCGACATTGACGGGCGCCCAATCGAAGATCTCGTCGTCATCAGCGCCAATCAGGAGCACGGCATCATCGCTCACCGCGGGGGCCTCTCGCTCGATACGGAGCGGTTCCCGATCGGCATGCCGCTTCGCATCCTGCCCAACCACGCTTGTGCGACGGCTGCACAGCACCACAGCTACCACTTGGTCGAAGGAAGCTCGGTGGAAGCGCTGCTGCCGCGTTTCGGCGGCTGGTAAGGAGACATTTGTGACTGGCATCGAACGCATCGAAACGGCCGGTGCGCCAGCGCCTGCCGGACATTATTCGCAGGCTACCGTTTGGCGCGATCTCATTTGGATTTCAGGACAGCTTCCAAAGGAGCCCAGCGGCAATCCGCGCCCCGGCGTTTCTTTCGAAGACCAGGCGCGGCTTGCACTGACCAACCTGCTTGCCATTGTTGCTGCCGGAGGCGGATCGGCAGACACGGTGCTGAAGGTCACCGCTTACGTCGTCGGGATCGAGAACTGGCCTGCATTCAACCGAGTGTTCGCGGAGCTTTTCCGGGATGCGCGTCCTGCCCGTGCAGTGGTTCCGGTGCCGGAGCTTCATCATGGCTATCTGGTCGAAGTCGATGGAATTGCAGTTCGCGCGGACAGGGTCTGAACCCGTCCATATCGGTGCTCTCGCTCGGCCGAAGCGAGCCTGCTAAAAGACGGCGGCACCATCGGGAGAATTTATGGAGTTGGCCGACCCGGAAGCACTGGGCTTTGATCCCGAGCGGCTCAGCCGGATTCCGCGCTTCATAGAGGAGCGGTATGTTCAGCCCGGCTTGCTGCCCTGCGCGCAGTTGCTCGTGGCGCGGGAGGGGCGTCCGGTTCATTTTTCCAGTCACGGAATTGCACGAGCCGATACTCGCGAGCCGCTGGCGGACGATGCAATCTTCCGCATTGCCTCCATGACCAAGCCGGTCACGTC
>JADDQD010000122.1:4575-8625 GCA_016781555.1 Pseudomonadota bacterium | reverse complement strand
GCGCAATCCTGAGCTCCTCAAAGAGATGTGGACCAGCTGGCATAGCAATGTCGGCCGTCCGATGAAGCAGGATTATACCCGTTTCGTTGACCTTTCGAATGCGGGTGCGCGCGAGCTCGGCTTTGCCGACACCGGCGCAATGTGGCGGTCGGGCTATGACATGCCACCGGACGAATTCGCGGCAACGGCCGATCGACTGTGGAACCAGGTGAAGCCGCTTTACGATCAGCTTCACTGCTACACACGCGCAAAGCTCAATCAAAAACATGGCGATCAGGTCCAGCCCAAGACGGGCCCGATCCGCGCCGACCTACTCGGCAATATGTGGGCACAGGAATGGGGCGACATTTATGACGTCGTCGCGCCAAAGGGAGCCGGCGAGGTCGGCTATGATCTGACGCAGCTGCTGGTCGCAAAAAAGTACACAGCGGAGAAGATCGTCCGCACCGGAGAAGGCTTCTTCAGCTCGCTGGGCTTCGCGCCGCTTCCCGCCACCTTCTGGCAACGCTCCATGATTACCAAGCCCGAGGATCGCGAGGTTGTCTGCCATGCATCCGCCTGGAACATCGACAATGTCGACGACATCCGGATCAAGATGTGCACCAAGGTGAACGCGAACGACTTCGTTACCGTGCATCACGAACTAGGCCATAATTACTACCAGCGCGCCTATAACAAGCAACCCTTCCTCTACCAGAATGGCGCCAATGATGGCTTCCACGAGGCCATTGGCGACACCATCGCGCTCAGCATCACGCCCGAATATCTGGTGCAGATCGGGATGCTGCCGAAGAATCGCGTTCCGTCCGCGGACAAGGATGTCGGGCTTCTCCTGCGGCAAGCCATGGACAAGGTTGCTTTCCTGCCGTTCGGCCTCCTCGTCGACAAATGGCGCTGGGGCGTGTTCAGCGGGCAGACCACGCCGGCACAGTACAATCAGGCCTGGAGCGACCTTCGCCTGCAGTACCAGGGGATCACCCCGCCGGTGACTCGCACCGAAGCCGATTTCGATCCGGGTGCGAAATTCCACATCCCGGGCAACACGCCATACATGCGTTACTTCCTGGCGCGGATACTCCAGTTCCAGTTCTACAAGGCCGCTTGCGACCAAGCCGGCTGGAAGGGCCCGCTTCACCGCTGCTCCTTCTACGGCAACAAAGAAGTGGGGCAGCGCCTCAACGCCATGCTGGAAATGGGCGCTTCCAAACCTTGGCCCGATGCACTTCAAGCCTTCACCGGCACCCGCGAAATGTCGGGCGAAGCCATGATCGAATATTTCCGCCCGCTCATGTCGTGGCTGGAGCAGCAGAATAAAGGGCGGCAGTGCGGCTGGTAAATTACATGTTCGGCGCGGCCTTGCTGGCGGCTGGCTCAGCCGCCGCGGAGCCCCTGCCGCTGCCGCGCTGGAATCCTCGCGCGCCCGAAAACAGCCAGATGCTCCCTGCCTTCAGCTACGCAGCGCTCGAGCAGGTGCTCGCGTCGATCGGCGCGTCGCACCATCGGGCGGCGCAGGGCCCAAAAGGTCGAATCCTGGTGACTTTCCCGAACAAGCGGAAGGCAACGCTCGTACTTGGCGCCTGCAACGCGGAGTTCAGCGCGTGCAAGGCATTGAGCATTCAATCCTATTGGACGCCTATTGCAGGAGACTCGGCGGAACGAACGTCGAAGGCCGTTCAAGCCTTCAACCAGCGTTACTCCTTCGGCAAAGCCTTCGTGGCGGCCGACGGCCGGCCTGCCCTGCAGCGGTACCTCACCGCGGATTATGGCTTCGTTCGCGGTAATCTGGCCGTGAACCTGCTTGTTTTTTCGAACCAGGCGGAACGGTTTGCAGCCGAGGTCCTCCAGCCTCTCGAAACCGCGGACCGGCAGCCTTAAAGGTTCGTTGGCCGGTCGATCTTGATTTCGGCGGCTGAGGGTTCCGAATGATGCTGCCGCTGCGCAAGGTCGCAAGCGGTTATGGCCGTTGCAAGAACGGAATTGACGCGCCCCCCCTCTCGGCCGGAGTTGCGCCGCGCCAGCGCCCGAGTGCCGAGAATCGCTCCGGCAGTCGCTGCGACAGCGCCACCGATAACTGCGGCGGTCGTAAGCGGATGCCATTGCGAGCCGCCCGCCACTGCTTCGGGCGGCGTGTTGTTGGCCGCGAGCAAGCTCTCCTCGCCTTCGGTGCGGCTCTCCGACATCGCTAATCTCCTGAACACGCTTCTAAAAGCTTCGGCACACGAATGCGCGGGAGCCGCGTTGGTTTCGTCAAACTGCAGGAAAGGGTATGGCTAGGGGCGGACTGCGCCTTTCGCGCAACAGCCCGCCTCCAGACCGATCGATCTACAGCCGTTCCAGCATGTAGTCGGCACTGCTGACGCTGAAAGCACCGGGCTCCTCGACGTTCAGCTGCTCCACCACCCCGTCGTTGACGATCATGGAGAAGCGCTGGCCACGTGTTCCCATTCCATATTTGGACCCGTCCATCGTCAGCCCAACGGCTTCAGCGAATGCACCGTTCCCGTCAGACAGCATCGTGACGGTGTCGGCGGCGCCCGCGCTTTGCGCCCAGGCGCCCATCACGAAGGCGTCGTTGACGGCCGTGCAAGCGATCTCGTCCACACCTTTGGCTCTGAGTTCTTCGGCTTTCTCGACGAACCCGGGAAGGTGACGTGCCGAGCAGGTCGGAGTGAATGCGCCAGGCACGGAAAAAAGGGCAACCCGGCGGCCCTTGAAAAACTCTTCCGAGTCCACTGGCTGCGGCCCCTCCGCTGTAGCTTTCATGAAGGTCGTTTTTGGTAGTCGATCGCCAATGCTGATGCTCATGGCCGCTTCCTTTCCTGTCTGCTGTTCCGGGTCGCTGCGCTCTAGGGCCTGATCGGCTGAGGTGGAAGCGCTACGCGCTTCCGCCGAAGGCGTGAATCAGGCCCTTTTCCTATGGAGGAGACCTTGATTCACGGGTCAGGCTGATTCAGCCTGATCCGATCAAGGTCTCGGCCTGATCGGCTGAGGTGGAAGCGGTATGCGCTTCCGCCGAAGGCGTGAAGCAGCCCCTTCTCCTATGGTGAAGACCTTGATTCACCGAGGGGCTGATCCAGCCTGGTCCGATCAAGGTCTAGCAGCGACACTGGTGGCCTCCTATAGTGGATGGCAATGGATCAACCGAGGTTCCTCAGCGGCCAATTCCTGCTCGCAATGCCCGGCATCGGGGATCCGCGCTTCGAAAAAGCGGTGATCGCAATGTGCGTTCATGACGAAGACGGAGCGCTCGGCATTGGTCTCGGCCGCATCGTTCCGCGCATCACGTTCCACGACCTTTTGAGGCAGCTCGACATCGGGCCCGGGAGTGCACCGGACGTGCCGATCCATCTCGGCGGGCCGGTAGAGCCGCAACGCGGGTTTATCATCCACTCGCTCGATTGGGGTGGGGAGGGCAGCGTGCAGGTCTCCAACCGTTGGGCTCTCAGCGCGACCCTGGATATTCTGCGCGCGATTTCGGAAGGACGGGGTCCGTCGCGCTGGGTGGCGGCACTTGGTTATGCCGGCTGGGGAGCGGGCCAGCTGGAGCAGGAGATGTGCTCGAACGGCTGGTTTGCGACGCAGGGAAGCGACGAGCTCCTTTATGACTCCGACGTGAGCTCGCGCTGGACCAATGCATTCAAGAGCGCCGGCATCGATCCACGTCTGTTGACCAGCGACTTCGGGACCGCTTGAGGGCACATATAAAGATATCTTTATATTTGCATTTGCCGCTCGGCGAAGCTACGTAATCGGCACGCGACCGCCTCCTTTGCTAGGCGGTTTTTCTTTTTAAACGGGAGACCGCTCTTGGCCACGCAGCCGCAGCCCACCTTCGACGACTACGTCATCCGCGACATCAGCCTTGCCACCTTCGGCCGCAAGGAGATCGAAATCGCCGAGACCGAAATGCCGGGATTGATGGCCTTGCGTGCCGAATATGGTGCTTCGCAGCCGTTGAAGAATGCACGCATCACCGGCTCACTCCACATGACGATCCAGACGGCTGTGTTGATCGAGACGCTCACAGCGCTTGGGGCGCAGGTGCGCTGG
>JADDQD010000122.1:552-4499 GCA_016781555.1 Pseudomonadota bacterium | reverse complement strand
TGTTTGCGGTGAAGGGTGAGACGCTCGAGGAATATTGGGATTATATCGATCGTATTTTCGATTGGGGAAATGGCGAGACCGCGAACCTCATCCTGGACGACGGCGGCGATGCCACCATGTTCGCGCTGTGGGGCGCTCGCGTCGAGGCCGGAGAGGAATTTCCTATGCCTGAGAACGAGGAGGAAGAGGTTTTTCAGGCTACCGTGCGGCGCCGTTTGCAACAGTCTCCCGGCTTCCTCACCAAAACCGTTCAGGCCCTCAAAGGCGTCTCGGAAGAGACAACCACCGGCGTTCACCGGCTTTACGAACTTTCAAAGCGGGGAAAGCTCCCGTTCCCGGCGATCAACGTCAACGACAGCGTGACCAAATCAAAGTTCGACAATCTTTACGGCTGTAAGGAAAGCCTCGTTGATGCGATCCGTCGTGCGACGGACGTGATGCTTGCGGGAAAGGTTGCCTGTGTCGCCGGCTTCGGCGACGTCGGCAAGGGCTCGGCCGCCTCGCTACGCAACGGCGGTGCACGTGTGCTGGTCACAGAAGTCGACCCGATCTGCGCGCTCCAGGCCGCGATGGAGGGTTACGAGGTCGTGACCATGGAAGAGGCCGCCAAGCGTGCCGATATCTTCGTCACGGCAACGGGCAATGCCGATGTCATCACGCTCGACCACATGCGCGAAATGAAACACATGGCGATCGTCTGCAACATCGGCCACTTCGACAGCGAAATTCAGGTGAATGCGCTTTCGAACATGAAATGGACGGAGATCAAGCCGCAGGTCGACGAGGTCGAATTCCCGGACGGCAAACGCATCATCCTTCTTGCCAAAGGCCGGCTCGTCAACCTGGGCTGCGCGACTGGGCACCCCAGTTTTGTGATGAGCTCGTCCTTCACGAACCAGGTGCTCGCGCAGATCGAGCTCTGGGCCAAGGCCGAAGGGTATAAGAACGAAGTTTACGTGCTTCCCAAGCACCTCGACGAAAAGGTCGCCGCACTTCACCTAGACAAGCTGGGTGTGAAGCTCACCAAGCTCACCGAAAAGCAGGCGGCCTATATCGGCGTTCCTACCCAGGGGCCGTTCAAGCCAGAACATTATCGCTATTGATGAGCTGAGGGAGCTGCTTTTCACGAAGCAGCTCCGCTCTTCCGTTAGCGGCACTGCGCGCCTAAACATCTGCCAATGCTTCGCGCCTGCCGCCAGTTCGCTCGCTTGAGAGCTGCCACCCGTCTCGAACTGTGGCTAGCCTGACGCTTTCCCCGACCGCCGCTGCGCTGATCGCGCTGCTCTGCGGATTCTGGCTCAGCCTGGCCGTGTGGGCGACGCTTCGAGGCGGCCGTCTCGGCCGCGAAGGCGCGACTCGACAGCAGGAGGCCCGCCGCTGCCAGTCGCTGCTCGCCGTGAGCCCGGCAATGCCGCTTGTCGTTCATCAAGGCGGAGCGGTCGACGGATCGCAGCGTCTGGCGGATTTGCTCGGGCTTAGGGAACTCCCACCGACGCTGCCAGAGCTGGCCCAGCAAGAAACGGGCATCGGAACTGCCGACCTCGAAGCGCTCTCCGCACGCGTGGCGGAGGCCGCCTCCAGCGGTTGCAGCTTCAAGCTCCCCCTTCGCCCTCAGCGCTCCACTCGTGTGTTACGGGTGGAGGGAATGCCAGCGCCTCCTGACTTTCCGGCCCGAACGGTACTTCTTTGGTTCACCGATGCCACTGAGGTGGAAGAGCAGGCTGCGGCGCTGCGGGCCGATGCCGAACGGCTAAGCAGCGCGTTCGACGCGCTTTCTGCATTGATCGAGGCGGCGCCCTTTCCGATGTGGCATCGCGGGCCCGATCTTCGCCTCGCCATGGTCAACAGCGCTTATGTGGCAGCCGTTGAGGCCGACGATGCCATGGCGGTGCTTCGAGCAGGCATCGAGCTCGTCGACGAGAGTGAGGGCCGGAGCCCGCTGTCGCAGGCCGCCGCGGTCAGGGAAAAGGGGGTGGCGATCGCGCGCAACGTCCCGGCAACAATCGCGGGCGAGCGGCGGATGGTGCGCGTTGTGGAAGTGCCACTCGGCCCGAGTGGGGTCGCCGGCTATGCCATCGATGTCGAAGACCGCGAGCAGGCGCGCTCGGAGCTCACGCGCTTCATCCGCGCGCAGCGCGATATGCTCGATCGCCTTTCCGCCGGCGTTGCGCAGTTCGGGCGGGATCGGAGCCTCATCTTCTTCAACCAGCCGTTCGCCCGGCTGTTTGCGCTCAAGGCCGATTTTCTCGCCGACGGCCCCGAATTCAACCGGCTGCTCGATACGATGCGCGAGAACGGTAACCTGCCCGAGGTTCGTGACTATCCTGATTGGAAAAAAGACAAAGGGGGCTGGTTCACCTCAGGCCTCGCAGCCGACGAGGAGGACTGGCTCCTGCCCGGAGGTAAGCATCTTCGAGTCGTTGCACAGCCGCTTCCCGACGGCGGCCTCCTCCTTATCTTCGAAGACAGGACCGAACAGATCCAGCTTGCCTCCGCGCGTGACACTCTGCTTCGCGTGCGCACGGCAACATTCGACAATTTGTTCGAGGCGGTCGGCGTGTTCGCTTCAGATGGCCGGCTGCATCTCTGGAACAATCGCTTTCGGGAAACCTGGCAGTTCGAGGAAGAACAACTCGCGGCGCACCCGCGGGTCGATGCGCTGACGCCGCACATCGCCACGAAGCTCAAGAATCCGAGCCACGCCGGTCTGGTCCGCGAGCTTGTCCGGAGCGCGACCATGGAGCGCAAACAGCGAAGCGGGCGGGTGTCGCTGACCGACGGCCGCGACTTCGAATTCGCCGCCGTGCCGCTTCCGGACGGGAATGCGCTCTTCACAATGCTGGACATCACGGACAGCCGCCGCATCGAAGCCATGCTTCGCGAACGCAACGAAGCGCTTGAGGAAGCGGATCGGCTGAGAACCGCCTTTGTGTCCAATATGAGCTACGAGCTTCGCACGCCGCTCACCTCAATTGGCGGCTTCGCTGAAATGTTGGCGGGCGGCTATGCGGGCGAGCTTCAGCCGACTGCCATCGACTATGTTCGCGCAATCCTGGAGTCCGTGAACCGCCTCAGCGGCCTCATCGACAACGTCCTCGATCTCACTCAGAGCGATACCGGCAGCCTGTTGCTTGCCGAAGAACGCGTCGATCTTCATGCATTGTGCATTGAGGCTGCGGAGGAAGCCCGTCCGCTCGCCGAGGGCAAGTCCATCGCGTTCGCAATCGATGTCGATCGTTCGATGGGCGCAATCACCGGAGACCGGCGCCGTCTGCGGCAATCGCTCGACAACATCCTCAGCAACGCCTTTGCCTATACATCGGAAGGGGGACGAGTCCTTCTGCACGCGGCAGCGGACGCTGAGGCTGCCATGATCACGGTCTCGGATAATGGCGTCGGCATCTCGGCCGCCGAGCAGGCGCGGGTGTTCGATCGTTTCCACCGGCTGATGGCCGGGGGCGAGGGGAGGGGCCGAGCCATCGGGCTTGGTCTTCCGCTGGCGAAGCAGTTCGTCGAAGCGCATGGCGGTTCCATCGAGCTTCAATCCCAGCTCGGAGAAGGGACCACGGTAACGATCCGGCTCCCGCGGCAGGGATGAACTCGATATCCGTTCCGGGGGGCAACCCGCCGATTGCCCTCGACACCGCCGAAGCAACTGAAGCATTCGGAGCGGCTCTCGGCGCCCGCCTTCGCGCGGGAGACGTGGTGGCTCTGTTCGGCGATCTCGGCGCCGGCAAGACGACGCTTGCACGTGGCATTCTCCACGGTCTCGGCTTCACCGGGGAGGTTGCCAGCCCGACTTTTCCGATCGTGCAGACCTACGAGGACATCGTCGTGCCGCTTTGGCATGTCGATCTCTACCGTATCGAACATCCCGCGGAGATAGATGAGCTCGCCCTCGAAGATGCGCGCTATGACGCGGCTCTTGTGATCGAATGGCCTGAGCG
>JADDQD010000122.1:0-299 GCA_016781555.1 Pseudomonadota bacterium | reverse complement strand
TGGACGCGCCGCCCGAACATGAAGATATCGGTCCCTTCCTTACGATTGCCGGTCATCTTCTCGACCGCGGCTTCCTGCCGCCGCGCCCGCTCGCCATCAACCGCGACAAGGGCCTGCTTCTGCTCGAGGATTTAGGAGACGACCGCGTCGGGCCCCTGCTCCAAAGGGAGCCGGGGCGGGAGCGCGAAATCTATGAAAGCGCCGTGGATACGCTGGCGCTTCTCGCAGCCGGGCCTGCGCCTGATGACATTCCGGCCTATGACGATGCCGTGATGGCCCGCGAAGTTGCGCTGTTCACC
>JADDQD010000007.1 GCA_016781555.1 Pseudomonadota bacterium | reverse complement strand
GTCCCACGCGCCATCGCCGTCTCGCAACCGCCTGAGCAATTACGCAGCATGAGGTGAACCGCGCATTAACACACGTTACGTATGGGGTTCTTGGCCCTATCTTCCAAGATGACCTGGTCTGCGCTCCAACTGAAGCAGCCGCTCCACTGGCTCAGGTCTTAGCACCCGGTATGGTTGCTTGCGCTTGCCCTCTTCTGAACCAGAATGGGCTTCCAGCCGGAATGAGAGGACTGGCGACGCTACGAACGGCCGTGTGCCGGCGCGAGCCGTAAGCAGAAATCCAAGTCTCTTTCTCATTAGGAGTGCGCCCCCGCGGGAATGAGGGCATCTCTGAGCCATTGTGTGAGGTCCCGATCAAGAGGCTCCCGGCACTGGTCGAGCCCATGTAGGCAGCCGGGGTAGAGGATCAGCTTCTTTGGATCCCGTGCTCGCGCGTGGATGTCCAGGGAGTAGGCGGCGGGCAAGACCTCATCGGCTTCACCGTGCACCAACAGCAGCGGCTTGGGGCTGAGCCTGTCAACCTGGTCCGTCCCTGCCGTCTGGCTGCTCAGCGCCGCAACTGCAATGACGGCCTCGCTGATCGTGCCGGCATTGATCACGACGGCTCCCCCGAAGGAGTGACCGACAAGCACGATTTGGCTCTTGCCGAGCGTCTCGAGGTAAGCAAGCCCGAGGAGCACGTCGATCACGCAATCCTCAAGATAGCCGGGGCGGCGGTAGTCGAGCTCTAGGGAGGTCACCCCGGAGGGCTGCAGCTGTTGCCCTAGGCAGGTGTACAAGCCGCCTGCCGGACCACCAAGGCCACCACCTGCGCCAAAGACCCAGAGGATAGCCTTGTCGCCGTCTGCTGGATGCATCCGGCAGGTGATGGAACCCCGAGAGGTGACGAGTTGAAGCCGCTCGGCATGGTCGCCCTCGGCAAGACGAACAACATCCTCAATGGTGATCAACGGCTGAGGGCTCGTCTGCCTCATCGGTCCCGTCCCTGCTTGATGCACGTGAGGTCACGCGATGCGGCCGCGCCTCGATGGGCAACTGCGGGCGCGGTCCTTTGCGCCCCGGACGTGTTACGTTCCTGGCGCGTGACGGCAACCGAAAGCCAGCGGGAGCTGTTTCGGCGCTGCCGAGCGCACCACCACGCGACCTCTGGGCTTGCTACTCGTCGATGTCATCCGGCACGGAGCGGTCGCTGACCTTGTTGGGCCTGGGCACCTTCTGATTGCCGACCTGCGCCATACCAGCTGTATTGCCGTCCAGGGCGGGGGTCTCGGAGGGCTGCGGCTTGGCCTCGGATTGGGGCTGCTGCTTGTCGTCTGACATGAGGCTCATCCTCGTGATGCCCCACAAAGCCACACGGGCCCATCCTTGTTCCGAGGAGCTCGCCTGGTGGGAAGCAAACACCGTGATCCGCCCGTTCAGGAGATCACGGCCCACCTGTGAGGCTTGTGACCACCACCATTGCGAGTTCATCGAGGTTCACGGGTCCCTCGATTCTGATCATCGTCGACCCCTCCACCGCCACCTTCAGCACCCCTTCCTGAACGTCAGCCTGACGCTGAAGTTCGGCAATGATGGCCTCTCGGATGTTGTCCTCAAGGTTCGTGGTGCGGTCACTCATGCTGACACTCCTCGATCGAGAGCTGGTTTGAGATCAACTTCAGGGGAAGGATCCTGATAGCAATCCGATCCAGCAGGCCTGCCCACGGTCTTCATCCTAGACCAGCTTTGCAGCTTCCTCTTCGCCCGTCGGCAGCAGAGAGATCGTGTCCGCCGGACCATTCTTTGCGATGTAGTCCTGGTTCATCAGCTTGAGGAACACATCCTCGAACTCTGCCCCGAAGCGCTGCTCCACAACAGCTCGATCAGCCCGGCCGTTGGGGGACTTCTTGCATTCCTCGTAGATCATCTTAAGCAGGCGCTCCTCGCTCATGGCCTCCTCCCATCACACGTGTGCTGGCTCTGCGGCCCGTCGGTAGGACCGCCCATGCTGCTTCGCTCAGAGGCTGCTCTCAGGGCCTGCCTGCCACTCCCGCAGAACCTGCTCCTGTGCTTGGCAAGCCGTATGGCTGTGTCGACAGACAGCACCCAGATCAGCGGAACGGATGAGCGGTCCCGATCCGAGGCAAGTTCGACATCATCGAGGAACAGGACGTGCTCGAGGAGGTCTCGCACGGTGCCAAGTCGCTGGCCATCAGAGGTCATCACATCCATGCCTTTGTGGATCTTCCCAAGATCGATCACGGCCGAGCTCCTATCGCACGCACCTGAAAGCGTGTCCCTCGCTCAACCAGGCACCCGCCCCAAAGTTCACGGCCTCCAAGGGCTCGCAGCTCCAGGGCTATGCCCTCATTCTGCTTCTTTGCCTCGTGGTACAATCGAGATGCCGCCGCCCGCCTCGAGGATGGCGTACTTGATCTGATCCAGCCGCTCCAGGCCATGATCCTTGCGGGCCGTTTGCAGGATCTCGTCGGTTCCAACTCGCGTGGCCTTCAGCCGATCCCACTGCAGGTGTCCGTTCTCGATGAGCACCACGGATGTGCCCTCCAGCACCCGCTCCACCTTGGGGAAGCGTTCCTTCAGGAGGGACAAGGCTATGCTGATACCCAGCAGGGTGATGATGACGAGCGCTGCGTTGGTCATGGAATGGTCGCTGTCGATCATCGCCTGCTGTGTGGTCTCGCTGATAATCAGCAGCACAACGAGCTCGAAGTTCGACGTCTCCGCAAGCGTCCGCTTGCCCGCAATGCGGAAGACGACCAGCAGAAAAAGATAGACCACTAAGGCGCGGATGACCGAGTCCATGCTGCTCCTCTCAGGTGTCGCAGCTAAGGATAGGCGAACTGCCAGAATGAAAGCTCTGGCGCCCCCTCCACCCCGGCGCGTACGGTCGTGCGGGCGAACTTCAGGGTCGGCTTGTAGCGTAGGACCACCAGGGTCTCGGCCGTCAGATGAGGGGCATCGAAGACATAGGTCTGCCGATCTGAGCCCAGCTCGGCTGTGACAGGCTGGGGTACGACCTGCTCGAGTTCAATGTTGTCCAGGAATTCGCGGCTGAGCCAAATCTTGAGCTTGCCCCCTCGCACAGCCTGGGGTGCTGCATGGAGGCGCAATTCCGTCGGCCCTTGGTAGCGCTCGAAGCGCTGGTACTCAATGCGGAGCGAGGAGGCTGGATCCTCGGCAGTGGCACGGCTGAGGGGCCCGTGCCCGAGCAGACCGGCCAGAGCGGCAAGGATGAGCAGAGCAAAAAGGATCCAGCCGATGCGCTGGACCCGCAGCTCCCAGGGATGATCCTCCCAATGTCCCTCAAGCTCAAGTTCGCTCTTCAACGAGCGCCTGCCCTGCCGCCGGTCCGGAGATGAGATAGCCGGATCAGTCATGTCCAGACTGCTGAGCGACAGCAACTTGGATTTGAACCGCCCCCCTCCTCACGCTGCATGCTCCAGAGTTAGAGGTTGGGTCAGAACCGCCTGGACGCTGCGATCAGGCCCAAGATCCTCCTCCGCATAGAGACAAAGAAGTTCGGAGAGCCGCGTGCGAGCCCGATTGACCCTGCTCTTGATGGTGCCGATGTTGGTCCCGCAGATCTGAGCGGTCTCCTCATAGCTGAGGCCCTGGGCTGCAATGAGAAGCAGTGCCTCCCGCTGCTCCGGCGTCAGCTTCGCCAAGGCAGCCTGCAGGTCCTGCATATCCAGCCGCGCCCCCTGCTCCGGCAGAACAGGAACCCGGCTCGAGAAGGCACCATCGACATCCTCGACCTCCCGCCGGCGACGCTTTCGTTCTGAGAGAAAGAGGTTGCGTAAGATCGTGAACAACCAGGCTCGCATGTTGGTCCCGGGCTCGAAGCGATCGAGAGACATCAGGCCCTTCAACAGGGCTTCCTGCACGAGATCGTCGGCTCTGACGAGATCACCTGTCAGGGAGATCGCGAAGGCGCGCAGATGCGGGATCGCCTCAAGCATCAGTGACCGAGTGGTGTTGGCGCTCACGCGTGCCCTCTTTCTGGTGGAGGGTGCGAAGAGGCCCCTGTGCCACTCCCTACCCCGGGACTGCAAAGCTAAGTCCAGAGAGAGCATGTGACGCATGGGAAAGCAGGTCGCTAACGCAGGTTAAGAGCTCGCCCCAAGAGCTGTCACTTACCGCCAATCCGTACCGGCAGGGCGTGCAGCAGCCGGTGAGGTCTCTCTTGTGACCTCAACGGCCGAGGTGCGGGGAAGCGCCTTCTCGGCCCGTGCAATCTCCTGCCCAGCGGGCCCATCGACGATCAGGCGAGCGCCCCGCTGGTGTGTGAAGTAGTTCCACATCCAGGAGAAGGCCACGACAGCCCGGTTGCGCAGGCCGATCAGGAAGTAGACGTGCGCCACGCTCCAGAACACCCAGCCGATGAAGCCCTTCAGGTGCATATGGTCGAGCTTCACCACAGCCGCCTTGCGCCCGATCGTGGCAAGATCGCCTTGGTGCCGGTAGCGGAATGGACGTGGTATGCTCCTCCCCGACACGCGTGCGGCGACCACGTCGGCGACATAGCGGCCCATCTGCTTGGCCGCGGGCGCGATCCCCGGGACCTGACGTCCTGTCGCGTCCACCACGGCAGCCGTATCCCCAATCGCAAAGATCTCCGGATGTCCTGGGATGGTCAGATCTGGGCCGACCTTCACCCGGCCAGCACGATCCCTCTCAGCTCTCACCCACTCGGCTGCGGGAGAGGCAATCACGCCAGCAGCCCAGACGAGGGAGCCAGCCTCGATGCGGCCTCCCTCGAGGTCCACACCACCCCCATCGCAGTTCGTCACCCGTGCCGAGGTCATGACCTCCACACCCATCCGCTCCAGCGCCTTGTGGGCATAGACCGAGAGATCCTCAGGGAAGCTCGAGAGCAGACGCGGCCCGGCCTCGATCAGGACCACGCGTGCGGCGTGCGGGTCGATGCGCCGGAACTCGGCAGGCAGCGCATGATGCGCCACCTCCGCGATTGCGCCAGCCATCTCGACGCCCGTGGGACCGCCTCCCACCACCACGAAGGTGAGGAGGCGGCGCTGCTCCTGCGGATCATCGATCAACTCCGCCTTCTCGAACGCCAGGAGCACCTTGCGGCGGATCGCAGTCGCATCCTCAATCTGCTTCAGGCCAGGCGCCACAGCGGCCCATTCGGGGTGGCCGAAGTAGGAGTGCGTCGCGCCCGTTGCGAGGACGAGGTAGTCGTAGGGAATGGAGACAGGCCCGCTGTGAACAAGCCTCGCGGCTGTATCGATGCCAGTGACGGTCGCCATGAGAACGGTCGCGTTCTTCTGGCGCTTGAGGATGCCGCGGATCGGCCAAGCAATGTCGGCAGGCGACAGGGCTGCGGTTGCGACCTGGTAGAGCAGAGGTTGGAAGTAGTGGAAGTTGTGACGGTCGATCAGCGTCACCTCCACTGCGGCTCGCGCGAGTGCCTGAGCGGCTGTGAGGCCGCCGAACCCTGCTCCGATGATCACGACCTTCGGCTTTTCCGCCATGTTATGCCCCCCTTAGCCCACATCCACGTTGCCACAGCGGATCGAATGGCAGTCCGATGATCGTCAGATCTTGATGTCGAGCGCGGGCTAAGCTTTCCCGCCTCTTTAGTGACTTTGCTTTGGCTTGGCCTCATCCATGACCTGGGGGTCTCGTGAGCGGCGCATGGAGCGGTAGACCGCCACTGCGATTGTGGCAAAGCACACGAAAGTGGAAACGAGCAAAAACCAGCTGCCCAGTAGATCCGATTTATCGACCTGGTTTACCAGGACGATAGAGAAGTACGTGGTCACTGAGAACAGGACGCAGCCGATGGGAACGATCCAGGGATTACGTTCGATGAACATCTCACACCCTCCTCACGTAGGAACCGCCCGTCTGCTCCCTGTGTTCCACCTCGGCATTTTAGCTTTCTGGTTCTTATTCTTCCGCTATACTAACGTATGTTAATGGATTTCCTCCTTGCCCCAGTTCTTGCGAGCCACTGCATCGGCCTCCTCCCGCTCAGCCCGGCTGATCCGGCGTTGGCGGGTCCCATAGATGAACATCACCCCACCCAGTAAGGCCGCTCCCACTAGCCACGCGAACTCCATACCGCCATCCATGCCACGCTCCTCAACCTGGATTTCATTAGAAGTCGGCGGAATAAACCTGCCTTGGCTCTCCGTGTTCCAGCGGACCTACCCGGCGCGCCCACTGCTTCTTACGAACAAATGGTGCCCACGCACGTTTGTGTGCGTCTTTCAGGATTGCGAGCATCAGCTCGGGAGTGCGCCATGATCACACGGTCTGTTGCAGCTTGTGTTCTTCTCCTTTCGGTCTCCCTCCCGGTAGCGGCTCAGGTCCCACCCGCCCCCACAGGAGGCAATCAGAGCTCGGCAGGAGGCGTGCACGGTCTGCGAGATCCTGGGGTCTGGCGAGCATCCGACCTCATCGGGCAGGATGTCTTTACCGCAGACAATCAGGATATCGGCGAGGTCAGCGACGTTATCTTGAGCCGGGAAGGTCGGCTGGACGGCGTTGTTGTCGATGCTGGGGGCTTCCTTGGGGCCGGTGAGCGTCGGGTGGCGGTCCGCTTTGATGCCCTCCAGATCGTTCCGACCGGGACAAACGTCGTGAGTGGTACGCTCGGAGGCCTGCCCCCCAGCACTCGGGAAGGCGCTCAAGCAAGACAAAGCATGCTGATGAACAATGTGATCACACCAGCCAGGATCGTGCTGAATGTGACGAAGGATCAGCTTCAGTCAGCGCCCCGCTTCCAGGGAGGACGTTAGCATGCCCTTCTCTGGCCAAGGTCAAAGCACACCTGCAGCAAGACGATCTCTCCCAGCACACGCTCCAATGCTGGTTGGGATCAGCCTGGTGGCAGCAGCTGTCTTTCTCAGCCTGCCTGCCATTGCCAGCAGTGGCGCTGTAAGCGCAGGTGATCCCACGATGGGACGAGGCCCAGGTGCTGGAGTGTGGGCCTGGTGGCTCATTCCCGTCGTGCTGCTCGTTGGCGGTGCGATCGCCTTCTTCATCTGGCGACGCCGGGCGTAGCCTGGTCGGCCCTTGTCAGAAGCGTCTCCTCCATCATCGCAATGCATCGTATGGCCGAGATTCCCGGTTTGATGTGGAGAGGAATAGGCGGCTGGCCCCGACCTCACTACGGGCAGCGAGCTGACCTACCCACCCTTGCCGCAGGCGCCGCGCTGGCGCCGGGCACGAGCGGGATTGGCCGGTAACCTGTGGTACGAACAGCAGCTGATCGCTGTGCTACAGCCTGTCCTTTCAACAGTTGCACGTACAGGTGTTCTGTTACGCTGCTCTCAGCAGGTCTGCTCCGGCAAGGCCCGGAGCAACTCGGGTCAAAGCCGCCAGCAAAGCTGGCCGATCGCAGGGCTTGCTCAGCCAGGGCACATCCCGCAGTTCAGGAGGGGCCGTATCGCGCCTGTGACCGGAGTAGATCACGAAGGGCACGCCCCGCTCCCGCAGAGTGCGGGCAAGGGTCGTGCATGGTCCATCTGTGAGGCTGAAGTCGAGAATGGCCACAGTTGGCGTGCAGGAGCCGAGCCATTCCAGAGCCTCGGCTGAAGACGCAAACGTCTCGCACGCACCGAACCCGATCTCCTCCAGATAAGCCTCCAGCGAGAGCGCAATCAGCATCTGGTCTTCCAGGATCATGCAGGTGGGCTGCGGGGATGCTCCAGGGGTGCGGTGACCCGGCACGAGCTCAGCGTCAGAGGCGCCTATGCGCATTTGTCATTTCCTCATGCTCCGGCACGTTTGCTCGTGCCGTTGTTGTTGGTCGAAGCGACAGCTGTATGACTTAGGCTGCCTGCTGCACACCTCCTTGTCTGCCGGCGCCATCGGTGAGCGCTGCCCTGATTACGCCGCTGGTTCCAAGATCGTCCTCGTCCTTCACGTGAAGGAGCTCGGCCAAGCGAGACCTTGCCCGGTTCATGCGGCTCTTCACGGTCCCGACGTTTGTACCGACAATGCCGGCTGCTTCTTGATAGCTGAGCCCCTCCGCTCCGATGAGCAAGAGCACCTCACGATGCTCGACCGAGAGCTGGGCGAGGGCCTTCTGCAGGTCGCCAATGTCGAGATGCCCCTCCTGCTCCGGAAGGGTGGAGAGCATGCTCGCCATCAGACCGTCCGGATCCTCGACCTCCCGCCGGCGCTTGCGAAAGGAGGTGTGGAACTGATTGCGCAGGATCGTGAACAGCCAGGCCTGGAGGTTCGTGCCGGGCTCAAAGCGATCGAGATGACTCAGCCCTCGCAGAATTGTGTCCTGCACGAGATCGTCAGCCTGATCGACATTGCCGCACAGCGAGATCGCAAAGGCGCGTAGATGCGGAATGGTCTTGAGAAGAGTGGCGCGAAGCTCATGAGAGAGCGGCGATCCGACAAGCTGCGGCACGTTCCTTGTCCCTCTTGATGGCGATGCAAGCCTCTGCAGCACGCAAACGTGGCGCTTGCGCGAGGCTAGCTCAACGAGCAAGAAGACGAGAAGTTTCCGCTGCACGATGCGGAATATTTATGATGTCT
>JADDQD010000188.1 GCA_016781555.1 Pseudomonadota bacterium | reverse complement strand
GCCCCTAGTTGAAGACCTGGATAGGTTCGTTTACGCGAACCGACAACTGATTCGGGACAAGGCGGCCGAGACTTTTAAAGAGATCGGCACAAGCCTAAAGCAGACCGACTGGCGACATATTGGCCAAGGCATTGGGGAGGTCGGCAGTGCCGTCCTCGCCCTCGCGCAAGCGGGAAAGGAACTCCGCGATTTTCAAAAGAGCGTTGGCGACGCAGGCCAGAAGTTTGGCGAGTGGCTCGGGATCAACAACCTCGCGAAGCCCTTGCCGCAATCGAAGATCGATGAACTCAACCGCTCCCCCGTTCCTGAATTTGACGCCCTCGGCAACCGCCAGGGAGGCGCGATGGAGAAGAACACCAAAGCCATCGAGGAACTGAACAGCACCATCGAGAAGCAGAACGGCTTCTCGACAGGCGGGGGCTTTGGCGGATCGTTCAGTGGCAGTGACGGCGGGGGCTTTGGCTCTGCCGGTGGAAGTCGCACCGGAGGCGGCTTTAACAGCGGCGGCCACGGCGGCGACCCGTACACAGGCGGGGGCATGACTGGCATCCGAGCGAGAGCCGCACGCGCAGCCAATCGGCAGGCCGCGAATTACAACGATCCGAACGACTTCTATGACGCGATCATCAAAGCCGAGGGGACGGCCAAGAAGGGTAACCCCTATAACGAGGTGCTCGGCTATGGTCAGTATGGCCGGCCTGACAAGGCACTGACTGAGATGACGTTGGCCGAAGCATACTCGTTCGGTCGACAGGTTCGGGCTCGGCACGGCAGTTCATCGGCCATCGGGGCCTTTCAGATCGTGGGCCGAACCATGAAGGGCTACATGGGTGAGGCCGGCCTGGGGTGGGGCGACAAGTTCAACGAGGAGAACCAGCGCAAGCTGGCAAGCGTGATTGCGCGTCGGCAGGGGCTCGGGGCGTGGGAGGGCTTTAAGCTCCATCCTGCCCAGCGTGCAAGGGCTGCGGGGGCTCTTCGGTCTGGCGCTGACCGGCGGACCAGCTACGGGGTGCCGCCGGTCGACCCCGACCGCATGAAGCGCGACTTTGCCCCTCCCATCAGAGGGGGTGCGCAGACCAGCGCGGCCCCGAGTGGCCCGGTCTCGGCGGAGCTGAAGGGAAAGGCCGACGCGAACGTCACCCTACGGGTGCTCGGGCGGGCCAAGATCGAACGGATCAGGACCGCGAGTCAGGGGCACATTCGCACCAATGTTGGGTTGGACAACCTCGGGGCCCGGGACTGGGAGCCGGGAGTTGGAGCGGCGGCGGTGACGTAGAGAGCGAGGGTAGCGTTATGGCTTATGAGATCGTGCAGCTTGCCGCTGACGGCGAGATATTCGAGGGCTGGAAAGAGGTCACGGTCACGGCGGCGATCAATCAGGCCACCCGGACCTTTGACCTGGAGGTGACGGAGATTGGTCCATGGGGCGCCAACACATATCCGCCTTTCCATTTTCCACCCGGAACCCGCGTTGACCTCTACGCGACGGGCTCCTTGCTGACCAAGGGCTACATCCTTGAGTACCAGCCGAGCGCCGATGCCGAGAGCCACGGGGTGTCGCTCAACGGAGTTGGGGAGGGCTATCAGTTCGTCAACTCCAGCCCCGACCATGAAACGGGGCAGTTCGAGAACAAGACCATCGAGCAAATCGCGCAGGAACTAGGACTGCCCTTCGATGTCACGGTCAAGAGTTCGCCCGAGGCGGCCCAAGCCGCTGCTGAGAAGGTGCCTTGGTTCCGCATCCGGCGCGGTTCGACGCCATGGGCCGAGATGATGCGGCTTCTGCCGCAGCGCGGGCTCACGATGAGCGGGCAGGCTGACGGGTCTATTGAGATCACTAAGGCGAGCCAACAGGAGCATGCGGGGGCACTCATCCAGGGGCAGAACATCAAGTCGATGTCCGCCAACCTCTCGATAGCCAGCCGCTTCAAGGAAACCGTCGTTCCGGGCCAATCCTCGCTCGGAACAGAGGATGAAGATTTCGAGGCTTTGGGCAAAGCCGAAGACGAGGAAATGCCGATTAAGTCACGCCGCGAGCGGCCATCGACTGCCGAGGGCAAGCAGGACGCCGTGCAGAAACACGCTGAGTACCTACGCGACCGTTCGACGGGGCGGAGCACTCAGGCGACCATCACCACCCCGTCATTCCGAGACAAAGCCGGCGAGCTTTGGACCCCTAATCGCCTCATCCATGTTGCCGCCCCGTTCCTAAAGCTGGACGAAACCATGCTTATTGAGCGGGTGGTCTTCCACCAAGATGACACCGGGGGCACGACCGCGACCCTCACCCTGGTCCAGCCTCAAGCCTACGGCGGCAATAAGGTGGGCGGCGGTCTCAGCGGCCCGCCGTGGAACGCTTTCGGCAACAATCCGGCTGGTGGTAACGGCGGGTACAGCGGCGGCGGGTACGGGGGTGATCCCTACACTCAAGGCTAAGGGGTGAGAAGTCGGCTCAAGGCGGGGCGCTCTAGCTCCCTTTAGCGTTTTGCGTCGAGCATCTGCATCGGGATCCAGAGGCAGTAGGGCTCGCCGCGCGGCCGGATACAGGTTAGGCCCGAAAAGACGGCGTTATCCTCAATAGTGCCCTCGTGCCCTTGCTCAACGCGGACGCAGGCTCCTGTGGATAACTTGCTTCTCACGAACCGCAAGAAGGCCAAGTCGTCGTCTGTTTTCAGCAGCTTAAGCAGGCGGTCGGCGTCGTCCTTATCCCGGCAAGCCGTGAAAGCGATACCCATGACATAGGTAGCGCCCCGCTTAGGTGGGGACGATTGCGCCATCACAGGCAGGGAGATGGCCAGGAGGCCAGAGGCTAGGGCAAGGGCTCGCATCGGGGTATCTCCCTAGAGCCCGGATACACTGGAGTCGAGACGCGCGGAAGCCCCCTCGCCCTTGCCGGGGCGGGGGTTCGCGCGTAATGATGGGGGTGGAGCGTGCAAACTCCCGAGATGGACCCTGCCAGGGGTTAGCATCTCAACCGTGATGGGCGTGCGCCCGGCTTGCCGGCCGAGGTGGACGCCGAGATACCGCGCCCATGACTGTGGGCCGCGACCGGCTCACTATGCCGGGAGTGCCACGGTTATACAAGAGCCTTCGCGGGTGAAGGCCGTGGCGCACGTTCTCACGGACGTGTTTGCACGCTCCCGGTGCCAGTGACGACCGCTGGCATGGAGGGTTGGCGAAGTCTGCCAAGCCTCCCCGGCCGTGCAAAGCCGGTTCTAGACCGTGAGCATACCCTATGAACATTCACCTGAGAGACGCCGCGAGCCCCGCGGCGATAGCTGCCGTCCTAGCGGCAGGCTACACCCCCTTGCGTCCACTCCGGGCGGTCCTAGAGGACCAGATTGAGGCATTGATCTACCTCCTCGATAGCCTCGATCCCGACCCCGACCTAGAGCCCGATGACGAGGACATAGGCGTTGACGACGAGCGTCACGACGGGGAAGACGAAGACGCCCGAGAGGAGGACGATCCCCGAGAACCCTCCCTTGGCAGTCTTTGTGGCACGGCAACCGGCACGTTCCTGTCTCAGACCAACTGGAGCGCTGGCATACACCACGACCTAGAAGACGAGCACGACGGCCGCGAGCCCGACGACGAACCGGAGGACGGTGGGGACGACGAGTCCTCACTTGGCGCCCCCGAGGCTGTGTCGCCCGTAAGCAACTGGCAAATCAAGGCACAGAACGGATGGGCGGCCGGCGGCACCGACGACCGAGAGGCCGGTGACGACAACGGCATAGGCGACATGGACGGCATGGAGGAGCAGCGGGGCCGCTTCCTTCCTTATGAGGACCGCGAGGAGATCCGGGCGGCCGGCAGAGAGGCCGAGCGGCAGCTTGGCGCGATCACGAGGCGAGGGGAGCCCTCGCCAACCGGGTCCAACTTCTTGCTCCTCGCATGGTACGCCGGAGGCGCCCGTGGCTGAGAACAAGCCTCTCACGGGCATCCGCGCGAAGAACCGCCGCGAGATCCTTTGCGCCGTCTTAGACGAGCATCAGGCGAACCTTGAAAGCGCGCTTGTGATCGTGGCCCACTGTCTCCAGCGCCAGCGCGAGCTGCTTGACGAGCTGAAGAGCCTCGAAGGCTGGACGTGGAAAGCCGAGCCCGCGTCGGGCATCGCCGCGTCCGCCTCGATCGTCGGCACTCACGAAGTCCGCCTCGTCCCGAAGGAAGCGGCCCCGGCCACCTAAGCACCCGGCCCGGCCGCAAGCCCGTGGCCGGGCCTCCTACCCCTGTAGGAGAACCCCCTTGGACAAGATCATCACCGTCGACTTTCACGGCGACACCCTCTTTGCCGTCCGGCACGAGGGCGGATTGTACGTCGCTACCACACCCATATGCGAAGCCATCGGGCTCAATGCCGAGAGGCAGCGGGACCGCATCAAGCGCGACCCCATCCTGAGTGAGGGGTCCACCATGGTGGTGGTCCCCTCGGCCGGAGGGCCACAGGAGACCTTCTGCCTTCGCCTCGACCTCGTGTCAGGGTGGCTGTTCACCCTGGACGAGAGCCGCATCAAGGACGAGGCCGTAAAAGCCCGTGTGCTGGCCTACAAGCGTGAATGCTATCGGGTGCTGCACGAGCACTTCTATGGCCGTCAGCGGGCTCCTGAGCCGGTTTTAAGCCCTATCCGGGGCGAGAGCCTGAACCTGAGGCGGCAGCTTGTGGCAGAGGCCCGGCAGACCTTCGGGAACCAGTCTGCCCGGGAGTTGTGGTTCAACCTCGACCTGCCGACCGTGCCCGCGATGTACGCCGGCACCGCACCCGATCTCTTCACCTACAGCTATACCGCCGTGCCCGCGCGGCAGGCGTGACCAACCGGCCCGGCCGGGATGGTCTTGGCCGGGCCTCCTACCGCGAGAGGAGCAATCGACATGGCAAGCGTGAGCAAGAGGCCGAACGGCAAGTGGGAGGTGCGTTACCTCTCCGAAGGCCGTCATCTTTCAAAGACGTTCCTAAAGAAGAAAGACGCCGACCGATTTCGAGGGGAGGTTGAGGTTGCCATTCAAACTGGCACCCTCAATCCGTCAACTGACGTGACTGTCAGAACGATCTGTGAAGCCTTTCTGCGCCATTCGGAGGATCGCATGCGGGATCGAAGGATCGGGCGCACACGACTGAGATCGCTCAGAACAGCCGTGGATCACCACATATTGCCGGCCTTCGGCAAGATGAAGTTCTCAGAACTCACCGCAGTTATCGTTGAGGACGCCTATCGCGACATGGTGCGGAAAAAAGGACAGGTGCCCGCTACAGCGAAACTGCGAATTGGAGTCTTCCGGGAAGTCGAGAAGTTTGCGGCCAAACGGTACGGCTTACGGAAAACGCCGGTGGCTGAGGCACTTCAGGAGCTTCGCGGTATCAGCTACGACAAGATAGCAACCTTCACCGCTGACCAAGTTCTGACCTTGCTGCAAACCGTGGCGGTGCGGCACTGGCGTGCTCAAGACCGTTCCACCATGATGATGAACATCATGGTAAACATCGCCGCGTTTTGCGGGTTGCGATTTGGAGAAATCACGGGTCTTACAGTTGAGAATGTGGACTTCGGCCGGCAGACAATAAAAGTTCGGCACAGTCTCACGTGCGACGACGAGTTGAAGGAGCCTAAAACGAGAGCGGGCGTCCGGGACGTACCTATGCCGGGTCACGTCTCTCGAATGATCCAGGACTGGATAACCCGGCACTATCTCCCCAATGATCGGGGTCTAATTTTTCGGACAAAGTTTGGGGAGCCCTTTCATCACTCTAACTTTCATGGAAGGTTCTGGAGACCTCTTCTCAAGAGGGCAGGCCTCTACAATGAAGACAAACCTTTCCACTTCCATGCCCTGAGGCACTTCGCAGCGTCGTGGATGATTGAGAATGGCCTACCAGTGACGGAAGTGGCCCTACTTCTCGGCCACAGCAAGTTTGATATGACCCTTCAAACTTATGCGCACCCGGTGGTGAGCGCGACACGCCGGCACGAGGCGATTGAGCGTATGGCCTCGACCATCCTCCCGGCGCTTGCGCCGCCTGTTGCGCCTGAGTTGCGATGCGACCCCTAACTCACTGATAGGACACGGGTTCCAGGTCAGCGATAGGCAGCCCGTAATCAGCAAACATACCACCACGTCCGACCGCCTGAAGGTGATTGCGCCAAGCGGTATACCAATGGCCCTCAGGTCTGACCGATGTGAGCCCAGTCTCTCGGCCCGATGGATGTGATTGTGCTGGGCTGGGCAAGGAGCTTGGTCCAGGCCTCGCAGGCGGCCTCGATGATGGCATCGTAGGTCTCGAAGACACGGTTGGAGAGATGAGGTAATGGGCTTGGCGCGGAAGAGCTGCGCTGTCTGGGTGGTCGTCCCCCGATGGGATGGGAGTACGGGGTCGCGGTGTGCACCAGCCCTACGCATCGCTGGACGAAGGACGACCATGGAGCATTATGCCGGTTTAGACGTGTCCTTGGAAGAGACGTCACTGTGCATTGTGGATGATACGGGCAAGATCTTCCGTGAAGCGAAGGTGCCCTCGGAGCCCGCGGCATTGGTGAGTTATCTCTCCGCGCTGGAGTTAAAGTCCTGCGCGTCAGGCCGGAAGCTGGGCCGCTGTCACAATGGCTGCAAGCTGCGTTGACAAAGGCTGGCTTTGAGGCCGTCCTTCTCGAGACCCGGCATGTGAAGGCAGCCTTGTCGGCGATGACGGTCAAGACAGACCGCCGCGACGCACGCGGGATGGCGCACCTCCTCCGGTGTTCCGAATGCGTTGTTCCCGTCTCACCATAGCGCATCTGGACACAGGCTATCTCACTGTGAGATGAGTGCCCTGAATCGAGCTGTACCTCTGCAAAATGGAAGCTAGACCTTAATGAATGCACCAGCTGTATCGTTGGCCGCAAGGAGCGCCACCACGAACCTTTCAACGATGCTGGAAGAGTTCCGGACCAGAGAGGCATCCCATGTTGATCTTAGGTTTGGTTATCCAGTGCCGAATATATGCTTCAGTCATATACATAAGACAGGTGGCGGTACGTTAAAGCGCGTTCTCGGGCAGTTTTATGCTGAACATGAGGTCCTCTCCCAGACCCAGAAAAAACACAAGAAGACAGGACAAGACAGCGGTGAAGATGTCGACGGTGAGCAGTTCCTGCAGCAGGGGCTGGAAGATGACAGTGAACAGGACAGTTATGTGAAATTAATTCGTAAAGTTTCGGATAGAGTCGCCCAAGGAATACGTTTGTTTGACACTCACTTGGACGATTCAGTTGCCCTGGGAGATGATTGGACGAAAATAGTCTTCACCCGCAAACCAAAGAGCCGCCTCATTTCTAGATTGAACGTTGTGCTGTGGGACCGGTTTCTGGCGACCAGTCCGTCACCAGATGCGGATCGTCGAGCGCTTCTCAACGGCGGCCTGCTTGAGCTCATAGAGAGAGATGATAAGTTTTCTCTAGGCCTTGCGGTGCGATCAAAGAATGAGATGGCGCGAGAGTTCCTCAAAGGAACATATCTGAAGGAGCAACATGTAGGCTCGATGGGTAAATCACGCTTCAGGGATCATGTCGCCTATATAGAATCCTTGAGCGATGAGGAGCTGCGACAGCGGGCATCGCAACACCTCACGAGGTTTGCATTCTCAGGATGCCTTGAGAATTATAAGTTGAGCCTTTCCATCCTGATGTGGAAACTCGGGCTGCCAGCCCAGAAGACCGTCGCTAGCGTGCATCATGGCAAAACGCCTGATAAGCGCCAGGCTCACCTGATTACCGACAGTCTCTCAAGTGACCAGTTAAAGCGGGTGATTGGCAAAGATCAAATCATAGATGATGTCCTGCGACAGCGCTTTGGAGAAGAACGAGAGACGTTCCTCGCTAGATTGACGGAAAGCGGCGTGAAGGTTGACGTTGCAGACGACTTCGTCACCCGTTGCTTTGAGAAGCGTTTTGGCGATCACATTGCTAGCCACGCCGACAGTGCGGTGAGTTCATACAAGATCCGGCCCGGAGATGCGATCCTGGGTTGGGGACTAGGCGATTACGCTAGCGGCCGTGGCTCGCAGCATCCCGCTTTCATCTTGGAAGAGGGGTCGAGCTGCGGCTTTTATGTTCACATGCAAGAACACGTGCAAGGCTTTATCTCGCTCCTGGTTCCAGCAAGACTCTCCCGCGGCGAGCGAGAGGGCGGGATCTCTGTCACGATGAATGGGGTGGCATGTCAGGCCAGCCATGCTGTTCAGGCCACCAATCCAGAGATCAGCAATCCGCTAGTCTGGCTTAGCTTTAATTATGTCTGCGGCAACCAATCTCATGCTCCTGGAATGTACAAATTTGAGATTACAAATCGAGTGAAGGCTCGGATCTATTCGATCCTTGGTGCAGCAAGGGGTCTCAATGATCTGTTTAGTACGCGTGCATTATAAAGATATAGTTGGAGAAGTCAGGCCGTCCTTCGGGCCAAGGCTGCGAAGCGCGTCACGCACGTCTTAGCGCGGCGCCCCGGCCAGCGAGCGCACCACTCGTGAGGAGGGTATTATAGGTCAGCATAGATATGAGCTCGCCGTGGCCTGACCGGGATTTTGGACCGGGTTCAGTGAGACTACTGCATGGTGGCGGGTGTGGTATGCACCCGGTGAGTGCCGCCTTGTTG
>JADDQD010000291.1 GCA_016781555.1 Pseudomonadota bacterium | reverse complement strand
CCGTTGAAGCCCTTTTTTGCCCTTCGTACAGAAAGAAAAACAGCCTTCGACAGGCTCAGGGCGAACGGGGAGATTTAGAGCAGGCTGCTCTAAACGCCCCAGGCGATGAAGTGAGGGTTCTCGAAGCCAGACTCGATCTTGCCGTAGCGCAGCGGGGCGGCTTCGGCGAGGGCGTCAAGCGCCATCACTCGGCCACCAGCAGCTTCGAGAACTGCCTGGCCGGCGCCGGTATCCCATTCCATGGTGCGTCCGAAGCGCGCATAAACGTCGGCAGTGCCTTCGGCCAGCAGGCAGAATTTGAGCGAGGAACTCGAGGGGATAAATTCGGCGATATCGAGATGCCCCAGCCGTGCCTCGGTCTCAGCCGCATTGGAGCGGCTGGCGATGGCGGTGAGGCCCCTGGCTGGGTGCGGCCGCGGCCGGATCGGCTCGGGCGAGCCGCCAGCGAGGCGGCGAAACGCGCCCTCACCCACTGCTCCGTAGTAAAGGGCGTGGCTGTCCGGAGCGTAGACGACGCCGGCCACGGGCGCGCCGTCTTCCACCAGTGCAATGTTGACCGTGAACTCGCCGTTCCGATCCACGAACCCGCGCGTGCCGTCCAGCGGGTCTACCAGAAAGAAGCGCCTGCCGAGCTCGGGTATTCGCCCGGCTGAGGCCTCCTCCTCGGCGAGCACCGGCACGTCCGGGTGAGCGGCGGCGAGACGGGCCAGGATGGTCGCTTCGGCGCGCCGGTCCGCCTCCGTCACGGGCGAGCCGTCCTGCTTGATCTCGGTCGCGCAGCCCGCACCATATATCGCCTCGATCTCAGCCCCGGCGACAAGCGCGGCATCGACGATGAGTTCGAGCAACGGACTCACGCAAAGAGCCGCCCAGCGTGCCAGCGAAGGTGATCCTCCATGAAGGTCGAGATGAAGTAGTAGCTATGGTCGTAGCCCTGCTGCATCCTCAAGGTCAGGTCTATCGATGCTCCACGGCACGCCGCTTCGAGCAGTTCAGGTTTCAATTCCCGCTCCAGAAAGCTGTCGGAAGTGCCTTGATCGACAAGGATTTCAGGAACGCGAGCGCCATCTTCGATCAGCGCCACGGCGTCATACGCACGCCAGGCGGAGCGCTCTTCCCCCAGGTAGCGGCCGAATGCCTTTTGTCCCCACGGCACCTGGCTTGGCGCCACGATCGGCGCAAAGGCGGAGACGCTGCGGAACCGGTCAGGATTTTTCAGCGCCGCGGTGAGCGCGCCATGACCGCCCATCGAGTGCCCGGTGATCGACTGCCGAGCCATGTCCGCCGGCAGATGCTCTTCAATAAGCTTTGGAAGCTCAGATGTTATGTAGCTGTACATCCGGTAGTTTTCGGAAAAGGGCTCGGCCGCCGCGTCGACGTAGAAGCCCGCACCTTTGCCGAAGTCATAGGCATCCTCGTCGTCGGGAACCCCGTCGCCGCGAGGAGAGGTGTCGGGAGCGATGAAAATCAGCCCAAGCTCTGCGCACACGCGCTGATAGCCGCCTTTTTCAGTGACGTTGGCGTGCGTGCAGGTGAGGCCCGACAGATACCAGACCACCGGCAGCCGTGCGCCGCTTTCCGCCTGCGGAGGCAAGTAGACGCTGAACACCATGTCCGTTTTGGTCTCGCGGCTGCCGTGACGGTAAACGGCTTGCGTGCCACCGAAGCTCTTCGCACTGGAAAGTGTCTCTAGCGTCATCGTCTGTCGGAACCCATCCTGCTCAATAGACAACCACGCTTCTGATGCTTTCGCCCGCGTGCATCAGGTCGAAGGCTCGGTTGATGTCTTCGAGCGGCATGGTGTGGGTGATGAGGTCGTCGATGTTGATCTTGCCGTCCATATACCAGTCGACGATCCGAGGAACGTCGGTGCGGCCGCGCGCACCGCCAAAGGCGCTGCCCTTCCAAACCCGGCCGGTGACGAGCTGGGAGGGGCGCGTCGCGATTTCGCGGCCAGCCTCGGCCACTCCGATGATGACGCTGGTTCCCCAGCCGCGGTGGCAGCATTCGAGCGCCTGGCGCATGACGTCAGTATTGCCCGTGCAGTCGAAGCTGTAGTCTGCGCCTCCCCCGGTGATGTCGAGCACGGCCTGGACCACCTTGTCTTTTCCGACTTCCCGCGGATTGATGAAGTGAGTCATTCCAAAGGCTTCGGCCATGGCACGCTTGCCGGGGTTGATGTCGATCCCGACAATCTTGTCCGCGCCGACGAGCTTCGCGCCCTGGATGACGTTGAGGCCGATCCCGCCGAGGCCGAAGACCACCACATTGGACCCAGGCTCCACGCCCGCCGTCCAGATGACCGCGCCGACGCCGGTGGTGACGCCGCAACCGATATAGCAGATCTTGTCGAACGGCGCGTCCTCGCGAACCTTGGCAACGGCGATGTCGGGCATCACGGTGAAGTTCGAGAAGGTCGAGCAGCCCATATAATGGTAGATCGTCTCGCCACCCAGTTTGAAGCGACTGGTGCCGTCGGGCATCAGCCCCTGCCCCTGAGTGGATCGGATCGCGGTGCAGAGGTTGGTCTTCTGGCTGAGACAGCTTTTGCATTGCCGGCATTCGGGCGTGTAGAGCGGGATCACGTGATCCCCGACCTTCACCGAGGTGACGCCAGCGCCGACCTCGCGGACGATGCCAGCCCCTTCGTGACCGAGGATCGATGGGAAGATGCCCTCCGAGTCCTTGCCTTCCAGGGTGTAGGCGTCGGTATGGCAGACCCCTGTCGCCATGATTTCGACCAGGACTTCGCCGCCGCGTGGTCCTTCGAGGTCGACCTCGTGGATTTCCAACGGCTTGTTCGGCCCTGTTGCGATAGCGGCTCTGCTTTTCATCTGTGTCTCCGAAGCTTCCTCAGGTCGGCGAGCATGGCTTTGGCGGCGTTCTGTCCCGGCGCTCCCGTCACTCCGCCGCCGGATGCGCGCCCGCGCCGCAGAGGTAAAGCCCTTTGACCGGCATCCGGTAATCGGCACGACCGAGCAGGAGGTCAAAGAAACCGTTCGGGCTGAGCCTGTCGAAGCCGTCCTGCTTTGCAGCATCGGAAGGGTAGTGAGCCCTATTTGACGCCGCTCAGGACAGGCTTCGACAGGCTCAGGGCGGACGGTGCAAAGGCGTCAATCAAGGCAGCTGCGCCTTGGGAAAGCCGCCCCAAGCCGCATCATAATCCTTCTGGAGCGCCTCGCAGCTGAGCGCATATTCGGTCGGGCGAAACGGCCAGCAGCTTTCTACCATGAAGGCCATGGTGCCTTCGATCTTGTGGGGCTTGAGCTCGGCCTCCGAAGCCGCGCGCCAGCTGGCGACGTCGGGTCCGTGACCGGCCATGAGGTTGTGGACGCTCATTGCACCGGGCGCAAAGCCGTCGGCCTTGGCATCATAGGCGCCCTCGATGAGCCCCATGCACTCGCTCATCACGTTGCGGTGGAACCAAGGCGGGCGGAACGTGTCTTCGGCGACCATCCAGCGCGGCGGAAAGATGACGAAATCCGCATTGGCGCGCCCCGGAATGTCAGACGGCGAAGTCAGAACCGTGAAGATCGAGGGATCGGGATGGTCGAAGCTGACGGTGCCGATCGTGTTGAAGCGCGAAAGATCGTAGCGCCAGGGCACGAGATTGCCATGCCAGGCGACCACGTCGAGCGGCGAATGCTCGAGCGTCGTCGTCCAAAGCCGGCCGAGATACTTCTGGATGAGCTCGAACGGGCCGTCCACATCCTCAAAAGCAGCAGTCGGAGTTGCAAAGTCCCGTGCGTTGGCGAGGCCGTTAGAGCCGATCGGGCCGAGATCGGGCAACCGGAACAAGCTGCCGTGATTTTCAGCGACATAGCCCCTCGCCTGACCGTCGGGCAGCAAAGCACGGAAGCGGACGCCGCGAGGCACCAGCGCAACCTGCCCCGGGCCGACGTCGATCCGGCCCATTTCCGTCAGCAGCGTCAGGCGCCCTTGCTGGGGCAGGAAAAGCATTTCCCCATCGGCATTGAAGAAGGCACGCGTCTCCATGTCCGATCGGCGCGATAGATGTGCACGGCAACGCCTTCCAGCGCCTCCGGACCGCCGTTGGCGACCATCGTCGCCATGCCGTCGACGAGGTCGGCGGCAGCCGCCGGCATGGGCAGCGGGTTCCACCGCAGGCGGTTCGGCGCCAGCGGCGCCTCGCCGGGCGCGGCCGTAAAGAGCGGCGCTCCCGCGTAGGCGCGATAAAGCGGGTGCTCGGCCGAGGGCCGCATTCGGTAAAGCCAGGAGCGGCGGTTCTCGTGGCGCGGCGCCGTGAAGGCGGTTCCGGACAGCTGCTCGGCGTAGAGTCCGAAGGGAGGACGCTGGGGCGAATTGCGGCCCTGTGGAAGCGCTCCGGAGACGGCCTCCGTTGCGAAGTGGCTGCCGAAGCCGGTCATATACGCTTCTACGGGCACGGATCACCTCCAGCTATGCAGCGGATTGATAGCGAAGCCGGCGGCAATGCCCAATAGACGGTTCCATGCCCGCCGACGGGTCGGCGGCGATGGAGCGATTCCTCACCGAGATATTCGACAAAAAGTGAGCACGATCAGCGCATCAGGACGAGCTCTTCAGACATGGTCGGATGCAGCGCGACAACTTCGTCGAACTGGCTCTTCTTGAGGCCCGCTTTTACCGCAATGGCCGCAGCCTGGAGGATCTCGGGAGCGTCGGGGCCGATCATGTGGATGCCGACGACCTGGTCGGTCTCGCTGTCCACGACCAGCTTGTAAAGCGCGCGCTCGTTGCGGTTGGCGAGCACGTTCTTCATTGGGCGGAAGTCGGACGTGTAGGTCTTGACCGAGCCGAGCTTGTTGCGGGCCTGCCCCTCGGTCATTCCGACGCTGGCGAGCGGCGGATGGCTGAACACGGCCGCCGGGATGTTTTCATAATCGACGCGGGTCGGCTTGTTGCCGAACAGCGTGTCGGCGAACGCCTGCCCCTCCCGGATTGCGACGGGCGTCAGCTGAACGCGGTTGGTGACGTCACCCACGGCGTAGATGCTGTCGCAGGTCGACTGGTTGTCGGCATTCACCACCACCGCGCCGTTGCCGTCGAGGTCGACGCCGGCGGTCTCAAGCCCAAGGCCCGCAGTGTTGGGCTTTCGCCCGATCGCGTACATAAGGAGGTCGGCTTCGATCGGATCGCTACCGCTCATGTGAACCGTGAGGCGGCCGTCCTCGCCCTTTTCGACCCGCTCGAAGGCGCAGTGAAACTTGAATTCGATGCCCTTCATCATTGAAATGGTGAGAAGGCGGTCCCGAATGGATTCGTCATAGCCGCGGAGGATCACGTCGCTTCGGTTGACGATGGACACCTTGGCGCCGAATTCGTGAAAGATCCCGGCAAACTCGTTAGCGATATAGCCGCCGCCCGCAATCACGACCCGTTCGGGAAGCGCATCCAGGTGGAACGCCTCGTTGGAGGTGATGCCATGTTCGGCCCCGGGGAAATCCGGCACAATGGGGGTGGCACCGCTGGCCACGAGGATCGTGCCGGCGGTGATCTTGCGGCCGGCGAGGTCGATCGAGTGCGGGCCGGTGACCGTCGCCCGCCCTTTCAAAACCTCGACATCATGCTTGGTGAGCGTGTCGGTATAGAGGCCTTCAAGCCGGGTCACTTCGGCGAGCACGTTGTCACGGAGCACGGGCCAGCTGAAGTCGCACTTCGGAACATTCCACCCGAAACGGCGCGCATCGGCCAGGTCCTCGGCAAAATGCGCGCCATAGACGAGGAGCTTTTTCGGGACGCAGCCGCGGATCACGCAGGTTCCCCCGACCTTGTGCTCCTCGGCGAGCGCGACACGCGCGCCGTGCGCGGCCGACACCCGCGCGGCGCGAACGCCCCCGGAGCCGCCGCCGATGACGAAAAGGTCGTAATCGTAAGCTGTCATTCCAACGAGTCTCCAAAAGCGCGCGCCATCAGGGCCTCAGTGGACGGGTCGAACTCCAGTTCGCCGTCACCGTCCATGGCCTTGGCCATTTCCTTGCCAAGCTCGACGCCGAATTGATCAAAGGGGTTGATGCCGAGCAGGGCCGCGTTGGCGAAGGTGCGGTGTTCGTAAAAGGCGATCAGCGCCCCCAGCGTACGCGGCTCGACGTCATCCAGAAGGATGGTCGTCGACGGGCGATCGCCGGGATAAGAACGGTGCGGGTCGTCCGAATGGCGCCCCGCCATCAAAGCCGCCCCTTGCGCAAAGCAATTGACCAGGAGCTGCCGGTGATGCTCGGGATCGAAGCGGTGACCGGGCTCGACCGAGGCTACGAACTCCACGGGCACGAGGTGCGTCCCCTGGTGAAGGAGCTGGAACACCGCATGCTGCGCATCGGTGCCGACGCCGCCCCAGGTAATCGGCGCCGTATCGCGACCCGCTGGCCGGCCATCGAGCCGCACGCTTTTGCCGTTCGATTCCATTTCGAGCTGCTGCAGATATGGTGAAAGCAGGCGGAGACGCTCGTCATAAGCGAAGACCGCGCGCGTTTCGGCGCCGCGGACATTGGCGTAATAACGGTCAACGAAGGCGGCGAGGACGGGGGCGTTGCGCTCCAACGGAGCGAACCGAAAATGGCGGTCCATTTCGGCAGCACCTTCGAGCAGCTCCTCGAACGCGCTCCAGCCAAGCGCCAGCGCCGCGGGAAAGCCGATCGAAGACCAAAGCGAATAACGCCCGCCCACGGTCTCGGAGAAAGGCAGGACGCGGGTCTCATCGACGCCGAACTCGACGGCGCGCTCCGGGCTGGCGGTAAGCGCAATCACTTGTCCGTAAGGATCCGCCACTCCCCCCTCGCCAAGCCAGGCCAGCGCCGAACGGGCATTCAGCATCGTTTCCGTGGTTGTGAAGGTTTTGGACGCGATCGCCACCAGGGTCGCCTCAGGATCGAAGCCGGCAACCGCTTCCTCGAGCGCGGTCCCATCGACGTTGGAAACAATGGCGGCATCGAAGCGGCCGGCAATGCGCCCGAGCGCGTCGACCAGGAAATCCGGGCCAAGCGCGGATCCGCCGATGCCGATGTGGAGGACGTGTCGGATCTGGCCGAAGGCGCCGGCTTCGATTGCATCGATGAGCGCGCGCATCCGCGCGTGAAGGTTCTGCGCGCGCGCGACGCTTTCCGGCGCCCCCTGCCCCCGCTCCGCGCTGTGCTCGGCGGCTCGCGCTTCAGTGATGTTGACCTCGCGCCCCGAAAACAGCCCTTCACGGGCACCCTCCAGATCGGCCTCATCCGCGAGCTCGGTGAACGCGCCGAGGAGTTCGGGGGTCAAGTGGGTCTTGGAGAAATCGAAACGAATGCCGCTTTCCTCGATCACCATTTTGGAGAGCCGTTCGGAATCGGCACTGAAGAGCCGCGCCAGCGGGAGCCTTTCCATGCTTTCGATCCGCGCCCAGGCATCGTTCATCGGCTCCTTCTCCATTCAGGTCGGCGGCCTATCTAGGGACGTGGAGCGGCAAAGCCTAGCGCCGGCTTGACCCCGCCCCCGGCCCAAGCGAAAGCGCCCGGGTGGCAAAGGGCAACGGCAAAAGCGTGAAAAAAGGTGGTTTCGGAGAGACAACCCGCTTTCTCTTGCTGTTGTTCGTGTTCGCGCTCCTGCTCAGAAGCCTGGTTGTCGCGCCTTTCAGCATTCCGTCTGGATCAATGCTGCCGCGGATGATGATTGGAGATTATCTGTTCGTTGCCAAATGGCCTTACGGCTATTCGCGCTTCAGCCTGCCGTTCGGCCTGTTCGGGTTCGAAGGAAGGCTCCTCGAAGACAGCGCCGACCGAGGGGATGTCGCGGTGTTCCGATATCCCGGCGGCGGCAGTGACGATTATGTGAAGCGGGTGATCGGACTTCCCGGCGACCGGCTCCAGATGAAAGGCGGCACGCTTCACCTCAACGGCAAGCCCGTGCCACGCATTCGGGTGGCGGATTATCTGATGCCGCTGTCTCCCAACAGCCCCTGCCGGTACGTTGTCCCCGAACAGGCGCGGGTGGTGACGGACGAGGACGGCCAGCGCTTTTGCGCCTTTGCCCGCTATCGCGAGACGCTGCCCGGTGGCCGATCCTACCATGTGCTCGACCAGGTTGAGGACGGCGCCGCCGACGAGACGGGCATCTTCACCGTCCCTGCAGGCCATTATTTCATGATGGGCGACAACCGCGACGACAGCCTGGACAGCCGCTACCCGCGGCAGATGGAGGGGATCGGCTACCTCCCGGCCGACTATCTGATCGGCCGCGCGCTTATCACCTTTTTCTCAACCGACGGCTCGGCCGAGTGGCTGAAACCTTGGACCTGGTTCAGGGCGGCGCGTTGGGAGCGGATCGGAGAAACCTTCTGAGTGACTTGAACGAGAGCGCCGCATGGATTGAGTCAAGGCTCGGCCACAGCGTCAAGGACCGTGCGATGTTCGAGCGCGCCCTTACCCATTCCAGCCGGGGAGACGAGCATTATGAGCGGCTCGAGTTCTTAGGGGACCGCGTCCTTGGCCTTATTGTTGCGACCTGGCTGTTCGAGCTCTTCCCCGACGAGCCCGAGGGGAAGCTCTCGCGGCGATTCAACGCCTTGGTGTCGGGCGAGGTATGCGCCGAAATCGCGCGCGAACTCGGCTGCGGGGGACATGTCCGGCTCGGCAAGCAGGCGCGAGAGGAC
>JADDQD010000030.1 GCA_016781555.1 Pseudomonadota bacterium | reverse complement strand
AAATGCCGAATGCGCGGTGCGATCAGCTTCAGGATTGCAGCGAACGCGCGATCGGTGTTGAGACGCTGCCGCGGTGTTTGCTTTCCCCCCGCATCAGCGCGGTTCGCAATCACGGTGGCGACGAGCCCTTCCAAGGCCGCAGTAGTTTTCGACATGAACTTCCCCCGAATTTTCAGAAGCGGCGTCTGGCGCCACTCCGTCGATGGGAGAAATTTACAGGGGCAGGTCCTTAGAGGAGATAATTTCCAACATACGGTAAACTACCTAATTGGGACGAGCCGCGCCCGCAGACCTCGAAAATGGGGGGCGCGCGTCAGGCTTCGAACTTGGTCGGACGTATGTGGCGGCCGACATATTCGAGCAGCCAGGTCCGGTGAGCGCCGGCTGCGTCTCCGGCCTGGGCGATGCGGCGGCTTGCACTGGCGGCACCGACCTGCGCATTCAAAAGAGTGCGGGCGCGGGAGGAATCAAGCCCACCCTTCAGGAACTTGATCGCGTCCCCAACGCCAAGATGATGGCCGAGATACGCCGCCTGCGCCGTGCCTTTCACGTCCCCCGAGACGGCAACGCCAGCTTTGCGCAGCCGGTCGAGGTTTGCGCGCGCATAATCGGCGGTGGCGTTGATGGACGCCTCCGCATCATACCGGAGCGAGAGCAGTTCAGAGCGTGCTCCTGTGGCGACCTTACCGCCCTCCGTCAGCCAGCCACGATTGCGAGCGGAGGCATTCAGCCAGGTTCCCGGACGTTCCGCTTCGCCTATCCAAGTGCTGCTGAGGAACTGACCGAGGCCGGCGGCGCTGGAGCGAGGGTTACGGGAGTAGAGCTTCCAGCTCCCGTCCGGGCCCTTGGCCGCTTCTGCATCAACGATGGCGCTTAAGGCCGCTGCGGGAATTCCGGTGCGATGCGCAGCGGCTTCAAGGGCAGGCTGGTGGCGCTGATTGGGACCAAGTCCGCCGGCTCGGGAAGAAACCTCCTGTGGCAAAACGCGATCGCCGTCGGAAGGCTCGTGCGGACCGGCTTGGCTGGGCTCAAAAGAGGGAGGTGCAGTCTGAGCGGCACGGCCAGGCGCGACTTTTGCCTCATCCCGCGCAAGCACCGCCAGCAGAGCTTCCAGTCCGCCTTCCGAACTGAGCCCGCCCGCAAACGAGTCCCGACCCGAACCTGCCTCAGCGTCGCCGAGAGCAGCGCGCCAGAGGCGGCTGGACAGGTCCGCGCGAGCTTGCGCGTAGATGAGCCCAGCCTTTTGCTCGGGCGCCGCGCGTGCGAGGTCGATCCGGTTGATCATGCGACACGCGCGCTTTTCGCGCGCCGGTTCTGCGTCCGAACGAAGGCAGCACTTGACAAGTCGTCGATGCTTGCTTGCTCTGCGCTGGCCGCTGCGCGGCCTTGCTCCTCGCGATAGCCTGTGGCCGCGGTCTGGATAGCGTGCAGCGATCCGTAGGTCGCGGCCGCTTCGTCCCGCAAGACATCGAGGCGCTGCTGAATGGCACGCCGGTGGTCGTCCAAACGAGCGCGTTCGGCCTGCATTCGTGACACATACGGAAAGGCCGATAGCATCGGATCGGCGGCAGCCAGTTCCCTTTCCCGGGCGAGTGCGGAGTCGATCGTCCGCCGGCACGCTTCAACCTCCGTCAGCCGATTATTCTGGTCGCTGATTGCAAGGCGCACCTCGCCGGCTTCGCGCTCGCGGATGCGGACGGCACTGTCATAAGGCGTTTTCATTGTTCACCCTCAGCCGCTTCAGAAGGCGCCAAGATGGAAGCGAGTGCCTCAAAACTTCCGACAGCACTGCCCTGGTCCCCCTTGCCTTGCTTCAGCAGGGATTCGATCTGCGGGGCGAGCCGGATCGCTTCGTCGACCTCCGGCCGTGATCCGTCCTTGTAGGCGCCGAGGCGGATCATCTCCTCCATATCCCCATAAGTAGAAAGGATGCGGCGTGCCTCGGTGCGAAGCGCATTCTCCTCGTCCGAATGGGCACGGGGGAGGGTGCGTGAAACTGATTTCAGAACGTCAACGGCCGGAAATCGTCCGCGCTCGGCGATCCGGCGCGTGATCACGATATGCCCGTCCAAAATGCCGCGAACGGCGTCCGCCACTGGTTCGTTGTGATCGTCCCCATCGACAAGAACGGTGAAGAGGCCCGTGATCGATCCTTGGCCGGGGAGACCTGGACCAGCCCGTTCCAGGAGGCGCGGCAGCTCGGCAAATACGGTCGGGGTATAACCCTTGGTTGCGGGCGGCTCGCCGCTGGCGAGCCCGATCTCGCGCTGCGCCATGGCAAATCGCGTGACGGAATCCATGAGGCACAGAACGTTGAGACCCTGATCGCGGAAATGCTCTGCAACGGCGAGCGTTGTCCAGGCAGCCTGACGACGCATCAAGGCCGGTTCGTCCGAGGTGGCGACCACGACGACGCTCCGAGCAAGGCCTGCCGCCCCCAGGTCATCTTCGACAAACTCCTGGACCTCGCGGCCGCGCTCGCCGATCAGGCCGATGACGGCGACGTCGCACTCCGTCCAGCGGGCGAGCATTGAGAGCAGTACGGATTTGCCCACGCCCGAGCCGGCAAACAAGCCCAGGCGTTGCCCACGGCAAAGCGGTGCGAAGATGTCGAGCGCGCGAACGCCGGTTTCCACTTTTTCCCCTACCCTGGCGCGCGCGGCGGCCGGAGGCGGGCTCGATTTGATGAGACGTGGCTCTGCGCCTGGCGGGAGGAAGCCTTTGCCATCCACGGGCCGCCCGAGCCCATCTATCATTCGGCCGAGCCAGGCGGATGATGGGCGCAGCAGGGATTGGCCGGCCAGGAGATCCGCGCGAGCGGCTGAGGTCACCCCCTGTGGGTCGCTGAACGGCATGCAGTGCGCTATCGAACGGTCGAGCCCCGTTACTTCCGCCTCGACCGGCCCACCGGTGGCGTTTACCCGGACGCGTGATCCTATCTGCGCGGCTCCTTCGAGCCCCTCCACTTCGATCAAAGCGCCACGCACGGCAACGACGCGGCCGAAGCGCTGATCGGGCGCGAGGCCGCGCAGGGCGACCGCCGCAGATGGCAGAGTCTGCATTTGATTCAGGCTGCCGGACGCTCGACGCGCGCAAGAGCCTGCGTTTCGTAGTCGATCAGCCAGCGGCAGTCGGCGAGTGCCTTATAGAATTGGCCGACAGCGACCTTCTGAGCGAAACTCGCGCATGCCGCCTTGGCCTCGGGCGCCTCAAAGGCGTCCATCAATTGCCGCAAGCAGGCAATGATCTCGTTTTGGTGCGAGACGAGATCGCCTTCGTCGATATAGGCCAACATGCAGGCGAAATAGAGCCGCCGCGCCGGCGTATTCGCCTCCTCGGGGGTCATCACGTCCCTGCCGCGCATCACCGAAGCGGCGTTTTCAATGCGCAGGTCCGTGCGCCCGATGGAGCGCAGCACCGCACCATTCACGATTACTTTCTCGCCATCGCGCAGCGAAATCCGGAGCGTCATTCTGGTTACCTCGTCTTGGTCTCATCGAATTATAGGACGGGATCGCCGCATCGAGAAAAAAGCTAGGCAAATTTTGCCCATTATTGGGCCCGTGCAGCGCTCGTCCTACAATGGATGAGAATACAGGCGCAGAACGCCCGCCATGCAAGGTCAGGAGATTTTCATTGAGCCTCTATTCCGCACTCTATGCCGGCGTTTCGGGCCTGAGCGCCCAATCCAGCGCGATGGCCGGCGTCGCCGACAATATCACCAACATCAACACCGTGGGCTATAAGGGCGTCCAAACCGAGTTCAGGACGCTGGTGACGGACGGCCGCTCGCGCACCAGCTATTCCGCAGGCGGCGTCTCGGCCGCGCCAAGCGCGCTGGTGTCTAAGCAGGGCTTGCTGCAGGCGTCGAGCAGCCAAACCGACATCGCCATCGACGGCGCCGGATTCTTCGTGACGCGGTCAGGCACTGGCCCAGGCAGCGAGGTCGCGTTCACGCGCGCCGGATCGTTCAAGCCTGATGCCGAGGGCTACCTCCGCAATACGAGCGGTCTGTATCTCCAAGGCTTTCGCCTCGACAATAACGGCAACTATCCCGACACCGGAGACCTCGACGCGCTCGAGCCGATACGGCTGAGTGAGCTGACCGGAACGGCAACGGCGACGACCAAGCTTGAGGTGCGCGCGAACCTCAATTCGACCGAGGCTGCCTACACGGGCGCATATGCTGCCGGGGATATGGCTGCCGGCACGCTTGCGCCGCAATTCTCCCGTTCGCTCGATATCTACGACGCACAGGGCAATAGTCACCGCGTGACGATGGGCTTTGTCAAGCGCGGGGCCAATGAGTGGGCGGCGGAAATCTACGCAGTACCAGCTTCTGATGTCACCGCTGCGGGCGGGCTGCTTGCCAGCGGTACGGTTCGCTTCAACCCGGACGGGAGCTTGGATCGCGCTGCGTCTACCCCGGCTCTGTTCGGGAACTTGACGGTCGGCTGGACGAACGGCGCGGGGTCGGCACCGATCGCCCTGAACCTGGGCGATGATGATGGGCTGAATGGCCTTACCCAGTTCGCTAGCGAATCCGCGTTGATCTCCTCGATCGTGGACGGAGGAATGCTGGGCAATCTCGCCTCCGTCGAGATATCGAAAACGGGTGTCGTTAGCGCGATTTTCGACGACGGCACTGCCAAGGCGGTCTTTCAGCTGCCGATCGCCACCTTCCCGAACCCGGACGGGCTCGTTCGGCTTTCCGGAAATGCCTATGGGCTCTCGGCGCAATCTGGAAACGTGGCGATCAACAAGCCGGGCGTGCTCGGTTCGGGCGACATAGCGAGCGGGAGCCTTGAAGCTTCCAACGTCGATCTGGCGCAGGAATTCACGAACATGATCCGCTTCCAGCGCGCTTACAGCGCGTCTTCGAAGATCATAACTACCGTCGACGACATGCTCCAGGAAGTAAGCAACCTGAAGCGCTGATCGTAAACTGAAGGAAAGAATGCGTGTCCCTTAACGATATCCTCGGATCGGCGGTTTCAGGGCTGACGGCGTCGCAGGCGGGCTTGCGAACGGCGTCGAACAACGTCGCCAATGTCGGCACGCCGGGCTATGCTCGACAACGCGTGTCGCTTGCGGCCGGGGTCACGGCGGGACGCGTGAGCGGAGTGGTGGTGGGCGAGCCTGAGCGGGTCGCCCACCGTTTCCTGGAATCAACGGTGTACCGCCTGTCGGGCGATACCGGCCTTGCGGAAGTCCGTTCTTCCTATCTCGATCGCCTCCAATCATTGCTTGGCGCGCCAGGTGCCGAAGGGGGGGTGCCTGCCCGCCTTGACGCGATCTCCGCGTCCGCCATCCTGATGACCAGTGGCCCGGCTTCAGCGCAAACAATCGCGGCATTCACCGGGAACGTGGAGGACGCGATACAGTCGATGAAGCAGCTCGACGGAGAAGTTTCCGTGCTGCGCGCCGATGTTGAAACCGAGGTTGGTTATACGGTCGACCGGATGAACGGCTTGCTGGTTCGGATCAACGACTTGAATGACACCATTGCGCGGCTTGAGGGCGCCGGGCGCAGCTCATCCGGGCCTGTCGATCAGCGCCTGATAGCGCTTGAAGAGCTCAGCGGGCTCGCCAAGGTGGTCATCCGCGACCAGCCCGATGGCCGAGTAACCGTCGAGACCGGGAACGGAGCGGTGCTGCTGGACAGACGTTTGCGCCAGCTCAACTACCCGACACCGGGCACCGGGGTAGCGCAACCCATTTACCCGGTGATCGACATCCGTTTCGCAGATGGTCCCAACCACCTTGGTGCCGCCACTGGGGAGAAGATCGATTCCGCTGCCGTAGGCGGGAAACTCGGCGGCCTTATCGATCTGCGCGATCGCGCTTTGCCGCGCTTTTCGGAGCAACTCGGGGTTCTCTTCGGGGGCCTTTCAGAGACCCTGAATACGGTATCGAATGCGGGAACGACTTTGCCGCCACCCGCGAGCCTCAACGGTCGCTCTACCGGCCTTGTCGGAACAGACAGGCTCGGCTTCACCGGGCAGGCGGTGTTCGCGGTGACGAAGTCGGACGGGGAGCTTATTGCTAAAACCAGCGTCGACTTCTCCGCGCTCGGTCCCGCCGCCACCGTCGACGATGCCGTTGCCGCGATCAACGCCGGTCTTTCGCCGAATGCCACTGCGACATTCACGGGAGGGCGGCTCAGCATTCAGGCGAGTTCCGCCGGAACGGGCATCGCCATTGCGCAACACCCGGATTTGCCAAGCGATCGTGCCGGCATCGGCTTTTCGCAATATTTTGGCCTCAACGACCTGGTGCGAAGCGATGACAGCCCGCTTGTTCCTTCAGGCTTTATCGCGTCCGATCAGCACGGATTTGGTGCTGGTGAAACAGCCGAACTGGTGCTCCGGGATGCCGGCGGGCGTGCACTGACCAACTTCACGTTGAGCCCGGCGCCGGGCGGGACCTTGGGAGACGTCGTCACTGCATTGAATGGCGGCGCGTTGGGCGCGTTCGGTGATTTCTCGCTCGATGCACGCGGCCGGGTGCGGTTCCAGCCTGATCCTTCTGTCACTGGCGCGACGCTCTCGATCACTTCGGATTCGACCAACCGGTTCGGCACCGGTCGGTCCTTTTCTGGCTTATCCGGCATTTCGGGCCTTTCGGCTGGACTGTCGAGTGCGCAGGTGCGGCCTGATATCCTTTCCACGCCAACCAGCCTGCCGCTCGCCCTGCTGGAAACGGGCGCCGCAGTGGGCACCAAGGCGATTGGCGGCGGAGATAACCGCGGGGCAACAGCCTTCGTCAATCAGCTGGAGAAGGCGGTAGATCTCGGCAAGGACGGTGTGCAGAGTCTTGAACGCTTTTCAAGCCAGTTGCTGGGCCGAACGGGAACCGAAGCCGCGCGGGCCGAGGAGGCGCGTGTGGACGCTTTTGCTCGCAGAGACGACGCGGCCAATCGGCGCGACACCTTTTCCGGCGTCAACATCGACGAGGAACTGGCCCAGATGGTTGTGCTGCAGAACAGCTACTCGGCTGCCGCGCGCGTCATCACCACTGCCACCGAAATGTACGACACCTTGATCGCTATGGTCCGCTGAAAGGATTTCCAATGAGCCGCGTTGCCACCATTCCACTTCAGCGAAGCCTGGCGGACGCCATTCAGCGTAACCAGCAGAAGCTGGCGATCAGCCAGATTCAGATTGCCACCGGCAAAAAGGCGACGGACTACGCTTCTTTGGGAACCGAAGCGGTGCGGACGGTCTCGGCGCGAACTTTGATCGCGCGGCAGGAAGCCCAAGGGGCAGTTGCAAAGCGCGTCGGAGTCACCCTCACGCTTCACGACGCAAACTTGAGCGGCATCCACACTGCCGCTTCGGAACTGCACAAGAGCGTGCTGACGGCGCTCGGAACCGGCCGCTCTGCAGGCCTGCAGGAGCTGGTTGAAGGGGCTTTCGCGCAGTTCCGTTCAAGCCTCAACGCTTCCGAAGGAGGGATCCCGCTCTTTGCTGGGTCGCGCATCGAGGCGAAGCCGTTCAAGCCAGAGACGCTGGCGGACACGATCGGGCTCGCTCCTGCCAACGCCTTCTCGAACGATGAGATTCGGGCTTCCGCGCGTGTGGCCGACGGCCTCGACGTCGAATTCGGAATCGTTGCAAGCGAAGTCGGGACCGGTATCTTCTCTGCCTTCCGGACACTTGCAGAGGCGGGAACGATCGGCGACGAACCGACCGCCGCCCAGATGACTGCTCTTGCAAAGGCGGCTGGAGAGCTGGGAGAGGGCATCAAACAACTCTCGAAAGTGAATGCCGAAAACGGCCGCAAACAAGCGCAGGTGGAAAGACTCGGCATTCGCGCCGAGGAACGGACGCTTGTCTTCAAGGACCTGATCTCCGGCAACGAAGACGCTGACCTTGGCCAGGTTGCAATCGAGCTGGCACAGCAGAAGACCGCGCTGGAAGCCTCCTATTCCGTGTTTTCGCAACTCTCGAAGCTGAGCCTGGTCAACTTCCTGCGCTGAGCCGTCGCTCGTGCTTTAGAGTGCTTTCTGGTCAGGTGAAATCACCTGGCAGCTCGGAAAGCACGGCCATCAAAGGTAAAGTAGACCCGTAACCGCTTCAGGCGCGCTTTTTCGCAGATCTCGATATGAGTTCGGACAAATACTGCGCGTTGTCCCGACGCTGCTCCAGCGGGAGCCGTTCTGGTTTGTTGAAGCAGGACGGGTCCGGCTTCGTTGGTGTACCGCGATTCCCGAGCGGCGAGGTCATTTCACCAGACTTTAAACCACTTTAGGACCCGACAGTGGGCCTCACCTCAAGCAGGTCAGCGAAGTCGCCGGCCGCACTGGCTGAAGGTATGCTCGCCAAAGCCTTGGTGAGCCCCTCCACATCGATTGTGCCGGTGGTCGCCGTCAGAGCCTCGAAAGCGGCGCCGGATGGAAGTTGCCCGAAAGCGGGTTCGTAGCGGTTTCTCAGCGTCTCGAGGTCAGCCTCGCGGCCAAGCATCGCGAGCGCAATGGCATAGCGCAATACGTTCGCCTGCGCGACCTCGCTCATTCCGCCGCCCTGCGGCAGAGTCGGCTGGAGGGTCGCCGCGACCCCGCTCCAGTCGCGCTTTTTCCAAAGAATTTCGGTGCGAAGAGCGTCAGAGCCTGGGACCGCCTCCAGCGCCGCAAGTGCTTCTTCCGTTCTGCCGAGCTG
>JADDQD010000070.1 GCA_016781555.1 Pseudomonadota bacterium | reverse complement strand
GCGCCATTGTGCGAAAAGAGCCGCTCGGCGGCTGTAGAGCGGCAAGACCAGCTGACCAAGCCACAAGGCTCGCTCGGGCGCATGGAAGAAGTGGCAGTCGAACTGGCAGCCCGCCAAGCGACCGCCAGACCTTCTCTCGAGCGGATAGCGATCATCATCTTTGCCGCGGACCACGGCATTGCGGCCGAGGGAGTGTCGGCATTCCCGAGCGAAGTCACCGCTCAGATGCTCGCCAATTATGTGAGCGGAGGCGCGGCAATTTCCGTGCTGGCACGCAGCCTCGGCGCCTCGCTGACGGTTGTGGACGTCGGCACGCGGAGCGAGCAGCATTTGGCGAACGTCGTCGTCAGGAAAGTCGCTTCCGGGACCAGGAACTTCGCGCAGGAAAGTGCAATGATCCCCGGCCAGGCGGAAACTGCATTGGCAGCCGGGGCAGCGGCCGTTGACGGATTAGAGCCGCGGCCCGACCTCCTCGTGCTGGGAGAGATGGGGATTGGAAACACGACTTCAGCCGCAGCGGTCGCGGCCGCGTTGCTCGGCCGGCCACCTGCCGAACTGGTCGGCGCCGGCACGGGAGTGGATCCCGCTACGGTCGAACGCAAGGCGAAGCTCATCGAAGCGGCGCTCGTTCGCTCCGGCTGCACGCTTCAACCAATCGGCGCACTGGATGCGTTGCGGCTGTTCGGAGGGTTCGAGATCGCCGCCTTGGCCGGAGCCATGGTGCGCGCGGCGCAGCTCGGTGTCAGCGTCGCAGTGGACGGCTTTATTGCTTCGGTCGGAGCGCTTTGCGCGATCGATCTCAACCCCCGCGTCCGGGACTGGCTGACATTTGCCCACCGCTCGTTGGAGCGGGGTCACGGTCTGGTGCTGCAGGAGCTAAACGCAAAGCCTCTGCTCGATCTGGACATGCGGCTCGGTGAAGGCAGCGGAGCCGCGCTAGCAATACCCCTCCTGCGCCTCGCGTGCGACCTTCACAACGGAATGGCGACGTTCGGCGAGGCAGCGGTGGCGAATCGGGCGTGAATACGACCGAACTCATCCTGCTGCGTCATGGTGAGCCTGAGCATCGGGGCTGCCTCCTCGGACGTCTGGACTCGAAGGCTACCGCGCATGGTATTGCCAGCTGCGTTGAGGCCGTGGCCGATCTCGAGATTGCGCGCATCGTCAGCTCGCCGCTGGAGCGGGCCGCCGCCGCAGCCCGGGCGATTGCAGCCGCCACCGGACGCAAGATCGACGTGGACGAGCGATGGCAGGAGCTCGACTTCGGTTGCTGGGACGGGAAGACCGTTCAGGATCTGAACCTCACCCGGGCCTCTCAACTGGAAGCCTTCTGGCGTGACCCGGACGGTCACCCTCCACCGGGGGGCGAGCGCTGGTCGGCCATTAAAAATCGCGTGGCCGCCGCCGTAGCCGACCTCGCATCCAGCGGGATGGACGGTCCCGTTTTGGTCGTCACCCACGCCGGTGCAATGCGAGCGGCGCTAGCGGCGTTGTGCGGCTTCGGGTTCCGGGAGACGATGCGCCTGGACTTGCCTTACGCGGCACAGCTTCGCTTGAGCCTGTTCGATGGGGACGGCGGCTCCCCTTCGGCATTGATCCGCTCGCTGAAGGCGCCCTGATGACATTGCGGCATTTCCGCGTTGCGGTGCAATTTCTGACGCGGCTGCCTGTGCCTGCAGTCGGCGATCAGCTGCCCGATGATCTCGCCTGTGCGACCCCGTGGTTTCCCGCTGCTGGTCTCCTGATCGGCGCGGTCATAGCCGCGGCAACGTTCGTCGGGACGCTCTTTGATCCGTGGCTGGCGGCGCTGTTCGGAGTCCTGGCCTGGGTCTTGGCCACCGGCGCGCTTCATCTCGATGGCCTTGCCGACCTCGCGGACGCAGCCGCAGCATCCCATGGTGATCGGGCGCGCTTCATGGCCGTGCTGAAGGACCCCCACGTCGGTGCGTTCGGCGTTGTTGCGATCGTTCTCCAGCTTTTGGCCAAGCTGGTTCTGCTGCGGCTATTGGTGGAAAATAACGCGGCGTCTTGGCTTGTTGCCATTCCAGCGGCCGCGCGGTTCGGGCCAGTCGTCTGGGTCCGCACCTTGCCCGCTCTTGGGAGCGGCCTGGCCGATCGCTGCAGCGGCTCCGTCAAAGCCCCGCATCTGGCGATCTGGGCCGCACTGATCATCTCTTCTGCGCCGGCTGCTCCGTGGCTGCCAGGCTCCTTTCTGCTGATCGCATTGTGGTGGCTTTACTTGAAGAAGCGGGTCGGCGGCGTGACGGGTGACTGCCATGGTGCTGGCATAGAGATGGTCGAGACCGGCTTGCTTATCCTGGCGGTTGGTTTTGCTGGCTTTTGACCAGGCAGATGGCGGAGGGATCCGCGCTCCTCATACGCGCCGCTACTTCTGGAACAGGATGTCTGACAGTGGAAGGCGTTGCTGCCACTTCAGTTTCTCCAACTCCGGCTGATCCTCCGCCTCCATCGGGTAGCCAAGGCAGATGTAACCGACCAATCCCCAATCCGACGGAACTTCGAAGAGCTTGTCCAAGGTGGCAGGATCGAGGATCGATACCCAACCCAAGCCGAGCCCCCGTGCTCGGGCAGCCAGCCACAACGAATGAATGGCCATGACGACCGACCACTCGAGCGTCTGCGCCATGGTTTGGCGCCCCAGGCCACGGCCTGCATCGGGAGCACGGTCGCAATAAAAGGCGAGCTGAACCGGAGCCTCTCGGAGGCCATGAAGCTTGAGCTTTCGATACTCCTCCTGCTCCGCCCCCTCATACTTGTGCGCCGCGTCGGCATTGCAACGGTCGACATGTGAGGCGACAGCCTCACGATTAGCGAGATCTGCCACTCGGATGATGCGCCAAGGCTGTGAATTGCCCACGGAGGGCGCCGTGTGCGCGGCTTCCAAAAGCTCCATCAGCGCCTCTTCTGGAACAGGATCGCACCGAAAGCGGCGCACGTCGCGACGCCAGCGAAAAAGCTGCTGTAGCTCGCTGTTGAAGCGGGGCCCGAACAGAGGGGGGTCGCTTTTTACCGTCACTCTCGGGCCGCTAGCCTGAACCAAGGTCGCTTCCTAGCTCAAGCGAGTACGTGCGTCTTGGCGGAATGGCCGCTTGCGCTGCGCGTTCGCGAATAATTTTCTACCCTTGGGATTAAGTGCGCCTCCGCATCCGTTTGTACATTGGTCCCGCCGTCAACTTGTGTCTCCGGCCGCGGGACACCCCAAGTTCGTTTTAAATCCACCCACCGAAATTTGGGAAGCGGTAACCATAGCAATAAACTGGTTGTCAGCTTCTTTTGATCAAAGCGGAAGGTGGAGACACGTATCACCAAGTTCAGGGAGTAAATCATGAGAATCATCGCACTCGCCGCCGCAGCAGCGCTGCTTTCGGGAACCGCACCGGCTGTCGCACAGACCGTGCCGGTGCCGAGCACCGCAAACGTGAAGGCCGCCGCCGCTGTGGCGAAGTCTCAGGCCAAGCGCGATGCTGCTGCCGCCAAGCGCGCTGCCGCCGGAGAGCGCTCCGCCGTGAAGCGCGCGGCTGCTGCAGAGCGTGCTGCCACCAAGCAGGCGGCCGCACAGGCCAGGCGCGCGGCTGCTGCTGCCAAGCGTGCAGCGCGTTCCGGCACCCGCGGCTAATACCAGCTTCAGAAATGAAGCCATTGGGCGGGGCCGCAGCAGCAGCCCCGCCCATTGCATTTGGGATCTATGCGGAACCACCTGCTCTCCGCCCTCGCGCTAGTGATGCCCAGTTCAGCCTTGGCCGCTGACCTGAGCCTGACCACCTCTGCCAGCTACTCGGCCGGCAAGTACGGCGGAACCGAGCGTACCCAAGCAACCGTCGCCAATTTGGGCGCAAGCGCCACCTTTGGCGAATGGACGCTCAGCGCCGCTTTGCCCTACGTGAACATCGACGCGGGCAGCTCCGAAGTGACGGTCGGAGGAATTGTCGTTGGTCCGAAGAGCGCTGGTTCGAAGATACGCGGATTCGGAGACATCACGCTCAGCGCCGGCAGGTCGCTTGCCCTCGAATGGTTGCCCGTCGACGTCACTGTTCAAGGGCAGGTAAAGCTTCCGACCGGTGCAAAGGCCATTTCGACGGGCAAGCTCGACGGCGGGCTCGATATCGAACTCGCCAAGTCGTTCGGCTCCGTCTCACCGTTCGTGTCCGCCGGATACCGCTTCTATGGTGACAGCCAAGAGCTCGAGCTGGAAAACGGCTGGCTCCTATCGGCGGGTGCAACCCTCACTCTCGGCAAAGTCACCTTCATCGGGTCCTACGATTGGTCTCAGTCACCGATAGGGCTCACATCGGCCAAGGAAATCTTCGCCGTTGCGAGCGGACCATTCGGTCATGGGTGGAACTGGACCGTCTACGGCAGCAAGGGGCTGAACGAAGGCGCCGCTGCCAGAATGGTCGGGTTCGGACTGACCCGCAGCTTCCGCTCGTCGAAAGCTTCAACACCGTTCTGAGCCGATCGGGCGAGCCTTGGCTCCCGCGGGACGCAATTTACGGGCTCAAACTTTACCTGTTGGTGCCGCTAAAGCGTCGCCGCGACCAGCTCTGCAGCAGCCTTCCTTTTAAGCTGCTCCTGCGCCGCGGCATGGGTGACAGGTCGGGGCGCTCTTTTGAAGAGTCCGCCCGGATGAAGATCCTGTAAAAGCTCCCAGCCAAGTCGAATTCTGGTGGTCTGCTGAGTGCCCCGGCTGCGCAGCAGCCCCGGCCGCGGAAGAGAAGCTTAATCCCTCTGACGCTACACGGACCGCATGAACACCTATATGTCTGAAGCCGAAGTTCGCGCGGCGATAGAAATTCGGAGCAGTCGCCGCATCAGCGCTTTTCTGCTCGCGTTCGTTGAGGTGGATGGGAATGCCTGGCCTGTCTGCCTGCGCAATCTTTCCGCAGCGGGCGCTCTGGTGGAAGCCGAAGCGGGCTTTGCCGTCGGTTCGAACGTCCTCTTTCGGCGAGCGTTTGCCGCGGTCCCCGCCAAGGTCGTGTGGGCAAAAGGAGGACGGTTCGGCCTTGCCTTCCATCAACTGATCACGGCCAATGACGTGAGCGCACTCAGTCGCCGGATCGTCTCGAACAGGCCATAGCGCGCGGCCTGAACTAGACGAGCCGTTACTCGTTTCAGCAATTTACGCACGAGACATGGCCGGCAAGCGCCAGAGCGCGGGTTCGCTCGGTGATGTGACGGCCCTCTCGCCGTGCTGGCGGATTACCTGACAGCGCGCAGACCCATAGCTGCCGATCACCGATCAGAAGGCGCCCTCAGCATGCACGCTATTTTTGAGAAGGATAGCTGCCAAAACGCGCGTGAGAGCGCGGCTCATGGGGCAATTGCTGGTGTAAATGAGAAGCAACCGTCCTCAGATGACGAGGCACGGCTGAGCCGGCGGAATGGGCCGCAGGAAGTTGTCGCCTGGTGGCAAGCCGATGGCAGCGTTTCGGGTCGGTGAGAGCATGAAGCTGTGGCACGGGCTCTACGGGGTGGAGTTGGCGGCTTCAGCGCTTCGCAACCCGCTTCGCGCGCGCCGGGCGAGTTTCTCCCGTGAATGCCTTCATCACCTGATCCTCGCCCGCCGAAGCAAGAGAGCTGACAAAGGTGCGGCCGATCGCGATTTGATCGAACCTGATGCTGCTCGAGGCGGGGCTGACGCGGTTCTCGAACTGTTCGAGGGCCAGCCAAATTCCGGCTTGCTGCAGCTGTTGAAGATTGCGGGCTACGCTTGCTGAAAACTGCAGACACAGCGCTTCGCTTACCCTGATGATGAGTTTCGTTCTTTCGAACCCGCTCGCATCGACGAGCGTGAGGATCCGATCTGCCGCCCACTGGTCCTCGAGCTGACCAGGCGTAAGATCCACAACGAGCGCTGTTTCGCCTGGCCAACCCATGGCCATGCGGCAACTCGTTTTCATGATCACGTCGGTTGCCGCCCTCGTCACGAAGGCCGAAGGCGCATCGTCCTGCTGCGTGAGGAATTCGCTGGGAAGGATCGATGAGTCGCTGCGCGCCGGCAAGGCCTTTGTCATCTCGGGATCGAACAGGCGGTAGGTTGGCCTGCCTGCCCGCTTAGCATCCTGAAGAGCGATTTCGGCAGCGCGGAAAAGCTGGGGAAACTCGGTGCCATGGTCCGGAGAGCGCGCTATCCCTATCGTCACTGCGACCTTTAGACTGGCCGGGCAGCGTGTGAAGGGCTGGTTCAATTTATCAACGAGCTGGGCTGCCAAGTCGGTGAGGTCCCCGAGTTCGCCGCTTACCAGACAAGCGAAGTCTCCGCCCCCGATCCGCCCTGCCAGGAGATCATGCCCGGCACCTGTTTTCAAGCGTGCGGCTACTTCGACCAGCAGCTCGTCTCCGGCAAGATGTCCGTAGGTCTCGTTCACCGCCCTCAACCGATCCACGCTTATCAGAACGATCGCGCCGCCGCCTGGCGCACGCCGGGTTGCTGAGAGCCGCGTTTCGACTTTGCTTCTGAAGGCGCGGGCGTTCAGAAATCCGGTCATGGGGTCGTGCTGGGCCAACAAGTCGGCCCGCTGCTCGGCATTCTGGCGCGCCTCGATCTCGCGCCGGAGCGCCCGGCGGGCATCTATGATGCGGAAACTCAGAAACAGCACAATGAGTGCAGCCCATCCCAGCAAGATGGCAAGATACCATTCGGCCTGGGTGAGAACGCGCCCATGCAAGGTGATGCTGCTGACCTGAAAAGCGTGACTGCCGAGCGGAGCACCCGTTCCGGTTGACACTTCGAGCGAGACGATGTCGTCGAACTGAGGCTCGCTCAGTTCAGGTGTAATTTTGTTTTCCTGGATCCACCAGTCAGCGACGGTGAAGTTATTTCTTTCCAAGGACAAAACCTGTTTGCCGCTTTCAAGCGGAGCTTCGATGGCGTTCATCTTGTGCGGATTGTTCATCCCCGGCTTGCTGTACCGGGGATCGCGGTTCTTGAGGTGCAGTCTCAAGGTCTCGGCTGAACCTTGGTAGTCGACAGCCATGTCTAGGCTGTCGAACCGCGCAAGGTCCAGGCCGCGGCGCTGCCCTTGCGGGTCGAACTGCAGCTCATAAGCGCAATACGGATACTGGTAAGCAGCCCCCAACTCGCACTGCCAGGTGAGAGGACGTTTAGGATCCGTGATCACCTTGGAAGTTCCGCCTGCTGCGACATCGGTATGCGCCCGGGCAATGAATGAATTCGTCTCGTTCGGTCCCAGAACGATGGTGCGCCGCAAGATGCTGTCCTCGTAGAACACCGCTGCAGCCGTGGCGAGCAGCAGCAAGAGGACGACAGCTTCGAGCTTGAACTTGCCAGGCAGATTGCGAGGGCGCTCGCGTCCCGTAGAAAAAGCACTCCACGCATCTGCGGCGACGCTGATGAGGGATTTGATCGACACGGCACCGCGATCGAGGGCCTGAATGCGCAGCAGCGGCCACCACTGGCGGTTTGATCCACCGTCAATCATGCTGACCGTTGAACGGTGACGAACCACGTTTTCTCCCCAAAGAAACTCCAATCTATCTGCCCAACAATATTATAGATTCTATGAAGCATCCGTAGGGTGTTCCACGACTTCGAAGCAGAAGGCGAAGGCTGACTGTAACAATGCGTGGGAGAAGATCTTATCGGGTGACTGTGAAGCGAGAGCCCTATGTCAGCTGCCGAACTTTACCGGTCTTCTACCCCGGAGCCTGATTTCCTGTCCTTCGAGAGAACAAGAGAAGCTGACCTGCGGGCATAGGCCACACCCGGTTTCCAAATGGCAGTAAGTGCAGCTCGCGGGCCGCACCTCGAGATGTTAACCTTCCGGAGAGAGGCCGTTCGGGACAGCTTCAGCGCGCAACGAGCCGTTTCATCTTGTTCGGCCAACATTTTCCGTGATCGACTGGCGGTCTCTTGAACAGGATACGCTGCACCGTGAAGTCAGTCCGATCTATCACGAAGTTGGAAAAAATGATCGACTTGGCGCTGAAAGCGGCACGCTCGGACTGTGGGGCGCCATTGGGGTATGACAAACTGACAATGCCCGCTTCCTCGTTCAGCTGAACGTCGAAAGGCCTCTTATCTGCATCCCTGTCCAACTGGCACTTCATGTGCACGGTCGCGGCACCTGCAGCGCCAGGGAAAGAGATGGCGGCTAAAACGAGTACAAACTTCATGCTGTTCCCCTCCGGCAGACGAAGAAGGTGTTCTATCTAGTTGGTCGTTAAAAGAAGCCTAAAACGGCGCCGTGTTTGGGCGTTCATGCTCCTGTGCGGGCAAAAGTAAACCGGGGCATCGTTTTCTGAGCAAGGGTCGGCATCGCTAATTTGATCGCGGGCGTGATGAAGGTAAGCAGCACTGCGGCCGCCCGCCTTTTATCCGTGTAAGCGCGTGCCTGTCATTACAGGCTGGTCCGGCTGCGCTGAGACAAGCAACCTACCCAGAATAGTTCTGAACTATTGATTCACTACGCGTGAAGACCCGATCTTCATGAAACAGGGCGCGAAGATGATAGTGCGTGGGACAGAATGTCCGAGCGTCGGGGGTCAGCGTTTCTGGCCCAGGCCGGAGGATCGGCCTTAATTCCAGAAGGA
>JADDQD010000038.1 GCA_016781555.1 Pseudomonadota bacterium | reverse complement strand
GAGAAGAAGCCTTTGGCCCCGTCGCGATGCTGTCGCGCTTCACCGACTTCGGCCAAGCGCTCGAGGAGGTGAACGATTCCAAGTTCGGGCTTCAGGCCGGCATCTTCACGCGCGACCTGTTCAAGACGCTGGACGCCTGGGACCGGCTCGAAGTCGGCGGCGTCGTCATCAACGATGTGCCATCCTACCGCGTCGACAACATGCCCTATGGGGGGGTCAAGGATTCCGGCCTCGGCCGCGAAGGCGTCCGCTTCGCCATGGAGGACATGACCGAAATCCGGAACCTCGTCATTCGCCGCCGCGAGGGAGGGCCGCCCAAGAAGCAGATGGGGGAATGAGCTGAGGGAATGTCTCCCGCGGGTTGGCATCATGTGCGAGGTGAATGGCGAACTGCGCATGGTTCTTACCTGCCCCAGCCTCCTGGATCGCCGCGGCGCTTACGCGCCTCGCGATGACGCTGCTCTTTTCATTCAGACTGCTGCGGCGAGGCGGCGGCGTGCGGATGCCTCGCGAGCCATCGCGACTCCACCAAAGTCATTGCGAGCGAATGCGAAGCAATCCAGAACGCCTTCCGAAGACGAGCGCACGCAGCAAATGAAGCAGCCGGCAGTGTACATCATGGCGAGCGGTCGAAACGGAACGCTCTATACCGGCGTCACCTCGGATCTCGTCCGGCGCGTCTGCAGCACAAGGAAGGCACCGCCGGGTTCACCGCACGCTACGGGTGCAAGCTGCTGGTCTGGTACGAGATGCATGAGGACATGCTCGCGGCCATTGCGCGCGAGAAGCAGATCAAAAGCGGTTCGCGAGGCAAGAAACTCGTGCTGATTGAAGGCATGAACCCGGTCTGGGCGGATCTCTTCGACACGATCACTTAGACGCTGCGTCCCCAAGAGCGGGAGCACGGTCTCGCTCCGCCTCCTGGATCCCCGCGGCGCTCCGCGCCTCGCGATGACGGCGCTCTGTTGATCCAGGCCGGTACGGGATAACACTTGCGGGCGGACCTGTCAGGACACGTCGCCACTCCCTCACCGTCATTGCGAGCGCAGCGAAGCAATCCATAGCTTGTGAGAGCGATCGCAAGCAGCAATGAAGCAACCGGCGGAAGATGGTCGGGCGGTCGCGAACGGAACGCTGTATACCGGGCTCACCTCCGGGATGAGAACCGCCAACGATCAAAGGACGAGATGAAAATATGGCTGCTAACTCAGCTGGCCTTGGCTCGGCGCTGATCGCACGCGTCGGGGAGTTGATGAGGCGAGCCGCGGACCAGGCGATCTTGCCCCGGTACCGGCGGCTCCAGCAGAGCGAAGTCGAAGAGAAGAGCCCGGGCGAAGTCGTGACGGTTGCCGATCGGGACTGCGAGCGGCTTCTCACGAGGGAGCTCCTGGAGCTCTACCCCGGCTCGCGCGCGGTGGGGGAAGAAGCTTGCGCTGTAAACCCCAACAGCTTGGGGAATCTGGGAGAGGGTGTCGTATGGCTGGTCGATCCTCTCGATGGCACGAGCAACTTCGCAGCCGGCCGAGGACCCTTCGCCGTGATGGTGGCGCTTTTGAAGAACGGCACTTGCGTCGCGTCCTGGATGTTGGATCCGCTCGGAGGAAGCCTCTGCACGGCCGAGCTTGGAAGCGGCGCTTTTCGCGACGGGTCACGCGTGATGGCTGAGCCTTGGCATGCCTCGTCCCGGCCCTGACAGGCGCTCTCCTCAGCCGGTTCATGCCGTCCGAGGTCAGCGCCGGGTTCGAGAAGAGGGCAGGGGGCATTCGGCTCATCCCCGGGCTCTTGTGCGCAGGCGCGGAGTATCCGGCTGTGGTTGGCGGCGACCGTCATTTCGCGATCTTCTGGAGAGTCCTTCCCTGGGACCACGCACCGGGCGCGCTGTTCGCCCGGGAAGCCGGCAGTTACGTGGCGAGACTGGGCGGGTCCGCCTACCTTCCGGCAAGCGAAGCGACGGGCCTTCTGGTCGCCCGAAACCATGCGGTCGCCGAGGAAATCATGGAGCGGCTGGCGCTGTCCGGCGGAACCGCACCTGCTTCAGAACCTGAGCTGCGCCGATAGCTGCGCCACATTGCGGAGGCCCTCGTCCTCGTCGATGCGGTGGAGGTAACTAAGGCCGAGCTGCGCTTCGGCGCGGCCGCCGAGCTGGAACTCGAAAGCCAGGCTTGGGCCCAGATAATGGCCGCTGTCGAGCGGCTCGCGCTTGAAGCCGCTGATCCGCGCCGCCTGGCCCGAAGCTTCGCCGCCGAGCCAAAGGTTCGGCGCGAGGGCATGGCTGATCCGGCCGCTATAAGCGAGCAGGGTTCCTTCCTCCTCTTCCTCGTTGACGCGCCGGAGCATGGCATTGGCCTCCGTCCGCCAGGCGTCGCTCTTTTTCTCGAGAATGAAGCGCGTCTCGAGGCGGGCCACCTCGCCGTCGGTGTCGAGCGCCGCCTGCAGCCAGAGCCCGGCGCCGATCGGGTCCTTTTCGGCGTCGCTGAAGCGGAACAGGGCGATGACGCTGTCATAATCGAAGAACAAGCCGTCTCGATTGACCAGCGGGCCGCTCCGGTAGCTGAGCTGCGTCTCGCCGCCGATCACGAGGCTGTCGCTGATCCCGTAGTAAAGCTCGCCCGAATGCTGCCGGCCTTCATCGCTGCCATTGGCGCTGCCGAACTGGCCGACATATTCCAGCGACCATTGACCCTTCTTCGGCCCAAGATCCTGCACTTGCTCAGGGGTCGCCGCGGCGGCAGGCGCAGCGCCGAGCAGGAACAGCGCCACGCCGGCGCCCGATCCCAGGCGCCTCAGCAGGGGAAGAAAGGGGGAGGGCATCGGGCAGGGCTCCAAAGGCGTTGCGGCCCGAGAACCCGATCGGCGAAGGCTTGTTCCCGGGGCGCGGGAAATAGCGAAGGGCGTGCCGCAGCTTGCTGCTGCGCAACGCAGCTTGAGAGATTGCACCTCGACGTCATTGCGAGCGCAGCGAAGCAGTCCAGCCCCCGGCGCTGACCTGGATCGCCGCGTCGCTTTGCTCCTCGCGATGACGTTCGAGCCCAACTCAGGGTGCTCTACCGGAGTTGCCGCAGGTTAAGCCGAGTTCCTATATAAGCACCCACTGAACCGACGCGCCGCGCGCGCTGCGTCGCAAGATCATATGGAGAGACGAATTGAAGGCTTTTCTTCTGGCGAGCGCAGCTGCGCTCGCGCTGGGCGGTTGCACCACCATGGCTAACACCGGCACCCAAACCGAAACCGCCGCTGCAGCGGCTCCCGCGTCGGCAGCGCCGGCGCAAGCTGCGCCGACGGCACCCAATAACATACTCCTCGCCGACTGGACGGGCCCTTATGAAGGCGTTCCGCCCTGGGACCAGGTGAAGCCCGAGCTTTTCGGCGAAGCCTTCCAGTTCGCGATCGACGAGCGTCGCCGTGAAGTGAACGCGATCGTCAACAACAGCGAAGCGCCAACCTTCCAGAACACGGTTGAAGCTTATGAGCGTGCCGGCGAGCGGCTTGGCCGTGTCAACGCCGTGTTCGGTGTCATGACGAGCAACGTCACCAATCCCGCTTACCAGGCGCTGGAGCGCGAATGGCAGCCCAAGCTTTCCGCAGCATCGGATGAGATCGTCCTCGATCCCAAATTCTTCGCGCGGATCAAGGCCGTTTACGAGGCGCGTGAGACAGCGGGGCTCGACGCAAAGCAGCAGCGGCTCGTCACCCGGCTGTACGAATCCTTTGTCCGCCGCGGCGCCAATCTCAACCCGGAGCAGAAGCAGCAGCTGTCGGCATATAACCAGCAGCTGGCGAGCCTGTTCGCGACCTTCAGCGAGAAGGTACTCGCCGACGAGAGCACCTACCTCCAGGCAAAAGAAGCCGAAATGAAGGGCGTGCCGCAGGACGTGAAGAATGCGGCTGCCGCGGCCGCCAAGGCGCAGAACATGCCGGCCGCCGCTTATGCCATCAAGAACACGCGCTCGGCGGTCGAGCCGGTGCTGACCTTTGCCGACAACCGCGCACTTCGCGAGCGGGTGTTCCGCGCCTTTGCCAATCGCGGTGACAATGGAGGGGCGAGCGATACCAACCGTACCATCGCGCAGATCGTGAAGCTTCGCGCCGATCGCGCCAAGCTGCTCGGCTTTGCCAACCATGCCGAATGGCGGATGCAGGATACGATGGCGAAGAGCCCGGCCAAGGGCATGGACCTCATGATGCGCGTCTGGCCGGCGGCGGTGGCGCGCGTCAAAGAGGAAGTGCGCGACATGCAGGCGCTCGCCAGCAAATCGGGCGGCAAGGTCACGATCGAGCCTTGGGACTATCGTTATTACATGGAGAAGGTCCGCAAAGAGCGGTACAATCTCAGCCAGGACGAGATTAAGCCCTATTTCGAGCTTTCGAACATGATCAACGGCATGTTCTGGGCAGCCGGGCAGCTCTACGATCTCGACTTCAAGGAGAATACGGGCGCCGTTCCGGTTTTCGAAGCGGACGTCCGCACCTTCGAAGTCCGCGACCGCAAGACCGGTGACGTCGTGGGCCTGTTCTACATGGACAATTATGCCCGCGAAGGTAAGCGCTCGGGCGCTTGGGCGACGAGCTACCGCAGCCGCTCGGGCTTCATGGGCGACAAGATCGTGCTTTCGTCCAACAACAACAACTTCACGAAGCCAGGTCCGGGCGAGCCGGTGCTGATCAGCCTCAACGATGCGGAGACCTTGTTCCACGAGTTCGGCCATGGCCTGCACTCGCTGCTGTCCAACGTATATTATCCAAGCTTCCTCGGGACGCCGCGCGACTTCGTCGAATATCCGAGCCAGGTGAACGAGAATTGGCTGCTGACGCGCGAAGTGCTCGACAAGTTCGCGCGCCACTACAAGACCGGCCAGCCGATACCGCAGGCGCTGATCGGCAAGATCAAGAAGTCGGAAACGTTCAACCAGGGCTTCGCCACGGTCGAATATCTCTCCTCGGCCTTGGTCGACATGATGCTCCACACCGACCCGAACGGCGTCGTCGATGCGGACCGGTTCGAGCGGGAAGCGCTGGCGAAGCTCGGCATGCCAAGGGAAATGGTGATGCGGCACCGCCTGCCGCAGTTCAATCACCTGTTCTCGTCGGACGCTTATTCGGCCGGTTATTATTCCTACCTCTGGTCGGAAACCATGGACGCCGACACTTGGGCAGCGTTCGAGGAGGCCGGCAGCCCGTGGCACAAGCCGACGGCCGAGCGCTTCCGCACGACCCTGCTTGCGACCGGCAACGAGACCGACCGCGCCGAGGCGTACCGCGCCTTCCGCGGCCGCGATCCGGACGTCAACGCGCTTCTGAAGCGCCGCGGCTTTCCGACCGGGCGCTAAGCTCTTAGCGAGCAAGGCGGCGCGGCTGGACTGCTTCGCTTCGCTCGCAGTGACGGAAATCGTTTTTTGAGGCTGAGTGAGGCGGCGCGCTCCTGAAGGGAGGCGCCGCCTTCTTCATGCCGGCGAGCCGCCGCGCCTCGACGTGACGCGAATGTTGCGCACCAGCAGCCGAGACTCGGCCCCGCCAATCAGGGTTAGCCGCCGATCATCCTTTCGATTTTGGTAACCCATTTCTGGCATGGCGGTAGCCGATGGATGGAGTGCATTCCTCTTGGTGGGAGAAGGTGCGCGGCCGCTGGAAGCAATATCCGCGGCTGCGGCTCTTCCTGTGGGTGGCGGTGATTGGCTTCTTCTTCGGCGCCGCCGAGTTTGGGGAGCCGCTCGAGAACGCGCTGCGGAGCGGGCGCAATATCGTCCACAAGCATGAAGCAAGCGGCGACATCGTCGTCGTCGCGATCGACGACCGCAGTCTGGCGGCTCTGCAGAAATGGCCGTGGCCGCGCCGCTACCATGCGCAACTGGCGGAAAACCTCCACCGAATGGGCGCGAAGCGTATCATGTTCGGCGTCGAGTTCTCTATGGCGTCCAATCCCAATGACGATCAGATCCTGGAGCAGGCTTTCTCCCGGCTTGGCAAAAAGATAACGCTCCCAGTTCAGCACGTTAGGGATCCGGTGACTGGCACCCGGTCCACCCTATATCCTCTGAACGATTTTCGAAAACACGTCAGCCTCGCCAATGGGGACGTGCGCCATAACTGGCAGGGCATTGCTTGGCAGCTGCCTTACGCCATCAATATGCAGGGGGAGACATATCCGTCCCTAGCGGCTTCACTGGCCGGCCGCACCGGCGAAAGCGGCAGATGGTTTCCTATCGATTATTCGCTCGACCTGCGGTCGATCACAACCGTGAGCGCCGTTGATGTGTTACGTGGATCAGCATCGTCCGAGATGATCAACGGCAAGGACGTGGTCATCGGAACTACCACCCGCCGTCTCGGCGACACCGTCTCCCACCCGGCTACCGGGCTTATCTCAAGCGTCTACGTCCACGTGCTTGGCGCCGAGACCCTGAAGCTTGGGACGCCGATGAAGTTTGGCTGGTTTGCCGCTTTTGCAATCTCGCTGATCACCGCTGCCGTCGGATTGCGTCTGAAAGACGTGCGATTTTCGGCTGCCGCAAACTCGGTCGGCGCGGTAGCGCTGCTTCTGCTGCCCTTCGTGCTTGAAGCTCATCTTCTCTATTTCGATGTCATGCCAGGCCTGTTCGTGCTGGTCGTAGTCGGTTGCATCGACACCTGGAGCAAGTTCAAGCAGTCCTACCGTTCGCGAGGATCGGTGAATGCACTTTCGGGGCTGCCGAACCTGAACGCACTTCGCGAGGAAAAGCTTGAGCATAATCGCCCGCTGATCGCGGCGCGGGTGCAGAACTATCCGGAGATTACCTCGGCCTTGCCGCCGGAAGACGAGAAAGCGCTGGTCGAGCAGATCGCCGCCCGTCTCACGCTGGTCGCGTCGCAATCGAAGCTCTACCAGGGCGACGAGGGGATCTTTGCCTGGTTCGCCGAGCCCGCACCACTCGCCGACCATCTCGACGCGCTGCACGCTCTGTTCAGGAGCCCGGTGCGCGTCGCCGGGAACTCGCTCGACCTGACGATTACCTTAGGGATCGACGCCGGGAGCGAGCGCTCGGTGGCGAATCGCCTCGGTAGCGCGCTCGTTGCCGCCGATGAAGCTTCCGCCGAGGGGCTGCGGTGGAAGGAATATGATCCGGCCAAGCTGAAGGATGCTGCCTGGAAGCTGTCGCTTCTCAGCCAGCTCGACGCTGCGATCGATTCGGGCGCGCTCTGGGTTGCCTATCAACCCAAGCTCGACCTCCACACCGGAAACATCGTCGGCGCGGAAGCCCTGGTGCGCTGGACGCACCCGGACAAAGGCCCGATCAGCCCGTTGGAGTTCATCATCGCGGCCGAGCAGAGCGACCGGATCGAGAAGCTCACCAAATTCGTGCTCGACCAGGCGATCGCGCGGGCGGCCGCTTTGAACGTTCGCGGAGCCGAGTTCGGAATGTCGGTGAACCTCTCCGCGCGGCTCGTCGATGATCCCGAGCTGGTCGGAGTCGTGAAGGACCTGCTGCGTAAGCATCGACTGCCGGCCGCCTGCTTGACGCTCGAAGTGACCGAAACGGTTGCCCTCACAGGCAGCGCCAGCAATTTTCAGACGCTCCACGATTTGCGCCGACTCGGCGTTCAGCTTTCCATCGACGATTATGGCACCGGCCTGTCGACGCTGGACTATCTCAAGAAGGTCCCGGCCACGGAGATCAAGATCGACAAGGGCTTCGTCCAGTCGGTGGGCAACAGCCGCGGCGACATGCTGATGGTCCATTCCACGATCCAGCTTGCGCACTCGCTCGGCCACAAGGTGGTGGCGGAAGGGGTCGAGGAAGCCGAAACACTTGATCTACTTAGGAAAATGGGTTGCGATGTCGCGCAGGGTTACTTGATTGGGAGGCCGATGACCTTTCGTGCTCTTTCGAAACAAGTTCTCGGCAAGCTAAAGAGCAAGGCCGCTTAGTTAATCTCTTGCTAACCTTTTCTTTTAGGATTAGCATCCCCCCTGTAAGCATCGCGATGGTCGCGGTGCCTGCACAGAACAGGGGGTTCTATGAAGAAGCATGTTTCCCGCCCCGCCCGCGGTTTTTGGGATTGGCTCTTAGGCGACGGCGGTGACGGCGGCACCACCACGGGTTGAGTAAACAAACCCCGGTCTCGGCCGGGGTTTTCTTTTTGTATCAATAGTTTGACTGCGCCGCTTCGAGCTGGCGCGACTTGATCTTCAGCCCCTGCGCGTGAGCGGGGCGCAACCGCACGCTTGGAGCTGAGTTTCCGTTCGAGATCAAAGCAGAGTCTGTTCAGAGCGACGACGGCGCCTGATCTGGGACAGTTAACGTGCCAACGAAATGGCCTACCAGGCCCGGCAGGACCATCACTGAAAGCGTCCTGGTTGTCTAATTTCATCTTCCAGAACTCTGATAAACTTAACGGCACTGCACCAAACAAAGTGCTTGCAAGCTTGTTTCGTATATGGAACCTTCTCTACAGGCGCAGTGATCATCACTGAGTCTGCACACAACAGGGGTTCTATGAAGAAGCATGTTTCCCGCCCCGCCCGCGGTTTTTGGGACTGGCTTTTAGGTGATGGCGGAGATGACGGCGGCAGCACCGCAGGTTGAGTAAAACAAACCCCGGTTTAGGCCGGGGTTTTCTTTTATGTATCAGTTGTTTGACTGCGCCGCTATACTCTAGGCGACTGGCGTGAGTTCGGGATCAGTGCTCTTTTTCGTTCGGGCTGAGCTTGTGAGGGATCCCATGAAAGTACTACTTTCATGGGCACCCGTTGAAGCCCTGCTTTGCCCCTTGAACGGAAAGAAGGGCAGCCCCCTTCGACGCCGCCTGCGGTGTCGCTCAGGACAGGCTTGGACAGGCTCAGGGCGAACGGGTGAGAGTTAGCGCAGTCTGCTCTAGCGCGACTTCAGCTTTAGTCTGTGCGCGTGGAGCAGGGGCTCAGTATAGCCCGACGGCTGCCGCTGCCCCTCGAAGATCAAGGTTGATGCGGCCTGAAAGGCGATGCTCGCGCCGAAGTCGGGCGACATCGGCCGGTAGAATGGATCGCCCTCGTTCTGGCGATCGACGATTGCCGCCATTCGCTCCAGCGCGGCCTGCACATCATCACGCGAGACAATCCCGTGGCGGAGCCAGTTCGCGACGTGCTGGCTTGAGATCCGGCAGGTTGCACGGTCCTCCATCAGGCCGACATCGTGGATGTCCGGCACCTTGGAGCAGCCGACGCCGTGGTCGATCCAGCGCACGACATAGCCGAGGATGCCCTGGACATTGTTGTCGAGCTCTTCGCGAACCTCCTCCGGTGACCAGTTGCGCCCTGCGGCCACGGGAATCGTGAGAATGTCGTGGAGCCTGGACCCGTTAACGGTTTGATTGAACCGGGAACGGGTCCAGTTTCCTGTGTTTGCCGTGCTTTCCGAGCCGTCAGGTGATTCCACCTGACTTGAAAGCACTCTAGCCGATGCGGTTCCCGCAAGCTCCCGCTGGCGCGCGGCAACGTCCAGGCGGTGATAGTGGATCGCGTGGAGGGTTGCAGCGGTGGGCGAGGGGACCCAGGCGGTGTTCGCGCCCGCTTCCGGATGGGCGATCTTCTGGGCGAGCATGTCGGCCATCCGGTCGGGAATTGCCCACATGCCCTTGCCGATCTGCGCCCGCCCCTCAAAACCGCAGGCAAGCCCGACCGCGACATTGTTGTCCTCATAGGCCTTGAGCCAGGACGAACTCTTCATCTCGCCCTTGCGGATCATCGGCCCGAGCTTCATTGAGGTGTGGATCTCGTCCCCTGTGCGGTCGAGGAACCCTGTGTTGATGAAGACGACGCGGTCCTTCACCGCTTCTATGACGGCGGCGAGGTTGACGCTGGTCCGCCTTTCCTCGTCCATTACGCCGATCTTGATCGTGTGGCGAGAAAGCCCGAGCAGATCCTCGACCATGTCGAACAGGGTGTTCGCAAATGCGGCTTCTTCGGGGCCGTGCATCTTGGGCTTGACGATGTAGATCGAACCGGCGGCGCTGTTGCCACGGGCTCCCCTCACGTCGTGGAGCGCGCCGAGCACGGTCAGCACCGCGTCCGCCAAGCCTTCGTGCACCTTCTCGCCGCCGAGCCGCATCATCGGGTTAGTCATGAGGTGGCCCACATTGCGCACGAACAGGAGCGAGCGTCCCTTGAGCCGCAAAGTGCTGCCGTCCGACGCGATATATTCGCGGTCGGGCTCGGCTCTTCGCTCGAAACGATTTCCGCCCTTTTCAACCGGGGCAGAGAGGGTGCCCTTCATGAGGCCGAGCCAATTTCGGTAGACGCCGATCTTCTCCTCCGCGTCCACCGCCGCGACGGAATCCTCGCAGTCCATGATCGCCGTGATCGCGCTTTCGAGGCGAATGTCGGCAAGCCCCGCTTTGTCCTCGCGGCCGATCGGCTGCGCGCGGTCGATCACGAGCTCGACGTGGAGATTGTTGTGGCGAAGGAGGATCGCGCCGTCCCGGTGCCCCGCGAACAAAGAGGGCTGGGTAAGACCTCCGCAATCGGTCTGAAGCTCGCCGTCCTCAATTCGGTATTCGCCGACATCCGCGTGGCTGCCGCCGGTGAGCGGCGCGATCTCGTCGAGGAAGCGCCGTCCCCAGGCGATTACCCGCGCGCCCCGCTCCGGATCGTAGCCGCCGGGGTTCGGAAGATCGCCGAGCGCATCGGTGCCATAAAGCGCGTCGTACAAGCTTCCCCAGCGCGCGTTGACCGCGTTCAAGGCATAGCGCGCGTTGTTGACCGGCACGACGAGCTGCGGGCCGGCAATTTCGGCGATTTCAGGGTCGACATCTTGCGTGCGGATCGTGAACGGCGCCGGCGCCTCGACGAGATAGCCGATCTCGCGGAGGAAGGCTTCCTCCTCGGCCGGGTCCGGCGCCCGCGCGTCGAGGCGCTCGTTGCGAGCATCGATCAGCGCCTGGAGTTCCTCGCGCCGAGCAAGGAGGCGCTTGTTCTCCGGCGTGAGCTGCGCAAGCAGCGCTGCAAGGCCCGACCAGAATGCTTCCGGCGCGATCGACGTGCCTGGCAGCGCCTCTTCCTCGACAAACCGCCTCAGAGCGCTGTCTATCTCGAGGTCACCGATGCGATCGTAATGCGGCAAAGTTGCTGCCCCCCTTGTTGGTGCGGACGTGCCTATGGTCGGGGAGAGCGCCCGCTTCAATAGCGAGCGGCGTGGAAGCGTCGCGGATGATGACGCGCACCGAAGGAGGGGGCTTCGACAAGCTCAGCCCGAACGGGTGCTGTCTCAGCGTCAGAGGAGAGAACGCCCATGGACTCGGGAAGCTTGCTTAGCCAGCTGCGGTTGTCGCTCCCGCCCGTTCGGGCTGAGCTCGTGATCCCGTTGAAGCGCCCCCTACGGCCTGACTGCTCGGATCAGAGCTTCGGCTCCGGCACAGCATGGCCAGTCACAGCGTAAAAACCGAGCGAGCGTCTGCGAGCTTCTGAGCAAATCCCCCAGCGGCATTGAAGGAGAGGGCTTCGACAAGCTCAGCCCGAACGGGTGCTGTCTCAGCGTCAGAGGAGAGAACGCCCATGGACTTGAGAAGCACTTGCGCTTGTCGCCCCATCCGTTCGGGCTGAGCTTGTCGAAGCCCCGTTCTTCCTGCTTACTGTGCATCATGGGGTTCTGGGCCTACATGCTCCACTGCGCCGACCGTAGCTTCTACGTCGGACACACGGACGATCTGGAGAAGCGGATTGCCGCGCATCAGCATGGGCACATAGCGGGATACACCTCCACACGGCTGCCAGTGAAGCTGGTATGGTCCGAAGAATTCCCGACGAGATACGAAGCGCTTCAGGCGGAGCGGCGCATAAAGGGATGGAGCCGAGCCAAGAAGCTGGCGCTGACCCGTGGGGATTGGGAGCTTATCAGCGCGCTTGCCAGAAATAGGGAAGAGAGGGCTTCGACAAACTCAGCCCGAACGGATGCTGTTGGCACGGCGAGACAGAAAACGTCCGCCGAAGCGCGAGCGAAGCGGAGAAGCTCTACTGAGTTGCCGTAGCGTGCATCCGTTCGGGCTGAGGTTGTCGAAGCCCTTCGTGTCTGCTTTCTCTGCACCATGCGGTTCTGGGCCTAAATGGGCCGGGAGCTTACCAGGGCCTTAGGGAGGGAGGCTTCGACAGGCTCAGCCCGAACGGGAGGCGTCCCGATAGATCGAGAAGCGGCGCGCCTGGACGTACTCCTGAGTCTCAGCAGGCCTTCAAAGGCGCGCCGCATTCCTATTTCGCGTGCCTCGCGCTTTGCCGCCTGCTATGGGCGGGGCAGCTCAAACCTTCGGACCCCGACATGCTCAACCGACCGACCGGTCGTCCCGACCGGCGCACCTTTGCGATCATCTCGCACCCCGACGCGGGCAAGACGACGCTGACCGAAAAGCTGCTGCTCTTTGGAGGCGCGATCCACCTTGCCGGGGAAGTGAAGGCGAGGGGGCAGAACCGGCGCGCACGATCGGACTGGATGAAGATCGAGCAGCAGCGCGGCATTTCGGTGACGAGCTCGGTCATGACTTTCGAGCACGAAGGCGTGACCTTCAACCTGCTCGACACCCCGGGTCACGAGGACTTTTCGGAAGACACCTATCGGACGCTCACGGCCGTCGATTCGGCCGTGATGGTGATCGACGCAGCCCGCGGCATCGAAGCCCAGACCCGCAAGCTGTTCGAGGTCTGCCGGCTGCGCAACGTTCCGATCATCACCTTCATCAACAAGGTCGACCGCGAAGGCAAGGAGCCGTTCGAGCTGCTCGACGAGGTGGCCGACGTTCTGGCGCTCGACGTTGCCCCGATGAGCTGGCCGGTCGGAATGGGCGGCACCTTCGAGGGCATTTACGACCTCGCCAACAATCGCTTGAATTTGCCGGCCAAGAACGACAGCGGGCATTTCGAAGGGGAGACGATCAAGGTCTCGGGCCTCGATGATCCGAAGCTCGGCGATTTCGTCTCGCCCGAAGGGGTCGAGAAGCTTCGCGAGGAAGCGTCGCTTGCCATGGCCGCTTACCCCTCCTTCGATGCCGACGCCTATCTCGGCGGGGACCTGACGCCGGTTTTCTTCGGCTCGGCGCTGAAGGAATTCGGGGTCAGCGAGCTCATCCAAGCGCTTGGCGCATTCGCACCCTCACCGCTGCCGCAACCGACCAGCAAGGGGCCGGTGCATCCGGATTTCGACGCCGTCACTGGCTTCATCTTCAAGGTGCAGGCCAACATGAACCCGCAGCACCGGGACCGGGTCGCATTCATGCGCGTCTGCTCGGGGCGGTTCCGGCGGGGAATGAAGCTTCTCCAGCCCTCGACCGGCAAGTCGATCGCGGTGCACAGCCCGATCCTGTTCTTCGCGCAAAACCGGGAACTGGCCGACGAAGCCTTTCCCGGCGACATCATCGGCATCCCGAACCACGGCACCCTCCGCGTCGGCGACACGCTGACCGAGGACGAAGCCATCCAGTTCACCGGTTTGCCGAATTTCGCCCCCGAGATTCTGCGCCGCGTCGTGCTTACCGACCCGACCAAGACCAAGCAGCTCCGCAAGGCGCTCGACGACATGGCCGAGGAAGGGGTGACGCAGGTCTTCTATCCGTCGCTCGGCGCGAACTGGATCGTGGGGGTCGTCGGCCAGCTGCAGCTCGACGTGCTGATCTCCCGCCTGGAGGCGGAATATAAGGTCGACGCGCGCTTCGAGCCCTCGCCGTGGAACACCGCCCGCTGGCTTGCGGCTGACAATGCAGCCGACCTCAAGGCGTTCGTCGACACGCACCGAAGCGCCGTCGCCACCGATCGCGACGGTGCGCCGGTGTTCATGGCGAAGGATCTGTGGGAGCTCAATTTCCACGAAGGTCGCAACCCGAAGATCCGCTTTACGGCAACCAAGGAGCGGAGCTGATCTGCAGGCGTTCGGGATCCCATAGCCACTAGCAGTACCGGGCTGCCCTCCTGCATCCAAAGCGAAATCCGGGCGGGTGGTGCATTTTGCACTTTGCGATTGTATCCCAAAATGGCATCAACAAAATGTGGACGCGCCCACGAATCCGGGTCGGCGGCGCTTGCGCTGCGGCACGGAGCCGGTAAGCGAGCGCACAACATGATGATGTGAAGGGTGTTGCGATGGCTGGAGCGCCAGCGAAGCAGGGACTATATGATCCGCGCCGTGAGCATGATGCCTGCGGCGTCGGCTTCATCGCGCACATTCGCGGGCAGAAATCCAACGCCATCATTCGCGAGGGCCTCGAAATCCTCGCCAATCTCGATCACCGCGGCGCGGTCGGCGCCGATCCCCTGGTCGGCGACGGCGCTGGCTGCCTCATTCAAATCCCGGATGCGCTTTTCCGCCACTGGGCCGAAGGCAATGCGCTGACGCTTCCCCCGGCCGGCGATTATGCGGTCGCCATGTGCTTCCTGCCGCGCGACCCGCAGAGCCGCGAAGTTGCGATCGCGCAGCTCGAGCGCTTCGTCGAACTCGAAGGCCAGATTCTCCTCGGCTGGCGCGACGTGCCCGTGGACCCGGAGGGGATGAGCCCGACCGTTTTTGCGGCCATGCCGGTGATCCGCCAGGCGATCGTGGCGCGGGGCCCGCGCGTCAAGGACCAGGACGCGTTCGAGCGCAAGCTTCTCGCCATCCGCAAGCAGACGCAGAATCCGCTGCAGGAGCTTTCGGCGCGCAAGCAGCTGCCTGGGCTCGCCGAATTCTACATCCCGAGCTTCTCGAGCCGTACGGTCGTCTACAAGGGCCTGCTGCTCGCGACGCAGGTCGGCCGCTTCTACAAGGACCTTACCAACCCGCTGACGACGTCCGCTTTGGCGATGGTCCACCAGCGCTTTTCGACCAACACTTTCCCGTCGTGGAAACTCGCGCACCCGTTCCGCTTCATCTCGCACAATGGCGAGATCAACACCGTCCGGGGCAACGTCAACTGGATGAACGCGCGCCGCCGTACCATGGAATCGCCTCTGTTGGGCGCCGACCTCAACAAGATGTGGCCGCTCATCCCGCACGGCCAGTCGGACACGGCGAGCCTCGACAACGCGCTCGAGCTGCTGATCGCCGGCGGCTATTCGCTGCCGCACGCTGTGATGATGCTGATCCCCGAAGCCTGGGCCGGCAACGCCCAGATGGATGCTTCGAGGCGCGCTTTTTACGAATATCATGCCGCGCTGATGGAGCCGTGGGACGGCCCGGCCGCAATCGCGTTCACCGACGGGCGCCAGATCGGCGCCACGCTCGACCGAAACGGTCTGCGCCCCGCCCGCTTCACCGTTACCGAGGACGATCGCATCATCATGGCCTCGGAGAGCGGCGTGCTTCCGATCCCGGAGGAAAAGATCGTCCGCAAGTGGCGGCTGCAGCCCGGCAAGATGCTGCTCATCGACCTGGAGCAGGGCCGCATTGTCGAGGACGCGGAGATCAAGGCGGAGCTCGCCAATGCCGAACCTTATGGCGAATGGCTGCGGGATACCCAGTTCAAGCTCGAAGAGCTGCCGCCTTCAAAGGATCAGCCGCGCACGTCCGATCCGGACACTTTGCGCCGCCGCCAGCAGGCGTTCGGCTATACCGAAGAGGATCTGAAGCTCTTCCTGGCTCCGATGGCGGCGCAAGGCGACGATCCGATCGGGTCGATGGGAACGGACACGCCGATCGCTGTCCTCTCCGAACGGCCCAAGCTGCTCTACGATTATTTCAAGCAGAACTTCGCGCAGGTCACCAACCCGCCGATCGATCCGATCCGCGAAGCCATGGTGATGTCGCTCGTCTCGATGATCGGGCCGCGCCCGAACCTGCTCGGGCACCATGCCGGCGCCTTTAAGCGGCTGGAAGTCTCGCAGCCGATCCTCACCAACCAGGATCTCGAAAAAATCCGGTCGATCCACGATGCGGTGGACGGCGCCTTCCGCACGGCCACGCTCGACGCGAGCTGGCCGGCGGGCGGCAGCGGCAAGGCGCTCGAAGCAGCGCTGCAGCGGCTGTGCTGGGAAGCAACGGAGGCGGTGCTCGCCGACATCAACGTGCTCATCCTTTCGGACCGGGCCGTGTCGCCGGACCGCGTGCCGATCCCGGCTGCCCTCGCGACCGGCGCTGTCCACCATCACCTGATCCGGCAGGGCCTGCGCATGCAGACCGGCCTCGTCGTTGAGACCGGCGAAGCGCGCGAGGTCCATCATTTCTGCGTCCTCGCCGGCTACGGCGCGGAGGCGGTGAATCCTTATCTCGCGTTCGAGACGATCGACGCGCTCGGTGCGGGCGAGAAGGGCGCCAAAAACTACATCAAGGCGGCCGGCAAAGGCATGCTGAAGGTTATGTCCAAGATGGGCATCTCGACCTACCAGAGCTATTGCGGCGCGCAGATCTTCGACGCCGTCGGGCTTTCGAGCGCTTTTCTTGAGAAATATTTCGCCGGCACCACCACCACCATTGAGGGGGTGGGGATCGAGGAGCTCGGCGAGGAGGCCGCGCGCCGGCATCGCGATGCCTACCGCAGGTCCGCGGACGTGCTTCCGTTCGGCGGAACCTACGCCTATCGCATTGGCGGCGAGGCACATGCCTGGACCCCCGAAAGCGTCGCCGATCTCCAGCACGCCGTGCGCGGCAACTTGCCCGACAAGTATCGGAGCTTTGCCCAAAGCATCAACGATCAGAGCCGCAGGCGCCTTACCATTCGCGGCCTCATGACGCTGAAGCCGCTCGGCGCGCCGGTGCTGCTCGAGGAGGTCGAGCCTGCGAGCGAGATCGTGAAACGGTTCGCAACGGGTGCGATGAGCTTCGGCTCGATCAGCCGGGAAGCGCATACGACGCTTGCCATCGCCATGAACCGCATCGGCGGCCGCTCGAACACGGGTGAAGGCGGCGAGGAGAGGGACCGTTACCAGCCGCTCCCGAACGGGGACTCGATGCGCTCGGCGATCAAGCAGGTGGCCTCGGGGCGGTTCGGAGTTACCACCGAATATCTGGTCAATGCCGATGACATCCAGATCAAGATCGCCCAGGGCGCGAAGCCCGGCGAGGGGGGGCAGCTCCCAGGGCACAAGGTCGATCGCCACATCGCGGCGGTTCGGCATTCGACACCCGGCGTCGGGCTCATCTCGCCGCCGCCGCACCACGACATCTACTCGATCGAGGATCTGGCCCAGCTCATCCATGACTTGAAGAACGTGAACGAGCGGGCGCGGATCTCCGTGAAGCTGGTCTCGGAGGTGGGCGTCGGCACCGTTGCAGCCGGCGTCGCCAAATCGATGGCCGATCACGTCACCATTTCGGGCTATGAGGGCGGCACGGGCGCTTCGCCGCTGACGTCGCTCACCCATGCCGGCCTTCCCTGGGAAATCGGGCTTGCCGAGACCCAGCAGACCCTGGTTTTGAACGGGCTTCGCGGCCGCATTTCCGTTCAGGCCGACGGCGGCCTCCGCACTGGCCGTGACGTCGCCATCGCGGCGCTGCTCGGCGCCGACGAGTTCGGCTTTGCAACCGCGCCTTTGATCGCTGCCGGCTGCATCATGATGCGCAAGTGCCACCTCAACACTTGCCCGGTCGGCGTCGCGACGCAGGACCCGGTGCTGCGCGCGCGCTTCACCGGCCAGCCGGAGCATGTGATCAATTATTTCTTCTTCGTCGCCGAAGAGCTGCGCGAGATCATGGCCTCGCTTGGTGTGCGCAAGCTTACCGAGATGATTGGCCGTGCGGAGCTGCTCGACGCCAGTCCGGCGGTTGAGCATTGGAAAGCCAAGGGCGTCGATCTCAGCAAGCTGCTCTACGTCCCCGAGGTCGATCGGGCGCTTGCCCGGTGGAACTCGGAAACGCAGATGCACGGCCTCGATCGTGTGTTTGATCGCGAGCTCATTGCGGCCGCCGAACCCGCCCTCGCGCGCGGCGAAAAGGTGCTGATCGAACGAAACATTCGCAACGTAAATCGCAGCGTCGGCACCATGCTTTCGGGCGAGGTGGCGCGCCGCTACGGCCATTCCGGTCTGCCCGACGACAGCATTTACCTGCGGCTGCGCGGCACGGTGGGACAAAGCTTCGGCGCTTTCCTGGCAAAGGGCGTCACGATTGAGCTCACCGGCGACGGCAACGACTATGTCGGCAAAGGCTTGTCCGGCGGCTGCATCATCGTTCGCCAACCCGAGGAGGCACGGCGGGACGCCAGCGCAAACATCATCGTCGGCAACACCGTGCTTTACGGCGCGATCGCTGGAGAAGCTTATTTCAACGGCGTCGGCGGCGAGCGTTTTGCCGTGCGCAACTCCGGCGCTACCGCGGTGGTCGAAGGCGCGGGCGATCATGCCTGCGAATATATGACGGGCGGCGTGGTCGCGATCCTGGGCGAGGTCGGCCGGAACTTCGCTGCCGGAATGTCCGGCGGCATCGCTTACGTCTACGACCCGGATGGGCGGCTCGAAGCCCAGTGCAACCTTTCAAGCGTCGAGCTCGAAAGCATAGCGGAAAGCGCCGACCCCAATCCGAACCTTGCCGACATGCTCGGCAACGATGCCGAGCGGCTGCGCTTGCTGGTCGAGCGCCATCTGGCGGCAACGGGGAGCGCGCGCGCGAAAGCCGTGCTTGCCGACTGGCCTGCTTCCTTGTCCAAGTTCGTCAAGGTCATGCCGACCGAATATCGCCGCGCCTTGCTCGACCTTCGGGGCGAGGCGCTGGTGCCACTCACTGTCGCTGCGGAGTAATCGCGATGGGTAAGCCGACCGGATTTCTCGAGGTCGAGCGGCGCGGCCGAGGCGCCGCGCCGGCTGAAGAGCGTTTGAAGCATTGGAGCGAATTCGTCGAAGTGCCTGCCTCGCAAGAGGTGAGCAGGCAGGCCTCGCGCTGCATGGATTGCGGAATTCCCTTCTGCCATTCGGGATGCCCGGTGAACAACCTCATCCCGGACTGGAACGACCTCGTCTACCGCGACCAATGGCGGATCGCGCTCGACCGGCTTCACCAGACCAACAATTTCCCCGAATTCACCGGCCGCGTCTGCCCCGCCCCCTGCGAGGAGGCGTGCACGCTCAACATCAGCGACGCGCCGGTGACGATCAAATCGATCGAGTGCGAAATCATCGACCGGGGCTGGCGCGAAGGATGGATCAAGCCGCAGATCGCGATCCGGGGGACGGGCAAGCGCATCGCCGTGGTGGGATCCGGACCGGCGGGCCTCGCCTGCGCGCAGCAGCTTGCGCGTGCGGGCCATGCCCCGACCGTCTTCGAAAAGAGCGACCGCATCGGCGGGTTGCTTCGCTACGGCATTCCCGATTTCAAGCTCGACAAGCACTTCATCGATCGCCGCATCGCGCAGATGGAAGCGGAAGGCGTCATTTTCCGTTGCGGCGTCAACGTGGGCGTGGACTTTTCGGTCGAGCGGCTGATGGACGATTACCACGTGCTGGTGTTTGCCGGCGGCGCCGAGCTGCCGCGCGATCTCCACATTCCCGGGCGCGAGCTTGAGGGCGTCCACTTTGCAATGGACTTCCTCGCCCAGCAGAACCGGCGCGTTGCCGGCGACGACGAGGACAAGGCCGCCGCGGGCGGCACCATCTCGGCAACGGGCAAGCATGTGGTCGTGATCGGCGGCGGCGATACCGGTTCCGACTGCATCGGCACCTCCAACCGTCAGGGCGCGCTTTCGGTCACCCAGCTCGAGATCATGCCGAAGCCGCCGCTCCGCGAGAACAAGGCGCTAAGCTGGCCGCATTGGCCGATGAAGCTCAGGACGTCCTCGTCGCATGAAGAAGGCGCCGAGCGTGAGTTCTCAGTCGTGACGGGCGAATTCATCGGCGAGAACGGGCGCGTGACCGCACTCCGCTGCGCGCGGTCGGAGATGGTCCGCGGCGACGAGGGGCGGATGGCGGTGCAGAAGGTGCCGGGCAGTGAATTCGAGATCAAAGCGGATCTCGTTCTTCTCGCCATGGGCTTCGTCGGTGCGAGGCAGGACCAGGCGCTGGCGCAGGCAAAGGTGGAAATGAGCCCGACAGGGGCCGTCAAGGCGCCGCCGACCAGCTTCCAGACTTCGGTGCCGGCGGTGTTCGCCTGCGGCGACATGCGTCGTGGACAGTCGCTGGTGGTGTGGGCGATCCGCGAAGGCCGCGATTGCGCCGCCGCGGTGGACCAGTTCCTCTCCGGACGCTGATCGGCATCGAGCTTGCGGAACCTTAAGTCGGGAACGTTCCTGGCGTATGCGGCTTTGAGCCAGCAGCACCGGCGAACGTTCGAGAGCGGCGGGGCGAGAGGTCGGTATCCGCTTTCTTGCGAAGCAGGCGCGCTCACCCGTCAGCTGCCCTGTGCTCTGGTTTCCGCTGAAGCAGGGAGATCATATGGGACTTCTTGTCGACGGAGAGTGGCGCCAGCAGTGGTACGACACCGCCTCGTCAGGCGGGCGCTTCGTTCGCGCGCAAAGCTCCTACCGCAACTGGATCACGCCCGACGGTAGCGCCGGGCCGACGGGTGAGCCCGGGTTCACGGCAGAACCCGGTCGTTATCATCTTTATGTCAGCCTGGCCTGCCCGTGGGCCCACCGTGCGCTGATCATCCGCAAGCTGAAGAGGCTCGAGGAGATGATTTCGGTTTCGGTGGTGCACTGGCGAATGCTCGACAATGGCTGGACCTTCGAGGACGGCCCCGGCGTCGTCCCCGATCCGATCCATGCCGCGAACTATCTCTACCAAGTCTATCAGGCGGCCGACCCGGGTTACACCGGCCGCGTCACGGTGCCTCTGCTTTGGGACAGAAGGGGCGAGACGATCGTCAACAACGAGTCCGCGGATATCCTGCGGATGCTCGGGTCCGCATTCGATGAAGTGGGCGCAGCTCCGGGCGACTTCTACCCTCAAGACCTGCGGACCGACATCGACGAACTCAACGCGCGCATCTACGACAGCGTGAACAACGGCGTGTATCGGTCCGGCTTCGCGACCACGCAGGCCGCTTATGAAGAGGCCGTGATACCGCTGTTCGAAACGCTGGAGTGGATCGAGCAACGGCTTGAGCGCTCGCGTTATCTTTTGGGGGAGCGGCTGACAGAAGCGGATATTCGGTTGTTCACCACCTTGGTTCGCTTCGATCCCGTTTATCACGGTCACTTCAAGTGCAACTTAAGGCAGATCGCGTCCTCCCCGAACCTGTGGGGTTTTACGCGCGACATCTATCAGCTGCCCGGCGTCTCGGACACGGTGAACTTCGAGCACATCAAGCGCCATTATTATGAGAGCCACAAGACCATCAATCCGACCGGCGTGGTGCCAATCGGGCCGACTCTCGATTTCCACGCGCCTTCGGGACGCGGCGCCTGAAGCGGAACAAGCAGCCACAACATCGGGCAGGGTTGCCCAAAGCGCGATCATGATCGAAGCATTGCACTGCTGACCGCTAGAGCAGGCTGCGCTAAATATGACCCGTTCGCCCTGAGCCTGTCGAAGTGCTGTCCTTTATTCTTTCTTTCCGTTCAAAAGGCAAAATACGGCTTCGACAAGCTCAGCCCGAACGGAAAGAGCATTGATCCCGATTTCACGCAAGTTGCTCCAAAGCGTGGGAGACAAGATGATGCGGGTGATGGTTCTGGTGAAGGCGACGAACGAAAGCGAAGCGGACATCATGCCCGGCCCGAGCGAAATCGGGCCGCTGTTCGAGGCTGCCGATTTCGGCGACGCTTGACCCCGGAGCTGGCGCAGCGGGAAGACCGCCTTCGAAAAGTGTCCGTGAGCCGCTGAAGGTTCAGCTCTCGAACTTCTCCGCAAAAGCGGCTGCGTCTCCGAACAGGCCCGGTTGCTCGTGCGTGATGAGCTTGACCGGCATCTCGTCCATGATCCGCTCGAAGCGGCCCTTGGCGATGAAGCGGTCGCGAAAGC
>JADDQD010000041.1 GCA_016781555.1 Pseudomonadota bacterium | reverse complement strand
TAGGTAGTCTGCACGGCATATCCGAGCCTCGCATCGGCGCTGATATCCAGTTGGGCCGCGTCCTTTGCAGTCTTCACAAGCCTCGCCGCTTCAACCGGAATGTGTCCCAAAGTGCCAACGATCTCAGGATGGCCTTCATGCCCGATGAGCACCACTTGGCGGCCGTTGCGATGGTGCCGAGTGACGGCCCGGTGAACTTTGGCCACCAGCGGGCAAACGGCGTCGTAATCGATCAGTTTGTGCCGCTTTGCCTCTGCAGCGACGCCCGGCGCTACTCCATGCGCCGAGAAGATGACCACCGCGTGTTCCGGGACTTCCTCCAGTTCCTCCACGAACACGGCCCCTTGTGCTTCCAGCCAAGCGACCACTGCCCGGTTGTGGACGATGGGGCGGCGCACGTACACGGGAGCACCATGCCGTTCCAGCGCAGCCACCACCGCATTGATCGCGCGGCGCACTCCGGCGCAAAAACCCCGCGGCGCGGCGAGCAGAAGATGGAGCCGCGGCAGCGTTTCAAAGGCAATGGGAGCTTCAGCTTCGTGGGCGGATGTGGAGCAATGGTGAAGGTTCAACATTTCGTCCCTGCATCACCAACCCCTTGCTTGCACGGTAAAGGGCAAAGGCGGGTGAATCCACATGGACTAAAGCAGGTATTGCATACGAACCCGCACACGAGTGAGGCCGGCAAGCACTTCCATGCGAACCTGATCGAAACGTGGCGGACCGAAACGGACGGCCGGGTTGCGCGAAAAGCCGAAGCCCTCCCGGGGAATACCGATCAATGTGTCGAGCCTGCCGTTCCGGTTTTCATCGTGCATAACAGACAAGGCGTAAGAGCCGGGCGAAATGCCCGCCAAACGGATCGCCTGGGCAGCCGCAGACATGCTGCGCTTGATGGCCTGCGGATCCTTGCCACAATCGGGGAAAAAGCGGGGGTTGCGAGTGACGCACAGGTGCAAGGAGCCACGCTGATTTCTGAGCCGCTCGAAATGCACCTCCACCTCGGCGGTGGGTGCATTGCCCGTAATACCAAGAACCATGACAGATGCGGTGGCAACAGCGAACTTCATGCTGCCGGACGCTACAGGTTCGGCTACGCTGCGCCTAGCTGCCGCGTGCCGGCGCCGCGCGCATGACGCCGGCGCCGCAGCTGATCATTGCCGGAGGGGGCCTTTCCGGGTCCCTGGCTGCGCTTGCACTGGCCAAGCGGCGGCCCGACGTCAGCTTCGTCCTGGTCGAGCAAGGCCAAAGCTTTGGCGGCAATCACGTCTGGTCATTTTTCGACAGCGACGTGGCGCCGGAACAACGCTGGATCGTCGATCCGCTTGTCTCCGGCAAGTGGCCGGATCACCAAGTCAACTTCCCCAAGCGGAGTCGCAGGATTGCGCTCGGCTACAACAGCATCAAGTCCGAGCGCCTGGATCGGACGGTGCGCACGTCGCTCCGTCCGGAGCAATACCGGCTCGGCCAGCGCATCGTTGATCTGGGCGCCCACCACGTCACCTTCGACGGGGGAGATCGGATCGAGGCACGCGGCGTGATCGATGCACGCGGCGTCAGCACGCTCAAGGGGCTTGACCTCGGCTGGCAAAAATTTGTCGGCAGGACCTTCCGGTTCGAACGGTCCCACGGCTCTTCGCGTCCGGTGATCATGGATGCCTGCGTGGACCAGCAGTCGGGGTACCGCTTTGTCTACACCCTGCCCTTCAGCGACAACGAATTGATGGTGGAGGACACTTATTATTCCACCTCCGCCGTGCTGGATGCCACACGGGTCCGCCAGAGCATCGACGACTACGTCCTCGCCAAAGGCTGGGGCGCGGGTGAAGTGGTGAGCGAGGAGATCGGGCTCCTTCCAGTGCTTCTGGGCGGCGACCTTGCAAGCCTTTGGGACCCTTCCGAGGTGGCAGCGGCGCGGCTCGGTCTGCGCGGCGGTTTCTTTCACCCCACGACCGGTTATACGGTGCCCGACGCGGTGCAAAACGCGGCTCTGCTCACCCAGCAAAGGGATGTGAGCGGCCCTGCGCTCCACCTTCTCTACCACCGTCGCGCCGCCGCGCTCTGGAAGGAACGCAGCTTCTACCAGCTGCTCAACCGGATGCTGTTTCGCGCTGCGGATCCCGATCAGCGATATCGGGTGCTCGAGCATTTCTATCGGCTGCCGCAACCACTCATCGCGCGCTTCTACGCGGGCCAGCTCACCACCATCGATAAGCTCAGGATATTGAGTGGCCGCCCGCCGGTGCCGCTTCGAAGGGCATTGGCAGCGGTGCGGGAGACAAAATCATGAACGCCTGCGCTGCAGTGATCGGCTCCGGCTTCGGGGGGCTGGCGCTTGCAATCCGGCTTCAATCGGCCGGGATCGCCACCACCGTCTTGGAAGCCCGAGACAAGCCCGGTGGACGCGCTTATTACTGGGAGAAGGACGGCCACGTCTTCGATGCTGGGCCAACGGTGATCACCGACCCCAACTGCCTCAAGGAGCTTTGGGAGCTAAGCGGCGCGGACATGACGCAGGACGTGACGCTCGTGCCGGTCTCCCCTTTTTATCGCCTCTCCTGGCCGGACGGAACGACATTCGACTATCTCGACGACGATCGCCAGCTGCACGACCAGATCGCTGCTCTCGATCCAGCCGACGTCGCCGGCTACCGCCGTTTCCTGGAATATTCGGCTGGCGTCTATGTCGAAGGTTATGAGAAACTGGGCGCGGTCCCATTCCTCGATTTCAAGTCGATGCTTCGTGCGGCACCGCAACTCGCCCGCTACCAGGCATGGCGTTCGGTTTATTCAATCGTTTCCGGCTTCGTTCGCAACGAGAAGCTGCGACAGGCGCTCTCCTTCCACACCTTGCTCGTCGGCGGGAATCCAATGACCACAAGTTCCATCTACGCGCTCATTCACAAGCTTGAGCGTGACGGCGGCGTCTGGTTTGCGCGCGGTGGGACAAATGCCCTTGTAAAGGGGATGGCGCGCCACTTCGAGCGGCTCGGTGGAGCCATCCGCCTCGGGGATCCGGTGGAGGCGATCGAAACCGAAGGCGGCCGCGCCAGCGAGATCCGCACGCGAAGCGGCTGGCGCGGGAAGTTTGACGGCGTCGCATCGAACGCCGATGTCGTGCGGACATATGACATGCTCGCACACGCACGCGGCCGCCGGGCTGCGGCGAAGCTGCGGCGGAAGCGCTTTTCACCCTCGTTGTTCGTGGTCCATTTCTCCACCCAAGGCGAATGGCCCGACGTTCCGCACCACAGCATCCTGTTCGGGCCGCGCTATCAGGAGCTCCTCCAGGAAATCTACCGCGGCAGCGGCCTTCCCGATGATCCTTCGCTTTACCTGCACCATCCGACTGCGACCGATCCCGGCATGGCTCCGCCGGGCAAGGCGACCTTTTATGTGCTGGCGCCGGTGCCGCATCTTGGCCGAGCCCCAATCGACTGGAAAGCGAAGGGCCCGGCTTACCGGGATGGCATTCTCCGGATATTGGAGGAACGAATGATGCCTGGCCTGCGCGAGAGAATAGACCATGTCTTCGAATACAGCCCGGGCGACTTCGAAACCGATCTCAACTCCCACCTCGGATCAGCCTTCAGCCTGGAGCCCATCCTGACTCAGAGCGCCTGGTTCCGCGTTCACAATCGCGATCAAGTGATTCCCAACCTCTACTTCGTCGGCGCCGGCACCCACCCCGGCGCCGGCATCCCCGGTGTGGTCGGCAGCGCAAAGGCGACCGCTGGTGTCATGATTGAGGATCTGGTGGGTTGACCCGGAACGAGCTCGTGGCAGCGGCCGGCGAGACCATCGGCGAGGGGTCGAAATCCTTTCACATGGCAAGCCGTTTGTTTGATCGGCAGACGCGGGAGCGCGCATGGCTTCTCTACTGCTGGTGCCGCCATTGCGACGATCAGTGCGACGGCCAGTTCCTGGGGCATCGCGCCGAAACCGAGTGCCGTTCCGTGGAGGAAGTGGAAAGCCTGACGCAGCGCGTGCTGGCAGGTGAAGCGGTTGGGCAACTGCCGTTCGATGCGCTCGGCCAGGTGCTTGCCGAATGCGCCATTCCACACAGCTTCGTGACGGATCATCTGCGTGGGTTCGCGCTCGACGCGGAAGGCTGGCGGCCCCAGGACGAAGAAGATCTGATCCGTTACTGTTATTATGTGGCCGGTGCGGTGGGCTGCATGATGGCGATCGTGATGGGGGTTCCGCCCCAGGACGAGGAGACTCTGCTACGGGCATCGGATCTCGGCATCGCCTTTCAGCTCTCGAACATCGCCCGCGATGTTCGCGACGATCAGGAAGCAGGGCGCTGCTATCTTCCCAAGGAATGGATGCACAGCCATGGCGTCGATTTCAGCAACCCGTTGCGGCCTGACCGACGAGACGCACTCGTCGCTTTGGTAGAACGCATCTGCCACCTGGCGGAAAAGTACGAGGCCTCCGCACGGCCGGCTATTGCCCGCCTCCCCTTCCGCTCCCGCTGGGCGATTGAGGCCGCTGCAGCAATTTACGGACGGATCGGACGCAGCGTCGCCGATCGAGGCAGCACGGCTTGGGACGAGCGAGTCGTGGTTCCCCGCCGCGTCAAAGCCGAGATCATGCTGAAATCCCTGGCGAGCGCGATTTGAGGCACTTCGCGTTCATCGCACCGCCTCTTGCCGGCCATTTCAATCCCCTCCTCGTTCTCGCCAGCGAACTGGTGAAGCGGGGCCATCGCGCGACCTTCGTCAATCAACCCGACGCCGCGTCTCTGCTGCGTGGTCACCAGCACGTCGGCTTCGCGGCCATCGGCGTGTCTTCACATCCCCCTGGATCTTTGGAAGCGCGGATTCGATCGATGGGGAGGCTGAACGGTCCGCTCGGTTTGCGCGGCATGATCAAGGAGGTTGCACATTTCACCCACATGATCTGCAGGGAAGCGCCTCAAGCCTTGCGGGAGATTGGCGCCGACGCGGTTATTGCCGACCAGACGGAAACTGGGGGCGGCCTGGTTGCGGAGCATCTCGGCCTACCCTTCGCAAGCACAGCAACGGCGCTCCCTCTCAACCGCGAAGAAACAGTGCCGCCGCCTTACGTGCCTTGGCCCTACGATCCGAGTGAGCGCGGCTTGTGGTGGAACCGGGGTGGCTACAGGATCAGCGATTTCTTGATGAAGCCGGTGGGCGACGTCATTGAGCAGCACGCTTTATCTTTCGGTCTTCGCCCGCGGCGACAGCCCGAAGATTGCTTTTCGACACTGGCACAGCTCGCGCAATGCGTGCCGGGGATCGATTTTCCGCGCCGAGAGCTTCCTCAGCACTTCCACTATCTCGGCCCGTTTCGCGGGCCTGACGAAGGCGAAACCGACCTTCGTGAGGATGGGCGTCCGCTCGTTTTTTGCTCCTTCGGCACGCTCCAAGGCTCACGTGCCAAGCTGTTCCGCACTGTCGCTGCCGCCTGCTCATCGTTGGACGTCCGACTTCTGATCGCGCACGGTGGGCGCCTCGATCCGGCTCTTGCCCGATCCTTGCCTGGCGATCCCATCGTAGCGGCTTTCGTACCGCAGCGGGCCGTGCTCCGAGGGGCTGCGTTGGCTGTTACGCATGCTGGTTTCAACACCGTCCTCGATGCGCTCTCTTTCGGTGTTCCGATGCTTGCAATACCGCTCGCGTTCGAGCAGCCCGCGACGGCGGCTCGACTGGTACGCGCCGGTGTCGCCCGGGTGGTGCGCCCACAACGGGCGAGCGCCAAGCAGCTCGCAAAAGAGATACGAACGCTGCTCGATCAGCCAGGCTATCGCTCCGCGGCGGAACGGATCGAGTGGGAGATTTCGAGCGCTGGCGGCGTCAGGCGTGCGGCCGATATCCTGGAGGAACGCCTGGGCTGATCGAGTCCCGGCGCCGTGCCCGCTCGGCTGGCAGCCGCCACCACGGGACGTGCGGCCCGAGGTGGTGCTCATGATGGTAGCCGAAGTGAAAGCACGTCAGCAGCGACGAAAGCCAATTGAAGTCGTTGCTGCGTGTGCGGTGGTGATCGCCGAACTCCTGCTCGTCCACCCGGTGCGGAAGGTAGGTACCGAACAGAAAAAGCTGCATCGACGAGAGGATCGCCGGAAGCGCCCAGAACAGGAGGAGGTTCGGATAAGAGGCGCCAAGCAGGAGCACGTAAAGAACGACCAAAATGGTCAAAACGAGCAGCTCGCGCAGCCCGAAATATTGACGAAGAAAGGCAAGGTACCAGGGCCAGAAGGCGCTCGGGTGCGCTTCGCTGAAATCAGGATCCTCACCAGTGCCGGGCTTGCGATGGTGCTGAAAGTGCTTCGGCAGAAGCGCGTCGTAGGAGAAGCCAGCATAAAGCGCGAGTGCCACTCGCCCGACCCAGCGGTTGATCGCCGGTCGGCGCGGTGCCAGCGACCCGTGCATGCAATCATGCGCGACGATGAACAAGCCAACGTTCAGCCAGCCGATTGCGAACACCAGCAGAGGCGCTGCGGCAAGGCCGAGGTCCTGCAGCGGGTGCAGGAAAACCGCGTAAACGTGCAGCCCCGCCCAAGCCGCGACGATCAAAGCCGCGAGGGTCAAACCGATGCGGGTCTGCCGGCTGTCGGTCACTTGGACGCCTGCCGTTCTCGCAACTCGCTTCGCAGGCGCTCAACCGGCGGCGCGTAGAGAAAGCCGAACGAGACGGCTCCTTCGCGATTTCGCACGGCGTGGTGGAGCCTGTGCGCCTGCACGAGCCGCTTCAGATACCCCCGCCTCGGACTCCTGAAGAATGGCAGACGGTGATGAACCAGCCCGTCGTGGAGGATGGTGTAGAGGAATCCGTAAACCACCGTCCCGACGCCGATCCACCAGAATGGCGACCAAAGCCCTGCAAGGAAGGCGAAAAAGAAAAGACTGACGGCGGCGAAAACGAGCGCGTAAAGATCATTCCGCTCGAAAAGGGCGGTACGCTGCTCGTGATGCGAGCGGTGCCATGCCCAGCCCCAGCCGTGCATGACATGCTTGTGCACGGCGAAAGCCGTCAGTTCCATCGCAGCGACGGTAGCAACGACGATCGCGAATGGGACGATCCATCCTTCACCCATAGCCAGCAGATAAGGGTTCCGCTTGGCCCCGTCCATGCGCTGCCGATGGTTACGGTACAAAGGAGGTAGGAACGAGAGAGAAGGCGAACCGGTTCTGCCAGCAAAGCCGCACGGCGGCCTGACCACAACGGAGGATGAGAAAATGACGAGCGAAACCGAAGAAGATCGTGTCTGGTCGATGATCCAAAAGCAGCGGATCGCGATGCTGACGACCGAAGAGCACGGCAAGCTTGTCAGCCGGCCAATGGCGAGCGTTGCCCGGCCCGAAGAACACAAAATCTATTTCGTCAGCCGAACGGATGCGAAAGTAGGCGAGATTGGCGGTTCGGCGACCGTCAACCTCGGCTTTTCCGATACGCACACTAACAGCTACCTCTCCATCTCCGGCACCGCGCGAACGTCGCAGGACCGGGAGAAGCTGCGTGAGCTCTGGTCCATGTTCACCGAAGCCTGGCTCCCGCAGGGACCGGACGCCGAAGATGTTGCTCTCATCACCGTGGAGCCCGAAGATGCGAAGCTTTGGGATTCAACCAGCAGCAGCCTCGTTTATGCCGGCAAGGTGCTGAAAGCTGTCGTCACACAGAAGCCGCCGAGCGGCGGCACCGTCGAGGAAGTCGACATGCGCGGCAACGGGGCCGCTCCTAAAGAGACGCTCAACGACCGCAACACGTTTGAAGCCTATGAGGAGGCCATGAAGGAAACCGAGGCGCTGGGAGCATCAAGCCTCGCCGGACCGGCGGTCTGACGGTGCGTGCCGCATCTTGGCGGATGCGGCGCCGCCACCTTCGCAAAAGCATAAATGAATGACCCGGCGGCTCAACCGCTGGGAGAGATGGCTGCATCGGAGAAGAACGGAATGGAAAGCTTTGCCCAGCGATTTATCGAATCCCTTCGCCATCTGGAAGAAAGCAGCGAGCCCGAGCAGATCGTGCAGCTCTTCGATGCCGCGGCAGAGATATCAAACCCGCTGGTCAAGCACGAAAGCGGCGGACCCGAGGCGGCGGAACGCTTCTGGCGCAGTTATCGCGGGAGCTTCAAGTCGATACGTTCCGAGTTCCGCAACGTGCTCGACAAGGATGGGGTGAGTTTTCTGGAGTGGACCAGTGACGGCACCACCAACAAGGATCGCCCCTTTCGCTATGGCGGCGTCAGCGTGATCGAACATGAGGCCGGCTTCATCAGTGCGTTCCGCACCTATTTCGACACGGCACAGCTCGACCCCTGAGGCTCCCCCTCGAATCCGACGGGCTTCAGCGCTCCCGCTCTTCCGCCACCGGAGCTTGCGCGACACGGCGCCCTCGCGAGCCATTCAAGGCTGGGCTAGGCCGAAGCAATGATTCGCCGCTTCTTCTGCATTGCGCTGCTTTCCCTCCTTGCGAAGGCGGCCGTTCTCGACAGCGCCGCCTCCAAACCGGACGCGCGCAGCCCGGGCGACGTCCGCGTCCGTCTCCAGACAAGCGAAGGACCAATCGTGATCCAGCTGGACATGAGACGGGCACCGATCACTGCCGGGAACTTCCTCGCCTATGTGGACGAGAAAAGGTTTGATGGGACAACCTTTTACCGCGCAGCGCGCAAGCGCAACGCGCCGAAGCTCGGCCTCGTCCAGGGCGGCATCAATCACCGGGTGGTGCGCGCGCGGGCGCCGATCCCACATGAGCCGACGA
>JADDQD010000071.1 GCA_016781555.1 Pseudomonadota bacterium | reverse complement strand
TCGGCATAATGAAGACCAAAGCCCTTGCGATCGCGCCAGCTCAGGCCCGCAAGCTCGGCAATGGCCTGGAAGCGCGGCTCGCTGATCAGCATGCCGCCGGGGAAGATATAGGTCTGGATGAAGTCCGCGCTTGCCGCGTAGCGATCGAACAGTTCTTCCTTGATGGAAATCAGCTGGAGCGCTGCACGCCCGCCGGGTTTCAGCACGCGCGCTATCGTTTGCAGGTAAGCGGGCCAATAGTCCTGCCCCACCGCTTCTACCATCTCGACGCTGGCAACCGCGTCAAACGGCCCGACTGCGTCCCGGTAATCGAGGAGCTCGATCGAGACGCGATCACCGACAGCTGAGCGCGCGGCTCGGGCGTCGGCAAACACCTTTTGCTCGGCTGAAAGCGTCAAGCCGACCACCGCAACGCGGTAATCGCGTGCGGCGATTTCGGCCAGCGATCCCCAGCCGCAGCCTATTTCGAGCAGTCGCTGCCCCGGCTGCAGGTCCAAGCGACCGAGAAGAGCTCTGATTTTACGCTCCTGTGCCTCCTCCAGCGAGCCCCCCATGCCTTCGCTGAACATGGCGCTCGAATAGGTCATGCTGCCGTCAAGCCAGGCCGAGTAGAAGTCGTTCCCAAGATCGTAGTGAAAGGCGATGTTGGCTTTCGCTTTGGCCTTGCTGTTGCGGCGGAGAAGGTGAGCGAGGCGGTTCAGCTTCCGCCAAATTCCTTTGGCGCGGGCTACTTCGCCGAGGCTCTCGCCATTGCGCATGAACAGGTCGAACAGGGGCACCGGATCGGGGCTCGACCATTCGCCGAGCGCCCAGGCCTTGTACCAGCCCACCGATCCCGAGCTGATGAGGCGCACCAGCGCCCGCCAGCTTCGAAGATGAACGACCGGCATCGGCCCCGGCTTGCGCGCGCCAAGGATCCGGCGTGACCCGTCGGGAAGCGTCGCATCGATCCCGCCCTCCACCAAGCCGGCGTCGATCCGGTCCAGGATCTGGTGGAACCCGCCGCCGAACAGGCGCGCAAGCACCCCGCCGCCGGTCGCGAAAGCACGGTCGGCGGCTACCAGGTGCTTTCCTCTGGGATCCTGCTTCAACGGGCCGCCCTTCCGTCAGATGACGTGCGGTTCCTTGGTGACTTCCCAGCTTTGTCCCTTGCCGACCAAGGCTTGGAGGTTCGGGGCCTTGCCTGCGCTCGCTTTGCTGTTCTGCTCGGCCACAGCGCTTTCAAAGGTCGGAGCCGGATCCTCGTAGAGGACGCCGAGCGCCGTGGGAAAGGCGCCGAAAGGCATTTCAACCAGCATGTGCGCGATCGACCTGTTCCTGGGATCATGAACGATGACGCCTGCTGCGGCCCAGTCGCCGCCGTCCACATCAACGACCTTCAGCGAAAGCGACTCCCGATCCAGCGCGATTCCTTTGCTCCGGTTTGCGAACAGCATCGGCTCGCCGGCTTTCAGCCAAAGCTGGTTTCCAGCATTCTCCTTGGCCGTGAACGGCGCGAAGATGTCGTCGTTGTAGACGACGCAATTCTGATAGATTTCGACGAAGCTCGCGCCCTTGTGCGCGTGCGCAGCTTTCAGCACCTCCGGCAGATTCTTGTGAACATCGATGCCGCGGGCGACGAAGCGTGCTCCCGAACCGAGCGCGAATGCGCACGGGCTCGCCGGTCGATCAACCGAACCAAAGGGCGTCGAAGGAGAGCGCGTCCCGACGCGGCTCGTGGGCGAATATTGGCCTTTGGTAAGGCCATAGATCTCGTTGTTGAAAAGCAAAATCTGACAGTCGAGATTGCGGCGAAGAACATGCATTGTGTGGTTGCCGCCAATCGACAAGGCGTCCCCATCCCCGGTGATGATCCACACATCGAGTTCCGGGTTGGCAAGCTTGATGCCGGTCGCGAAGGTCGGCGCCCGCCCGTGGATCGTGTGAAAGCCGTAGGTTTCCATGTAATATGGAAAGCGTGACGAGCAGCCGATGCCGGAGACGAACACGACGTTCTCCGGGCGCACGCCAAGCTCGGGCATTGTCCGCTGCACCGCTTTCAGGACCGCATAGTCGCCACACCCCGGACACCAGCGAACCTCCTGATCGGTCGCGAAATCCTTCGCCGTCAGTTTTGTCATCTCGTTCATGTGTCAGCCTCGAAGGTAAATGATCAGCGCCACGACGGCGATCAGCAGAAAAATGAGGTGGAACGAACGCAGGTTCGTCATGCCAGCGCATCCTCAATGGCGGCTTCGATCTCGGCGATCTTGAAGGGCTGGCCGGAAACCTTCGTCACGGGTTTAGCATCGACCAGATACTGGTCCCGGAGCACGGTCTTGAGCTGCCCAGTGTTCATTTCTGGAACAATTATCCGGTCATAACTCTTTAGAAGATCACCAAGATTGCGCGGCATCGGCCAGATGTGGCGAAGGTGCACGTGGCTGACGTCAAGCCCGCGCGCGCGAGCGCGGCGGACCGCCTGGTGGATCGGTCCGAATGTTGAGCCCCAGCCGACGACGACGAGCCTTCCCCCTTCCTCCCCGAGCGTGACCTCCTGATCGGGAATGGAGCTTCGAACGTTCAACACCTTGTTCGCCCGCACATCCGTCATGGCCTGATGGTTGGCCGGCGCATAATCGATATGCCCGGTAGCAGCATTCTTCTCGATGCCGCCGATCCGGTGGGTGAGCCCAGGAGTTCCCGGCTTGATCCAGACCCGTGCGAGCTTTTCGTCGCGGGCGTAAGGGTTTACGGCCTTTCCTTCAGCCGGAGCCTCGTCGTGAAAATGGACCGGAAACGGCTGGTAGTCAGTCATATCCGGCACTTTCCAGGGCTCAGCGGCATTGGCGATGTAGCCATCGGTGAGCAGCATAACCGGGGTCATGAACTGGGTGGCGATCCGGCAGGCTTCGATTGCGCAGTCGAACGCGTCGGCGGGGGAACGGGCGGCAATCACCGGCATCGGCGCATCGCCATTGCGGCCATAGACCGCCTGGTAAAGATCCGACTGCTCGGTTTTGGTGGGAAGACCGGTCGACGGGCCGCCACGCTGCGAGTTGATGATGACTAGCGGTAGCTCGGTCATGATCGCGAGGCCCATCGCCTCTGCCTTCAATGCAATCCCAGGACCGGAGGAGGAGGTGACGCCAAGCGACCCCGCAAAGCTCGCGCCGATGGCGCTGCCAATGGCAGCAATTTCGTCCTCCGCCTGGAAGGTGGTGACGCCATATTCCTTTAATCGCGAAAGGTGGTGAAGGATCGCCGAAGCCGGCGTGATCGGATAACCGCCAAAGAACATCGGCAGGCCGGCAAGCTGCGCGCCCGCTACCAGCCCGATCGAGATGGCCTCGGCTCCCGTGACGGTACGATAAAGTCCCGGCTCCGCCGGCGCCGGATCGAGGTGGCGCTGAGGGATCTGACCGCCAATCTCAGCGGTCTCGCCATAAGCATGGCCGGCCCTGAGTGCGGCAATGTTCGCTTCGGCAAGCTCGGGCGCCTTGGCGAACTTGGTCCTGACCCACTCCTCGATCGGAGCCTTGTCGCGATCGAACATCCAAAGCGCCAGACCCAGGGTCCACATATTCTTGCAGCGCAGAGCCTCCTTGTTGCCAAGGCCGAAGGGCTTCACTGCATCAAGGGTCAACTGGCTGATGTTGAACGGGATGAGCTGCCACTTGGCAAGCGAGCCGTCCTCGAGCGGATTGGTCGCATAGCCGGCTTTGGCGAGGTTCCTTGCGCCGAACTCGCCCACATCGGCAATGATGAGGCCGCCCGGCTTCAATGCGGCAACGTTCACGCGCAACGCCGCCGGATTCATGGCGATCAGAACGTCGGGCGCGTCACCCGCAGTTTCAATCGCCGAGGAACCGAAGTTGATCTGAAACGCCGAAATGCCAAACGTCGTCCCCTGTGGAGCGCGGATTTCGGCCGGAAAGTCGGGAAACGTCGCAAGATCGTTTCCCGCAAGCGCCGTCGAGAGCGTGAACTGGCCCCCGGTCAGCTGCATGCCGTCGCCGCTATCGCCGGCGAAGCGAACGACTACGGCTTCGAGCGGAGCGTCGCTGTGCGCTTCTTCAGGAGTCACCAAATGAGTGGCGCTGGCCATCAATCGTCCTTCAGATGTTCAGTGGCGACCCTACGCGCGCAACAGCGCCGCTTCAACGCCGGGAAACGTGCCCCGGCTAGATAGGATGAGCTGCCGCTTTCTCAACCGGCTGGGCCGGCGCCGCAACAAGCGCGTCGTGGAGCGTGCGGATGGTGGCGGCATGCCGCCGCGCAACCAGGAGCCGATCGTTGCCGTAGCCGCCGCCAAGCACGCTTGCGAGCGGCGCGCCGACGCGCTTTGCCTCCGCCGCGACGAACAAATCGCGCCGGGCAAGCCCCGCATCGCTGAGGGCAAGGCGGCCGAGCCGATCGTCGGCATGCGGATCCACCCCGGCTTGGTAGAGGATGAGATCGGGATCGAAGCTGTCAATCAGCGGAGGAAGAGTGCGTGTCAGCGCCTCCAGATAGGCATCGTCCCCCGTCCTGTCGGGAAGCGGCACATCGAGCGTCGAGCGGGCCTTTCGAGCTGGGAAGTTCTTTTCACCGTGGATCGAGTAAGTGGCCACGTTCAGGCGGCCGGCGAGCAGGGCTGCGGTGCCGTCCCCCTGGTGCACGTCGCAGTCGACGACAAGGACGCGCTTGGCATCTCCTTCCTCGACCAGTTTGTTAGCAGCGATCGCGAGATCGTTGAAAATACAGTAGCCGGCGCCTGTGTCTGATAAGGCATGATGGCTGCCGCCGGCGCCGTTCGCGGCAAAGCCGTACTGAAGCGCAAGCTTTGCCGCGAGCCAGGTTCCGCCGGGAGTATGCTGCGCCCGCGCCGCGAGACGCTCGGTGACTTCAAAGCCGATGCGGCGTGTCTTTCCTGGCGGAACCCTGAGCTCCAGCACCTCGGCGACATAGGCGGGCTCGTGCACCGCCTCGATCCACTGCCGCGGCATCGCCTCCGGCTGGTGGAGCGTCACGGGTCCAGTCTCACCAAGGACCGTCAGGAGGAGCCCGTATTTGTCCCAGGGAAACTGCCCGCCGACTGGGCCTGCCGAGACATAGAGGGGGTGATGGACGAGGTGCAGCATCCCCACTAGGTAAGCTCCGCATCCGGCATCCGCCACGGCCCTCCCCGTTGGAGAGAAGAATGACAGAGCCTCATGTCCGGCCGGACGTTCGCAGATTTCTCGATTACCTGAACAATCTCCCCGGCCCCCGAAGCCACCAGGTTGGTCCCGTGGAGGCGCGGAACATGATGCACGCATCCCGCCACGTTGCAGACGCGCCCGTGGGGGAGCTGGCGGTAAACCGCGACCTCGTCGCAGCGGGACCGGCGGGCGAAATTCCGCTCCGCTTGTTCGACGCGCGGCACGAGCGTGCGCCAGGACCGCTGATGGTCTTTTTCCACGGCGGCGGGTTCGTGCTTGGCGACGTCGGCACGCACGAGCCCTTTTGCGCCGAGATGGCGCGACAGCTGGACCTACCTGTCGTCTCGGTCGATTACCGGCTGGCACCCGAAAATCCGTGGCCGGCCGGGATCGAGGATGCGATCGCCGCGACCCGCTGGATCGCGCAAAGTCCGGAGGCTCTGGGCCGCCACGTCACCGGGCTGGTGCTTTGCGGCGATAGCGCCGGCGGCAACTTCGCAATCGTGGTGTCGCTTTCACTGCGCGACGAGCCGGCAGCCGCCCCGGTGCTCGCCCAGTGGCCCATTTACCCAGCAGCGGATCCAGCCAAAGGCTATCCTTCCTTTCAGGACTTCGGTGAAGGCTATCTCCTCAGCCAGGATGCAATGCGCTGGTTCGATACTTGCTATTGTGCCGACCCAACGGATTGGCGCTACTCGCCCATGGTGAAGAGCCAGGCGGGAATGCCGCCCACGCTCGTCCTCACGGCAAGCCTCGACCCGATCCGCGACCAGGGCCGCGCTTATGCCGCGGCAACCGCTGAAGCCGGCGTTCACACGGTCTTCCGCGAGGCCAAGGGCAATATCCACGGCTTCATCAATCTGCGCAAAGCCATTCCTTCATCGGAAGATGACATCCACGGCTGCTTCCGTATCTTGAAGCTGATGATCGGAGAAGGATCGGGACTATGATCGACAAGACCACCCTTCCCTATCGGCCTGGAGCGGGCGTGATGCTGCTGAACCGGGAAGGCAAGGTGTTCGTCGCGCAGCGGCTCGATAGTACCCTCGAAGCCTGGCAGATGCCCCAGGGCGGACTTGAGCAAGACGAGGATCCTCAAGACGGCGCGCTTCGGGAACTGGAGGAGGAAGCGGGCATCACGCGTGACAAGGTCGAGATCATCGCCCGCTGCCCCACCGAGCTGCTCTACGACCTTCCGGATGACCTCGTAGGCAAATTGTGGAAGGGCAAGTGGCGAGGCCAGCGGCAGCACTGGTTCCTGTGCCGCTTCACCGGACGTGACCAGGATATCGACATCCAGACCGAACATCCGGAATTCCGCGCGTGGAAATGGGCGGAACCGTCCGAGCTTCCGGCGATGATCGTGCCATTCAAGCGAGATCTCTACGGAAGGGTGCTTGAAGCTTTCGCCAAGTGGCTTTGAGGCTGCATGCTTGCTGGGCTGAGAGTACCGCCGAGAGTGGCATTGGCTGAAAAGCGGCGCTAGAGACGCGGCATGGGGGCCCTTTCAGCGATCGAAGCGGCGGCGGCCGAGCGTTGCGCCGGTGAGCCCATGCTGGACCAGGTCTTGGCGTGGGCCTCGATCAACAGCGGCTCACGCAACCTTCACGGCCTCAAGGAGATGGCTGCCGCCTACGCCGACATCTTTGCCGGCCTCCCCGGCGAGGTGCGGCTCGTTGATCAGGCCGCTGTCGATGCCATGGAGCCGGACGGTGCACTAAAGCCGCTCGCGCACGGCCAGAACCTCCACGTGAAGGTAAGACCTGAGGCTCCGGTGCAACTGCTCTTCACCGGCCACATGGATACGGTGTTCGGGTCCGACCACCCATTCCAAGCGGTCGGCTGGCGTGAGGAACATCGCGTGCTGGGCGGTCCAGGGGTCGCGGACATGAAGGGCGGCATCGCCGTGATGCTTGCAGCCTTGAAAGCCGTGGAAGCCTCGCGAGCGGCTTTGGAGCTTGGCTACGAGATTGTCATCAACAGCGACGAGGAAGTGGGGTCGGCCGGTTCGGCTGCGCTGATTGCCCAGGCGGCGCGCGGAAAGACCGCGGCACTTACCTACGAACCGTCTGCGCTTCCGGATGGAACCCTTGCGGGCGCGCGTCCGGGAAGCGGCAACTTCTCAATCCTCATTGAGGGCAGAAGCGCGCACGCCGGCCGCAATCCGGAGGACGGCCGAAACGCGATCGTGGCTGCAGCCGACCTTGCGCTTCGGCTTTCCTCCCTTAGACGTCCAGGCTTGTCGGTGAACCCGGCGCGGATCGATGGGGGAAGCCCCAACAACGTGGTCCCTGATCGGACGGTGCTTCGCGTCAATCTGCGCCCCGTGACGCTGGCGGATCAACGGCAGGCGGAAGCGGAGCTTGATCGGGCAATAACGGAGACTGCTGCCGCGCATGACGTCAGGGTCCACGTGCATGGCGGCTTTGGGCGCCCGCCCAAGCCGATCGATGCCCGCGCCGAAAAGCTGTTTCAGCTCGTCAGGAGCTGCGGGGCCGACCTTGGCCAGGAGATTGGCTGGCGGGCAACGGGAGGCGTTTGCGACGGCAACAATATCGCCGCATGCGGGGTGCCCGTGGTCGACACGATGGGCGTACGCGGCGGCGCGATCCACTCGTCGGACGAGTATCTTCTGGTCGAGAGCCTTGTGGAGCGGGCGCAGCTTTCGGCACTCACGATCCTTCGCCTGGCCTCGGGAGCAGCCTTGTGAGCTTTCGCGTCCGCCCGGCTGGCAACGACGACTTTCAAGCTATTTACGAAATGGCCAAGCTCACCGGCGGCGGCTTCACCAATCTGCCGCCCGACCGGGGCTCGCTGGTTGAGAAGCTGATCCGCTCGGAAAAGGCTTTCGAGGCGGAAATCGAGTCCCCGACCGACGATCTTTACCTCATGGTGCTGGAGAATGTGGAGGCGGGCCAGGTCCGCGGCACGTGCCAGATCTTCGGCGTGGTTGGAAGAGAGTGGCCTTTCTACAGCTACCGCCTCAGCACCCTCACCCAGACATCCAAGGCGCTGGCCAAGACCTTTCGGGCCGAGACGCTGACCCTGTGCACCGATTTCGAAGGCTGTTCGGAGGTCGGCGGGCTGTTCCTCCACCCCGCCGAGCGCGCGGGCGGCCTCGGCCTGCTCCTCGCCCGAAGCCGATACCTTTTCATAAAAAAGCATCGGAACCGCTTTGCGGGGCGCCTGCTGGCGGAGCTTCGCGGGGTAATGGATGAAAGCGGGCGGTCTCCGTTCTGGGATTCGGTCGGCGGAAAGTTCTTTGGAATGGACTTCCGCGAGGCTGACGAGTTCAATGCGATGTACGGGACGCAATTCATCGCCGACCTGATGCCGAAGACGCCGATCTACACCGCGCTCCTTCCCGACAGCGCGCGCGCGGTGATCGGCGTACCGCATGCATCAGGCCGTGCCGCGATGAAGATGCTCGAAAATGAGGGGTTTGCGTTTGATTGTTATGTCGACATTTTCGACGCGGGCCCAACCGTGTCGGCAGCCACGGATCAGGTCCGCACCATCCGCGACTCGCGGGAGCTGACGCTCTCGGGAGTCGCCGCCGATGTAGAAGGTGAGCCGATGATGCTCGCCGCCGGGCATCTCAAGAGCTTCGCCGCTTGCTACGGCGCGGTCCGGGTCCAGCCGGACGGCAGCGCCATGATCAGACCTGAAACCGCTGAGCTTCTCGCGTTGCGGCCGGGCGAGAGCTTTTTGGCGATGGGGCGCTAAGATGACGATCCGCGAAATCAACTTCGACGGGATAATTGGGCCCAGCCACAATTATGCCGGGCTGAGCCTCGGCAATCTCGCGTCCTTCACCAATAAAGGTCAGGTCTCGCACCCGAAAGCGGCGGCGCTTCAGGGACTCACAAAGATGCGCCACAACCTCGAGCTGGGGCTTGCGCAGGCTTTCGTTGTTCCTCATCCGCGGCCTGACCACCCTTGGCTGGCCGAGCTCGGGACGGACGTCGAGCAAGTTCCGGCTTCGCTCCGCCCCGCTGCCTTTTCGGCGTCAGCGATGTGGGCCGCCAACGCTGCCACCGTTTCGCCGGCGCCCGACACCGCCGACGGACGCTGCCACCTCACTGTCGCGAACCTCCGAACCATGGCGCACCGCAGCCATGAATGGCCCGCAACCCTTGCGCAGCTCCGGCTTGCCTTTGCCGACGAACGTCACTTCGCAGTGCACGCTCCCATTCCAGCGACGTTCGCCGACGAGGGCGCTGCCAATCACATGCGGCTTGGCGCCTCGCACGAGGCATCCGGCGTGGAAGTGTTCGTCTATGGGCAGCGCGGCGGCGCATTTCCGGCCCGGCAGCATGTGGAGGCCTCCCGCGCGATCGCTCGCCTTCACAAGCTTCAGCCCGATCGAGCTCTGTTCGTCTGCCAGTCCGAGGAGGCAATCGCGGCCGGCGCGTTCCACAACGACGTGGTGGCGGTGGCGAATGAGAATGTGCTGTTCGCGCATGAACAGGCGTTCGAGAACAAGGTTGATTTTTACACGGAGCTGAAGCGGCTGCTGCCGGAAGTCCAGATCGTGGAAGTGCCGGCAAGCGCCGTCAGCCTCGATGAAGCCATCAAGAGCTACCTTTTCAACGCGCAGCTCGTGACCCTGCCAGACGGAGCCATGGCGCTCATCCTTCCCGAGGAAGCGCGGGAGACCCCCAGCGTTTGGAAGTGGCTAGAGGATATGGTGGCGGGAAACGGCCCGATCCGGAAGCTGCTCGTCGTCGACGTTCGCCAGTCCATGGCCAATGGCGGCGGTCCAGCCTGCCTGAGATTGCGCGTGGTAGCGGATCCAGCAACGGTTGATCCGCGGTTCACGGCCGATGCGGCCAAGATCGACCGGATCGCAGCCACGATCGATCAGCATTGGCCAGATCGAATTGCGCCGGAGGACCTGCTCAGGCCGGACTTGTGGGCTGAGCTCGAAAACGCGCGGCTGGCTTTGCTGCGTGCCCTGCAGCTCGAGGAACTGGCTTAGACTGCGCGAACGACGCTTCGAGCGTCGATTATTGGGCGCTCCACAAGATGTCGATTGCGGTCTCGATCTCGCCGATGAGTCGCCCGATAGGTGCCTTCGAAAGCGGCCCCTCCTGAATTGCCTGCTCGAGGACGCGTCGCTTCTCGGGACCCGAAATCGCGATCATGATGGCTCGGGCCGAAATTATCGCAGCAGCGGTGAGAGTTACGCGCTCGACTGGGGCTTCCGGCGGTAACGGATCCGGCCTGACGCCAACTGCGCGCCGCTCGCGAGGACCTGACAGCGCCTTGTCGAGGTCAGGCCCGGGGAAGATCGACGCAGTGTGCCCGTCGGCTCCCATGCCGAGGCAGACTAGGTCCAGCGGCCACTGCAGGAGAGCGAGGCGCGCGTCAGCAAGCCTGCCTGCTTCCGCGCTGTCTCGGAGAGCGGCTTCATCGACAAGGGAGATGACGTCCGCACCGACCGGACGGAATGTAGCCTCCAGCATCCGGTAATTGCTGAGTGGGTCAGCAAGCGGCACCAGGCGGTCGTCGGTGGGGACGATGGTGACCTTAGGCCATGCGATGGTCTTGGACTTGAGCAGCGCCTTGAAGATAGGCTTTGGCGTGCTGCCCCCCGGAAGTGCGATCCGAGCGCCACCGTGCGCCGCGATTGCGCTCTCGATGACGAAGCCGATATCGCCCGCGGCCTGCTCGGCCATTTCTGCCGGCGTATCGAATTCCCACCACTCAATTTCGTCCATTTCTCGCTCTCCAGGCGTCCGGACCGCCGCCTTAGCCGCAGGGCCCGACCAGGAACAACCCGCTTTTCCGGGGAGTTCGGATGCGGCAGCCAAGGAGAAGGTGCCAAGGAGAAGGGAATGCCTGCCAAATCCAAAGCCCAGCAGAAAGCCGCCGGCGCTGCCCTGGCAGCCAAACGCGGGGATGCGCCGAAGAGCAAGCTCAAAGGGGCTTCCAAATCGATGGTGGAGTCGATGACCGAAAAGCAGCTCGAAGAGCTCGCCTCGACGGAGCGAAAGAACAAGCCCGAGCACGTCCGAGACTGAGAGCAATGGCTTGGGCGCAAGCCGGAATGGCTGTGCATCCGTTTACCGACCGCGCTTACCTCCAGCTAAGGAATGGCGCGCTAAAAGGAGTTGCTCGCTCTCGCTGCCCAGGGGACGAGCGGTGACCCCGGTGCTGTCCGAGCGACCAGCACCGGGGTTCACTTCACGACTGCCGGTACGGACCACGCATCCACCATAGGAAAAGGGCCTGGTTACCCTGCTGGTGCAACTCAGAATTCTTCCAAACCGGGAACGAACGTGGCAGGTAGGCTCGCCTGCGGACTCGATTCTCACTCCCAGCCGCTCAACCGTTAACGCAAGTCGTTGATAAACTGGGTTAAGAGAAAAGTTCCCTCCATCCACCGCGAAGGGCCAACCGCTCGGCGCGCGTTTGTCTGCCTTCGTTTGACTCCCCGGACGGTCCGAGTCACCTCTCTCCACGTACTTTGAAGCGGGAGCGGGGCTGGCGCCAGAAGCGGCCGGCACGCAAGACGGGGGGCAAGAGCGAACCGCATTTTGGGTTCGTGACAGCCGACCGCACAAAAACAGGGTTGGGATGTTCGGATTATTCCGCGCCGGCGGCTTCGCCGCGGCGTTCACCATGCTTGCGGCCTTTACGGCCGCTCCGTCACTGGCCGCTGAAGCAGAAGCCACTCCGTTGGCAGCTGTCACGGCTTCGGTGGCTTCTCTCCCAGCAATAGTTCCGCCGGCTTCGGTTCCCGGCATCGGCCAAGCCGAAACTGCCAGCATCGCGAACACCGCGCCGGCTCCGGGCGGGACCACTCCGGTTCTCGCAACTCCGGTCGCGCAGCCCGTCCCCCCGGTTTCCGCCGCTCCCCAGCAGCGCCGGCCGCTACGTGATCTCGTGATTGCGTTCGTCGACTACGGCAACCAGGACGGCGAGCAGGAATGCCTGGCAAAGGCAGTTTACTTCGAAGCCCGCGGCGAAACGCTTGAAGGCCGGCTGGCCGTCGCCGAAGTCGTCCTGAACCGCGCTGCTTCGGGCCTTTACCCCTCAACCATCTGCGGCGTGGTGACGCAGCCGGCGCAATTCTCCTTCATTCGCGGCGGCAAGTTTCCGCCGGTTAACCGGACCAGCCAAGCCTGGCGCGAAGCCGTGGCGGTGGCTGACATCGCCCGCAAGCAGCTCGCGGATGCAATCGCACCCAACGTTCTATGGTATCACGCCTCCTACGTGGCACCATCATGGGGCCGCCGCCTCACCCGCGTTGCTCGGATCGGTATCCACATCTTCTACAGCTGAGTTCGACGGGGCGGGCGGCCAGCCAAGTTCTTGGACATATCAAGTTCTTGGACATATTGGGGCTCGGGGAGGCGATCCGCCTCACCGGGCCCCGTTTCCATGGAGCCGCTTCAGCCGAGCGGTCTTTGACTGTCGGGTGCGTTGCTCCCGTCAGGGGCCTTCGGCACCACCATGTCGACAACGATATGCCCGCTGTCGTCGGCCCGCTGCTTGCGCCGACGAATGCTGATCACCGCCACCAGCACCACGGTGAACAGGGCTGCGATCCCTATGCTCCAGAGCTGGACTTCGGTCATGCCTACCCAACGAGGTGTTCGCGTTCATGTTCCAGGGGAGCCGAGCTGCTCCGGCAGGGCACTCCGGGCTTCGGCCGGGCACCGGCGGTCCCCGAGCGGGCCTCCAACGGAACGACTGGCTTCGGTTCGTGCCGACGGTAGCAAAGGATGTGAACACCCAAGGGGGAACCGCTCGGCCAAAGACCGAGTTTGCGTTTGATGATGTATGCGTTCCCAATCCTTATCCTTTCGATGCTCGCCTACATGTTCTGGCTGGCTACATTCACTATGCGTCGTGACCGAGTGCTGCGGGAAAGATCAAGCCGCAGCCTTCGATTCCGGCGCTTGCGGCTCAGGCGTGGGGGGTCCACCGGCCGCTAAGGCTGTTCATCGTGGTGAAGCGCTGCGGGGCTTCCACTGGACCGGTATGTGATGGGCACTGAGTGCCCGCGCTTGGCCGAATGCGGAGCATCCGCTTTGGAGTGCCACCAAGGCGAGGCGGACATCAGCTCCTGAACCGAGGAAGATACGACAATCTCGGTCAGGCTTCTATTCCAACTCGGCTGGCGCGACTTGATGACTTATCGGCGCAGATAATCCCGGTTCCAAGGGGCGCATCAAGTGCATTACGACAGCGATGTTTCCGTTTCGAGGTTACGATGTCCGATCGCGTGAAAATCCTGCTTCAGTACCTGCTGCCCAAGCAGCGTTTGACCACCTTCGCCGGCCGCGTCGCCGGAGCGCAGCGAGGCTCGTTCACAACCCGGCTGATCCGCTGGTTTGTCGGCAAATACGGCGTCGACATGAACGAAGCCGAGAACGCAGAGATCCGGAGCTACAAGAGCTTCAATGATTTCTTCACCCGGCCGCTCAAAGCCGGCGTGCGGCCTTTAGCAGCGGCCGATTTCATCTGCCCGGTGGACGGGGCGATCAGCCAATTCGGCGCGATCGACGACCATCATATCCTCCAGGCCAAGGGGCATCGCTTCAGCACTACCGAATTGGTTGGTGGCGATACGGCGCTTGCGGCCCAGTTCCGCCACGGCAGCTTCGCCAACCTGTACCTGTCGCCCAAGGATTACCACCGCCTGCACATGCCCTGCGACGGCAAGCTCACACGCATGATCTACGTGCCGGGTGCTTTGTTCTCGGTGAACCCGACCACCGCGCGCGGCGTGCCGAACCTGTTCGCGCGCAACGAGCGTGTGGTGTGCGTGTTTGAATCGCCGGAACACGGCCCGTTCGTGATGGTGCTGGTGGGTGCCACCATCGTTGGCAGCATGGCAACCGTTTGGCACGGCGTGGTCAACCCAAAGCGCACGGGCAAGGTGTCCGAATGGACCTATGCTGACGAAGACATCCTGTTGAGAAAGGGCGAAGAAATGGGCCGCTTCCTTCTTGGCTCGACGATCGTGATGTTATTCAGGCAGAACACAATCGTCTTCAACGAACACTGGGCACCGGAACGGCCGGTGCGTCTCGGCGAGCCGATGGGCAACCGCCCGGCCACCTGAACGAACGTCCGCTTCCGGGCTCCAACATTCAGTCCTTGAGCGACCAAGGTCGGCGCATAGCGGACGCGCGGCTGCGCGGCGGGTTGTCCGCACTTGATAACATGGACGGCTCTCCACCCCCTCCGCAGGATATCTGCGGTGAGCCGGAAGGAGAGCCACGATGGGGACTGTCACGACCATCGGGGCCTGTTTCAAAGAGGCGGTCAAGCACCCGGTCCACAATACCCGCAATCGCCCAAATCAACAGCATGCCAATTGCACCCACGGCGCCGTCGCTGACATAGTGCCAACCCAGCTGGACCGACGCCAGCCAGATGAAGATGAAATAGATAAGCGCCCACTTGGCCATGCGGGGAGCCATGGTGCGAGCCGTAAGGAATATCCAAAGGCTGATCGCGACGTGAAGCGACGGCACGGCGGAAATTCCCATAACCAGCCCGAGATTGCCGCTCGTCAGAGCAGACCACATCATGTCCGACTGCGTTATCGCCGTCGAGGCGCCATGCGCGCGGAGCGTTTCTCCGAGCAGCGCAAATTCGCTGCCACCGAACACGCGGTCGTAGAAAATCGGGCCTGCCGAAGAGAGCATCGTGGCCGCCACCACGCCGAGCAGGAACCAGGCGATGCTGTAGGCGATCAGGGCGCGCGACTTCGTGGCTGATGGGGGCTCCAGCATAACCGTGAACAGAATCAGCAACTGCACCGGCACCCATAGTGCATAGAGCGCGTCGACCGGCAGCAGCGCCCAGCCAAGCAGATGATTCAGAAGGAGCCACGGATCTGCGCCGAAGAGGCTTCTTTCAGCCGCAGCAAGCGGAGCGTCCAGCCAGAAGGGTATCTGCTTGGGAATCGCGAATTTGAGCGGCAGAAAGAAGCTGCCGCCGATGCCGGCCAGAATGGTGCCCGTCACAACGCTTGCGGCGGAGGACCGTTTGGAGCGGCGGCGGGTCGCCGTGCGCAGCACGAGAGCTGCGGCAAGTCCGGCAAAACCCAGCGTTAGATAGGTAATCACCAACGGAAAGGGCGCGAGGCCGGCACGCCAGACAAGTGCCCACCATACGAACTCCACCAGCGTCATAGTGGCCATCACCACCAGCCAGCGCCGATCGCCGCCAACTCGCGGGTTCGCGATCCCTGTTTGTGAATCAGCCAGTGCGGGCGTCCTCGGGCAACATGCCCACAATGGAAAGTGGATAGCTTAGCCCCCACCGGAATGGCTGCAATGGGTCGAAAGCAAGATCCGCGCTACTTACTCTCCCTCTCCGGAACTTAGCAACGCCCGCATGGATCGTAAACGGTAGCTCCTCTGCCTGAACGAACGTCTGGTTCCGGCAATCTCGCCGGCCGCCGCCAACGTCCGCAATTGGCCCCTGCCCCACGTCGTCTTCTGACCGGAAGCGGACTGTCTGCTTGCAAGCTTTCCCCCAGGTAAGCGAACACTCCCCTTTTCCGATCCTCTCGCAGTTTACCCGGTATCGAACCACCCATGCTGACGGGCCTTGGCTCCGCGTTTTGCCGCCCCACTGGGAACTTGCCTTCCGGCCATAAAATCCGGGGATGGCTAGGAATGCTGTATCAGTCATCCGCTGGTTTAACCTGGAGTTAGCGGGCGGCAGCGTGCCGGACTTCGGGACTGCACTCGCGCTCGAGCAGCTCCTGCTGGCGGTACAGCTCCGCACCCAGCGGGGCATAGACGTCCCGTTTGCCGTGTGGGCCTGGGCCGGTGAAGAGGCCGAACTGCCTTTGGTGCTGGTCATCCCAACAGGGGAAGCTGGTGATGGGGTAAAGGCAGACGCCCTCCACTGGAACGCCCCGTCGGATCGCGTCCCGCACCTCGTCGCAGACATAGTGGAACCAAGCGGGACGGGCGGAGCCTTCGGCCCCGGTTTCCGTGATGAGGAGCGGACGCCCATAGCGCTCATACGTCTCAACCAGCATGTCGGCGAGCGGGCGGTAATCACGATGGCCGAGCGGGACCGTCGAGCCGTCCAGATACCATTGATTGTCCGAGTAGAAGTTGATGCCAACCGCATCCAGCCATTCCGGCGATCCGCCGAGCTCGGGCGCGGTGCGGCCGCTCAGCATCTCGTATGCATGATATTGGCTGAGCCGCTTGGCCTCTGCGGCCTCGGCATCGGCGGGAGTCTTCGGAAGCACGTTGATGAGCGGCTCCGCCCAGATGAAGCGGCAATCCTGATCGACCTCGCGCATCGCGCGCATGCCCGCCACCGCGGTGGACACCAAATGGCGGCTCAGCCAACCCCCCTCCTCGGGCCCGATTGAAGGGAACACACCATTCCTCGCTGCCCAGCTGAGGAAGGAGATCTCATTCAAGGGACAGACGATCGCGGCCGTGCCGGTCACCTCGCGGTGCATTCGTACCGCCTCCGCCGCAAAGCGGGCATAGGAAAGGATGAACTCCGGGCTCCCCTGGTCGAGATGGTCGGGCGAGCCGTAGTGGAAGAGGTCCCACATCACCTGCAATCCGCACTCGACTGCCGCTTCCAGCATGGGTAGCCAGCTCGACCAGTCGTAGCGGCCCGGCTCCCGCTCAATCAGGTGCCAGCGCAGGCCGTCGCGGACGGTGAGCAGCCCATGCTGCGCACAGCTACGATAATCCTCCCGGACGAGCCGATCATGGCCGGTGCTGGCGATCAGATCAAGGCGGACACCGTCGCTGCGGCGGCGGTGGGACGAGCATTCGAAGCCCGCCATGTAGAAGCTTTTGAAAAGGATGTCGGCCATGGACGCTGGCAATCCCCGAGGCCGCCTGGGGTTGCACAGGCGGGGCGATTATTTTTCGTGAACTTCTGTTCGCGGCAGAAACAGCGCTTCTCTCAAAGGAGCATCTGCTCTGAGGACGCTGATCTGCAGCCATAAGCGTCTTGATTGGTGCAAAGACGTCCGCTGGTGGCCGCATGCGGGCCGTGTGCTTTGAGGCGGCTGGAGCGGTAAAGCAGTTCTTCGGCTTTCACCCCCAAGCCGGTATTGGGTTACGCGGAGCGCCTTGAGTGAAGCCGCGAGCGCCTCAGCTCCTCATCGTGCCATCGGGGTTCAACTTGACCGTCCGACCAGCCGCCGCGGATGCGTATATCGCCTCGAACAGGCGCAGGTCCCGCAGGCCCATTTCGCCAGGCGTCCTGATCCGAGTACCGCCCCGTATCGCATCGGCGAAATGGTCGAGCTGGCGCGCGAATTGGACGCTGGGATCGCCCGGCGTGAATTCGCGACGGTCGCGGCCTTCCAGCCTCATCTTCTGGCCGGAATAGCTGGTCGCCGGGTCCATGATCAGCGCTCCAGTGGTGCCGCGCACGTCGACAAAATTGATCCCTGACGAGTCATAGGATGTGGCAAGCTGTGCAATGGCGCCGGACGGGAATCGCAATTGTGAGGACACATGGGCGAATATCTCCCCGAAGCGGGGGTCGGCCCCGGGTCGGAAGGCGGTGGCGCTGATGCTCTCCGGCATCTCGCGCGCCAGATAAAGGGCGGCCTGGAGGCCGTAGATCCCATAATCCTCCAGCGGACCGCCTCCCGCCAGTGCGCGGTTCGCCCGCCAATTCTGGCTCGGGCTCGTCGGACCCATTCGATAGGACTGCTCGCTTCGAATCAGCCGAAGCTGCCCGACGGCACCTTGCGCCATCAGCTCCATGGCCTGGAGGTTGTACGGCTCGAAGTGCGAACGATAGGCGATCATCAGCTTCCGGTTGGCACGGCCGCTTGCCGCGATCATACGCTCGCACTCAGCACCGGAGAGCGCCATGGGCTTCTCGCAGAGGACGTGCTTACGGGCTGCAAAGGCTCGGATGGTCCAGTCTGCATGGAGGCCGCTCGGCAGGACGATATATACTGCGTCGATGCGATCGTCCGAAGCGATGTTGGCAAACGTCTCGTAGGAGTAGCGCGCATCCTGCGGGACGCCATAGGCGTCGCCCACGCGCTGCAACTTGTCCGGGTTGCCCGACACGATGGCTGCAACATGCGCTCGCTCGGCCTCTGCGAACCGGGGCATCATTTGGTTGAGCGCGTAATTGCCAAGGCCAACGATGGCGAAGCCGACGCTGTCCGGCCGCTTGCGCCGCGGCGGGGTGGCGGGGAGTTCGAGGCCGTTCGGCATCCGCTGACCGGCCGCGCGGGCGGCGCCGCGCGCCTGCAACAACGCAGCCGCCGGGCTGGCCGCCAGTGCGAGGGATGCGGCCGTCACACCTCCCCCCAATATCCCCCGCCGGGTCACGCCGTCTCCGCTCATCGATTGCCTCCTGTTCGATGTTGTCGGCTCTTTTGCACTTCACTGCGGCTGGCGCCACCAGCGCTTTTCGGCCCACGACGCCACTGGCGTAGCATCAGGGCTTTCAAATCCGCATAGGCTGCGCTTCGGCCGCCGCTCGGTTTCCTTCCATGCGGCGTTCAAATATCCGCTGCCAAGGTGAGCAGGAACCGCCGCCGGCTTAACAAGCGCCTGTGAGCAATTGCTTGGAAAAAATCCCCGCTAAGTTGCCGAGCTGCCTCGAAGGGGGACTTCAGCATGGCTGCTCTCGGCTGTCTGGCGGGCGACATCGGGCGCCTAGTGCCTCCAGTGCGCCTCTAAGCTTGGCGGCATTGAAGGGCTTCGTGATCACCGCCGTGCAACGGTCACCCGCGATGCGACTGAAGAGTTCAACGGCGTGCTCGCCGATAGCCAGCAAGATCGGGAGGTCGGCGTGGAGTGCGCGTAGCTCGGCGGCTACGGTATCTCCCGTTTGCCCCGAGAGGCGGGCGTCGAGCACGACAGCATCGTAGCGCCCCCGAGCCGCGCGAACGCGCGCCAAAGCTTCGGCCGCGTTCGCTGCTTCGTCGACCGCGTAACCGACGCTGACCAGCGCTTCCACCGCGAACATTCGCAGGGTGGAGTCCTCCTCGACTAAAAGCACCCGTCCAGTACGACCTTTCTCAAGAACGTCCGCCACTTTCTCTGAAAGCGTTGCATAGGTGAAAGGCTTGCCGATCATGTCGACGCCTTCATCCAGCCGCCCCCCATGTACGATGGCATTGCGGGTGTAGCCGCTCGTGTAGAGGACCTTCAGGTCCGGCCGCTTTTCTCGCGCTTGATCTGCCAGCTCTCGACCGGTCATCCCCGGCATCACCACGTCGGTGAACAGAAGGTCGATCCACTGCTCCTCGCGATCGAGAATGCGTAAGGCGCTGGGCCCGTCACGTGCTTCGATGACCTGATAGCCCAGCTCGCGCAGGCACTCGGCGCTGTAGCCGCGAACGTCGTCGTCATCCTCAACCACCAGGATCGTCTCCTGAGCCCGGCTCCTCTCGATGCTGGTGCTCGCCGCTTCCTCCTCGGCCTGCACATCGTTGATGAGGCGCGGCAGGTAGATCTTGACGCTCGTGCCGCGTCCTTCTTCCGAGTAGATCTTGACGTGGCCTCCGGACTGCTTGGTGAAGCCATAGACCTGCGAAAGTCCAAGTCCGGTACCGCGACCCACCTCTTTGGTCGTGAAAAAGGGTTCAAACACGCGGGCAGCCGTCTCCTTCGACATGCCGAGCCCCGTGTCCGTGACAGCGATGACCACATATTGCCCGGGCGCCACCTCCGCGTGCTCGGCAGCATAGGATTCATCCAGTCGGGCGTTCGCGCTCTCGATGGTGAGCGTCCCACCTCTAGGCATGGCGTCTCTGGCATTGACCGCCAGGTTCAAGATAGCAGCTTCGAGCTGGTTCGGGTCTGCCTCGACGCGCCACAGTCCGGGGCTTGAGACGATTTCAAGCTTCACGGTCTCGCCCAATGCGCGGTTGAGGAGGTCGGACATGCCCGCCACCAATCGATCCGGGTCGAGCAATTTGGGCGAGAGCGGCTGGCGGCGTGAAAAGGCAAGGAGCCGCTGGGTGAGTGCAGCGGCACGTTCGGCGCCCTTGAGCGCGTTCCCAAGAGCCCGCTGGGCGCGCGGGTCAGGTTGGCCACTCGCATCGATCGCACGTGCCGCCATGTCGATGTTGCCGGTGACGATGGTCAGCAGGTTATTGAAGTCATGCGCGATGCCGCCGGTCAATTGGCCGACCGCCTCCATCTTCTGCGCCTGCCTCAGCGCCTCCTGGGCTTTGGTCCGCTCTGCAATCTCTTCGGCTACGCGCTCTTCCAGACTCTCGTTGAACTGGCGAAGCCGTTCCTCAGCGCGGCGGCGTTCATCAATCTCGCGCTGCGCAGCCTGGTAGAGGCGGGCGTTGTCGATGGCGATGGCGGCCTGGGCCGCGATCCCGGCCATCAATTCCGCGTGCCGTTCAGTAAATTGTCCGGGCTGCGGATGGCCGAAGAACAGGCCGCCGATTACCTGTCCCGAGCGTGAGGTCACGGGAACGGCAAGATAGCTGCGGACTGGCAGGTGCCCCTTGGGCATGCCCTGGTGCGGCGCATTCTTGCCGTAGCGCTCGTCAGCAAGGATGTCGTCGGAGCGTATCACCCCTTCACCATCAAGGGTGGGTTTGAACACGGCTGTCGCACGCGGCAGGCCGAAGCTCTCGAATTCCGAGCGGTCGGCACCCGACAGTGTGTACAGCATCAAGGCTTCGCCGGCCTCGTTCAGGACATTGTAGAAGAAAGCACCGAACTGCGCCCCCGTCAGCTCGACGCCGGCGTCCGTCACGGTTTGCACCACACGCTCCAGGTCGAGTTCAGCTGCAACCGCGGCTCCCGTGCGGTTCAGGGTTTCCAGGGTGCGCGTCTGTTCCTGCAGCGCCTCGTCGCGAGCTTTCTCCTCGGCAATATTGCGCGCTTCGATGACGGTGCCGATTGGCTTGCCCCGGTCATCAAGCAGCGGGCTCGCAGTGAACCCGACCGGGTAGAGGGAGCCATCCGGTGCGACGAACAGCTCCTCTCCACTCATCTGTGCGCGCTCAGGGAAGGCGCGGTCGATTGGGCACTCTTCGAGGGGGTAGTGAGATCCGTCGGGCTTTTTGTGGTGTATCACGTCGTGCAGCGGCCGCCCCTGCATCTGCTCCAAACGGTAGCCGGTCAGCTTCTCGGCTGCAGCGTTGGCGTAAACGCAGTGCTGCCGGTCATCCATCAGGAACACTGCCTCACGCGTGTTGTTCAGGATGGCGTCGAGCCTGCGGGATGTCTCGCGAAGAGCGGCTTCGGCTTCCATCGTGGCAGTGATGTCGCGTGACACGGAGAGGAGCTTTTCAGGGCGGCCCTTGCCGTCGTTGATCGGTGTCACCGCCACGTCCCACCATCGCGGGCTCCCCTTCATCGTGGTCCCGAAGGCTTGGAAGCGACCGGTGCCGCCACTCCTTGCTTCTTCAACTGCCGCCAAGGCTTTCGGGTTGCCATCGCTGTGCCAGAATTCTGGCCAGAAGGCGCCACGTACGGAGTCGAAATCATCGACTTCCATGACCCCTAAACCGCCTTCAGACATGAACTCGAGCCGCCCGTCGAGACCGAGCACCTTGATGCAATCGGCCGAGCTCGCAAGCACGCGGCGATTGAACTCCTCGCTGGCGCGGAGTGCCGTCTCCGTCCGGCGCCGTTCCTCCACATCGAGCAGGACGCCTGGAAAGCTCAAAGGCGTCCCGTCGACTGCCTTGTCGACGCGCCCGTTTGCTTCGA